>NZ_LMGP01000014.1:0-505012 GCF_001427445.1 Acidovorax sp. Root568 | reverse complement strand
GATCAACCCCATCGCCATGGAAGAAGGTCTGCGCTTCGCTATCCGCGAAGGCGGCCGTACCGTGGGCGCTGGCGTCGTGGCCAAGATCATTGCTTAATCAAGCAAGGTATACAGGGGTATAGCTCAATTGGCAGAGCGTCGGTCTCCAAAACCGAAGGTTGTAGGTTCGATTCCTACTGCCCCTGCCACTTGAATGTGGCCCCCAACAAGCCCGCCAGACCCTGGCGGGCTTCGGTGTCTTAAGTGATGCCGTGAATAGGAAGCAGGAAATACTCAAAGATGGCCACTTCACAGGTTGAAACTGTCAATACAGGCGCAGACAAGGCCAAGCTCGCAGCGGTAGTGGCGTTGGTCATTGCCTCCGTTGCGGGCTTTTATTTGTTGAGCAAGCAAGGCGCCGTCGTGCAGTGGGCGGCATTGATCGTCGGGCTGGTTGCGGCTACGGCGGTGTTTTTGGTGTCGGAATCGGGGCGTCAATTCGTCGCGTTTGCCAAAGACGCATGGCGCGAAGTGAAGAAGGTGGTCTGGCCCACGCGCAAGGAAACCTTGCAGATGACGGCCTATGTGTTCGCCTTCGTGGTCATCATGGCGCTTTTTCTGTGGTTCACGGACAAGACTCTAGAGTGGGTCTTGTACGACTTGATTTTGGGTTGGAGAAAGTCATGACGACCGCTGCGGAAATCACGGGAGCACAAGCTCCTGCAGGCGCTTCTGCCTCGGCCAATCCAGACCTGCGCTGGTACATCGTCCATGCCTATTCGGGCATGGAAAAAGCGGTCGAACGCAACATTCAGGAGCGCATCGGCCGCTCTGGCATGCAAGACAAATTTGGTCGGATCTTGGTGCCGACCGAAGAAGTCGTGGAAATGAAGAACGGCCAGCGCAAGACGACGGAGCGTCGCTTGTTCCCTGGCTATGTGTTCGTTGAGATGGTGATGGATGACGACACCTGGCACTTGGTGAAGCACACCAACAAGGTCACGGGTTTCGTGGGCGGCGCCAAGAACAGGCCTGCCCCCATCTCGGAAGACGAAGTGCAAAAGATCGTCAGCCAGATGCAGGAAGGCACCGACAAACCACGCCACAAGATCGAGTTCATGGTGGGCGAGTTGGTGCGCGTCAAGGAAGGTCCTTTCACTGACTTCAACGGCTCTGTCGAGGAAGTCAATTACGAAAAGAGTCGCGTGCGCGTCTCTGTGATGATTTTCGGTCGCTCGACCCCTGTGGAGTTGGAGTTCGGGCAGGTCGAAAAGACATAAATCTGTCGATCACAAGTCTGACTGCCTCGGCAGCCAGGGCAATGATTTTGGACGCCGCACTTTTCGGCTCGGTGCGGACGTCGTCACGGTGAGTCGTTAACCCGGGGAGCTGGTGGTTGCATGGTGCAACACAAGCGTTATGACCCGTCAGGAGTAAAGCATGGCGAAAAAAATCGTCGGTTTTATCAAGCTGCAAGTTCCAGCTGGTAAGGCCAATCCATCCCCACCGATCGGCCCAGCACTGGGTCAACGTGGCCTCAACATCATGGAGTTCTGCAAGGCATTCAATGCGCAGACCCAAGGTGTGGAGCCAGGTCTGCCACTGCCCGTGGTCATCACGGCGTTCGCAGACAAGAGCTTTACCTTCATCATCAAGACGCCGCCTGCGACGACTCTGATCAAGAAGGCCATCAAGCTCGAAAAGGGTTCTTCCAATGCCCTGAAGACTAAGGTTGGCAAGATCACGCGCGAACAGCTCGAAGAGATCGCCAAGACCAAGATGAAGGACATGAACGCCGCTAACGTTGACGCTGCTGTCCGTACGCTGGCTGGTTCCGCACGCTCGATGGGCGTGACGGTGGAGGGTTTGTAAATGGCCAAGTTGACGAAAAAGCAAAAGGCCCTGCAGGGCAAGGTTGACAGCACCAAGCTGTACGCTTTTGCAGACGCAGTGGCGCTCGTGAAAGAAGCTGCAACGGCCAAGTTCGATGAATCCATCGACGTGGCAGTGCAACTGGGCATCGATGCCAAGAAGTCGGACCAAGTGGTGCGTGGCGCCGTGGTGCTGCCCAATGGCACTGGCAAGACGACCCGTGTCGCTGTGTTTGCACAAGGCGCCAAAGCGGAAGAAGCCAAGGCTGCGGGTGCTGACATCGTTGGCATGGACGACCTGGCTGCCATGGTCAAGGCTGGTGACATGCCTTTCGACGTGGTGATTGCTGCCCCCGACGCTATGCGCGTTGTGGGTACGCTGGGCCAGATTCTGGGCCCTCGTGGTCTGATGCCTAACCCCAAGGTTGGCACCGTGACTCCTGACGTTGCCACGGCTGTGAAGAACGCCAAGGCTGGTCAGGTGCAATTCCGCGTAGACAAGGCCGGTATCGTGCACAGCACCATTGGCCGCCGTTCGTTCGACAACGAAAAGCTGCAAGGCAACCTGGCTGCGCTGATCGATGCACTGAACAAGGCCAAGCCAGCTTCGAGCAAGGGTCTGTACCTGCGCAAGGTCGCTGTGTCCTCCACGATGGGCGTTGGCGTCCGCGTGGATACGCAATCCATCGCAGCATAATTGCGATTGAAATCTTCGGGCCTTTTTCAAAGGGCCTGATGTGGTGGGCTGTGGGTGGTGCAATACCTGCCTGCAGGCCATCCAAGACCGTTGGTGTGTGGCTCGCCGCACTTAATCCCCTTGCGGGGCCAACGCAGATGGCGATCCCGCTGCAGATGGAATTCGTTCCGAAACAGTTGGTCGCTGCAACAAGAGCGCGCAGGAGGGTGCAAGCCTGAGTGCGCAATTTAAGGAGTAGACCTTGAGTCTTAATCGCAGTGAGAAAGAAGCGGTCATCAGTGAAGTGACCAGCCTCGCCGCTAAAGCTCAAACGCTTGTGATCGCGGAATACCGTGGCATCACGGTCGCCGACATGACCAAACTGCGCGTTGATGCTCGCAGCAAGGGTGTGAGCCTGAGTGTTCTGAAGAACACTCTGGCCCGCCGTGCTGTGGCAGGCAGCCAGTTTGACGTGGTGGCAGACCAGATGACCGGTCCCCTGATCTATGGCTTCTCCGAAGACGCCGTGGCTGCCGCGAAAGTGGTGGCTAACTTTGCGAAGACCAACGACAAGTTGGTGATTCGCGGTGGCGCTTTCGGTGGTAAAGCCCTGGACGTCAACGGCGTGAAGCAACTGGCCAACATTCCTTCCAAGGAAGTTCTGCTGGCTCAGATTTGTGGCTTGCTTATGTCCCCCATGTCGCGTACAGCCGTTGTGCTGGGCGCACTGGCGGCGAAAAAAGGCGAAGGCGCAGCCGCACCGGCCGCCGAACCTGCAGCAGCTTGATAGCTGGGCAGTCAACCAACACAATTGTTAGGAAATCAAAATGGCATTCGATAAAGACGCATTTTTGACCGCGCTGGACAGCATGACGGTTCTGGAACTCAATGACCTGGTGAAGGCCATTGAAGAGAAGTTTGGCGTGAGCGCTGCAGCTATGGCTGCTCCTGCTGCCGCTGGTGGTGGCGCTGGCGCCGCTGCTGCTGAAGAAAAGACGGAATTCAACGTGGTGCTGACCGAAGCCGGCGCCAACAAGGTGTCCGTCATCAAGGCAGTGCGCGAAATCACCGGCCTGGGCCTCAAGGAAGCCAAGGACCTGGTGGACGGCGCTCCCAAGAACGTCAAGGAAGGCATTGCCAAGGCCGACGCCGAAGCAGCCGTCAAGAAGCTGGTGGAAGCCGGCGCCAAGGCCGAACTCAAGTAATTCGGTCTTGCTCAAGGGCTGGAGTGCTCCTCAAAGGGCCTCCAGCCTTTGGTGCTTTCAGAGAGCACCCGTAAGCCCCGTCTGCAACGAGGCTTTCGAGTGTCTTCTGACAACCCCGACAGCAGAAGACGCCTTGGTTCGGGTGATGTGCAACGCATCACCGTCCGCCATGGTTGGTAGTGGCCAACCGCCAAGCCCGTAAGGACCACGCTCCTTGCGGGTCAGTCGTCGAAGACCCAGGACTCATGTCTTTGCCCGGAGATCTCATGGCCTATTCCTACACCGAACGCAAGCGAATTCGCAAAAGTTTCGGCACCCGCGATAGCGTGCTCGAAGTTCCTTATCTGCTGCAGATGCAGAAGGACGCATACACCGCTTTCCTGCAGGCAGATACAGCACCCCAGAAAAGAACCATCGAAGGCCTTCAGGCTGCATTCGACGCTGCCTTCCCCATCGTCTCCCACAACGGTTTTGTGGAGATGAAGTTCATTGAGTACAACCTGGCAAAGCCTGCCTTCGATGTGCGTGAGTGCCAGACCCGTGGTCTGACGTTCGCCTCGGCCGTGCGCGCCAAGGTGCAACTGATCATCTATGACCGCGAGTCCTCGACGTCGCAGTCCAAGGTGGTCAAGGAGGTGAAGGAGCAAGAGGTCTACATGGGTGAAGTGCCCCTGATGACCGACAAGGGCTCGTTCATCATCAACGGCACGGAGCGCGTGATCGTGTCGCAACTGCACCGTTCGCCAGGCGTGTTTTTCGAGCATGACAAGGGCAAGACCCACAGCTCGGGCAAGCTGCTGTTCTCGGCTCGGATCATCCCGTACCGCGGCTCCTGGCTCGACTTCGAGTTCGACCCCAAGGACATCCTGTACTTCCGCGTGGACCGTCGCCGCAAGATGCCGGTCACGATTCTGCTCAAGGCCATCGGCCTGAACCCCGAGTCCATCCTGGCGAACTTCTTCGTCAACGACAACTTCCGTCTGATGGACAGCGGTGCGCAGATGGAGTTTGTCTCCGAGCGCCTGCGTGGCGAAGTGGCACGTTTCGACATCACCGACAAGTCGGGCAAGGTGGTTGTGGCCAAGGACAAGCGCGTCACGGCCCGTCACACCCGCGAACTGGAGCAGTCTGGCACCACGCACATCAGCGTGCCAGAAGACTTCCTGATTGGCCGTGTGGTCGCTCGCAACATTGTGGACGCCGACACGGGCGAAATCATCGCCAAGGCCAATGAAGAACTGACTGAAGCGCTGCTCAAGAAGCTGCGTACTGCCGGCGTGCAAGACCTGCAGGTCATCTACACGAACGAACTGGACCAAGGCGCCTACATCTCGCAGACCCTGCGCATCGATGAAACGGTGGACGAGTTCGCTGCCCGCGTGGCCATCTACCGCATGATGCGCCCCGGCGAGCCGCCGACAGAAGACGCCGTGCAGGCCCTATTCCAGCGCCTGTTCTACAACCCCGACACGTACGACCTGTCGCGCGTGGGTCGCATGAAGTTCAACGCCAAGATTGGCCGCGACGAATCCACCGGCCCCATGGTGCTGTCCAACGAAGACATCTTGGCCGTGGTCAAGATCCTGGTGGATCTGCGCAACGGCAACGGCGAAGTCGATGACATCGATCACTTGGGCAACCGCCGCGTGCGTTGCGTGGGCGAACTGGCCGAAAACCAGTACCGCACGGGCCTGGCACGTATCGAAAAGGCCGTGAAGGAGCGTCTGGGCCAGGCCGAGCAAGAGCCGCTGATGCCCCACGACCTGATCAACAGCAAGCCGATCTCGGCCGCCCTGAAGGAATTCTTCGGTGCCTCGCAGCTGTCGCAGTTCATGGACCAGACCAACCCGCTGGCTGAAATCACGCATAAGCGCCGTGTATCTGCCCTCGGCCCAGGCGGTCTGACCCGTGAACGTGCAGGCTTCGAAGTGCGTGACGTGCACGTGACCCACTACGGTCGCGTCTGCCCTATCGAAACGCCTGAAGGTCCCAACATTGGTCTGATCAACTCGCTGGCTCTGTACGCCCGCCTGAACGAGTACGGTTTCATTGAGACCCCGTACCGTCGTGTGGTGGACGGCAAGGTGACCAACGACATCGACTATCTGTCGGCGATCGAAGAAGGCAAATACGTGATTGCGCAGGCCAATGCGCAGCTCGACAAGGACGGTCGTCTGACGGGCGAACTGGTCTCAGCCCGTGAAAAGGGTGAGTCGATTCTGTGCGGCGCAGATCGCGTGCAGTACATGGACGTGTCGCCAGCGCAGATCGTGTCGGTGGCAGCCTCGCTGGTGCCATTCCTGGAGCACGATGACGCGAACCGCGCGTTGATGGGCGCCAACATGTCGCGCCAGGCCGTGCCTGTGCTGCGTCCTGAAAAGCCCCTGGTTGGTACGGGCATTGAACGCGTGGCCGCTGTGGACTCGGGCACCGTGGTGACCGCTACACGTGGTGGTATCGTGGATTACGTGGATGCCACCCGTATCGTGGTCCGCGTGAATGACGACGAAGCCGTGGCCGGTGAAGTGGGTGTGGACATCTACAACCTCATCAAGTACCAGCGTTCCAACCAGAACACCAACATCCACCAGCGTCCTATCGTCAAGAAGGGTGACAAGCTGGTCAAGGGTGACGTCGTGGCCGACGGTGCATCGACGGACTTTGGCGAAATCGCCATCGGCCAGAACATGCTGATCGCGTTCATGCCCTGGAACGGCTACAACTTCGAAGACTCGATCCTGATCTCCGAACGCGTGGTGTCCGAAGACCGCTACACCTCGATCCACATCGAAGAGCTGGTGGTCATGGCTCGCGACACGAAGCTGGGTGCAGAAGAAATCACACGCGACATTCCGAACCTGTCGGAACAGCAACTGAACCGTCTGGACGAGTCCGGCATCATCTACGTGGGCGCCGAAGTGCAACCCGGCGACACGCTGGTCGGCAAGGTCACGCCCAAGGGCGAAACCACCCTCACGCCTGAAGAGAAGCTGCTGCGCGCCATCTTCGGCGAGAAGGCTTCCGACGTGAAGGACACGTCGCTGCGCGTGGACCAGGGTTCGTCCGGCACCGTGATCGACGTGCAGGTGTTCACACGTGAAGGCATCCAGCGCGACAAGCGTGCCCAGCAGATCATCGACGATGAACTCAAGCGCTTCCGTCTGGACCTGAACGATCAGCTGCGCATCGTGGAGGCCGACGCCTTTGATCGTATCGAGAAGCTGCTGACCGGCCGCGTGGCCAACGGCGGCCCACAGAAGCTCGCCAAGGGCACGAAGATCGACAAGGCCTATCTGGCTTCCGTCGAGAAGTTCCACTGGTTCGACATCCGCCCTGCGGAAGACGAAGTCGCCACCCAGCTCGAATCCATCAAGAACGCGCTGGAGCAAACTCGCCACAGCTTCGACCTGGCCTTTGAAGAAAAGCGCAAGAAGCTCACGCAAGGCGACGAGCTGCCTGCTGGCGTGCTCAAGATGGTCAAGGTGTACCTTGCCGTCAAGCGCCGTCTGCAGCCTGGCGACAAAATGGCTGGCCGCCACGGTAACAAGGGTGTGGTGTCCAAGATCGTTCCGGTCGAAGACATGCCCTACATGGCCGACGGCACGCCTGCCGACATCGTTCTGAACCCGCTGGGCGTGCCCTCGCGGATGAACATTGGTCAGGTGCTCGAAGTCCATCTGGGCTGGGCCGGCAAGGGCATTGGTCAGCGCATTGGCAACATGCTCCAGGAGCAGGCCAAGGCGTCCGAGCTGCGCACCTTCCTCGAAGAGGTGTACAACTCGCGCGGCCGCAAGGAAGACCTGTCGCAACTGAGCGACGACGACCTGATGGCCATGGCGGAAAACCTGACGAGCGGTGTGCCTTACGCTACCCCCGTGTTCGATGGTGCTTCGGAAGAAGAAATCAAGGACATGCTCAAGATCGCCTACCCGGACGATATTGCTGAGCGCAAGGGCCTGACACCGACCCGCACACAGGCTTATCTGTTTGATGGCCGCACGGGCGAGCGCTTTGAGCGCCCGACCACCATCGGCTACATGCACTACCTGAAGCTGCACCACTTGGTGGACGACAAGATGCACGCCCGCTCGACCGGTCCTTACTCGCTCGTCACGCAGCAGCCGCTGGGTGGTAAGGCGCAGTTCGGTGGCCAGCGTTTCGGGGAAATGGAAGTGTGGGCGCTGGAAGCTTACGGCGCCGCCTACGTGCTGCAGGAAATGCTGACCGTGAAGTCCGACGACGTCGTGGGCCGTACCAAGGTGTACGAGTCCATCGTCAAGGGCGAACACGCCATCGAAGCCGGCATGCCGGAATCGTTCAACGTGCTGGTCAAGGAAATCCGTTCGCTGGGCCTGGACATCGAGCTGGAACGCTCCTAAGCAGAAAAGGAAAGAGTCACTATGAAATCGCTACTCGACCTGTTCAAGCAATTCACGCCGGACGAGCATTTCGATGCCATCCGCATCGGCATGGCTTCGCCCGAAAAGATCCGTTCGTGGTCTTTCGGCGAAGTGAAGAAGCCCGAAACCATCAACTACCGCACATTCAAGCCCGAGCGTGACGGTCTGTTCTGTGCCAAGATTTTTGGTCCTATCAAGGACTACGAATGCCTGTGCGGCAAGTACAAGCGCCTCAAGCACCGCGGTGTGATCTGCGAGAAGTGCGGCGTTGAAGTCACGCAGACCAAGGTGCGTCGCGAGCGCATGGGCCACATTGATCTGGCCGCGCCTTGCGCTCACATCTGGTTCCTGAAGTCGCTGCCTTCGCGTCTGGGCCTGGTGCTCGACATGACGCTGCGCGACATCGAACGCGTGCTGTACTTTGAAGCCTACGTGGTGACCGACCCCGGCATGACCCCGCTGAAGAAGTTCAGCATCATGTCCGAGGACGACTACGACGCCAAGCGCAAGGAATACGGCGACGAGTTCATCGCCAAGATGGGCGCCGAAGGCATCAAGGACCTGCTGGAATCCATCGATATCGACCTGTCGATCGAACGCCTGCGCGGTGACCTGACCGGCTCCGAAGTCAAGGTCAAGAAGAACGCCAAGCGCCTGAAGGTGCTCGAAGCCTTCAAGAAGTCGGGCATCAAGCCCGAATGGATGGTGCTCGAAGTGCTGCCCGTGCTGCCACCGGACCTGCGTCCGCTGGTGCCGCTGGACGGCGGCCGCTTCGCGACCTCCGACCTGAACGATCTGTACCGCCGCGTCATCAACCGCAACTCGCGTCTGCGCCGCCTGCTGGAGCTGAAGGCCCCTGAAATCATCGCCCGCAACGAAAAGCGGATGCTGCAGGAAGCCGTCGACTCGCTGCTGGACAACGGCCGCCGTGGCAAGGCCATGACGGGCGCCAACAAGCGCGCGCTGAAGTCGCTCGCCGACATGATCAAGGGCAAGTCCGGCCGTTTCCGCCAGAACTTGCTGGGCAAGCGCGTGGACTACTCCGGTCGTTCCGTGATCACCGTGGGCCCAACGCTCAAGTTGCACCAGTGCGGTCTGCCCAAGCTGATGGCGCTGGAGCTGTTCAAGCCTTTCATCTTCTCGCGCCTCGAAGCCATGGGCATCGCGACGACGATCAAGGCCGCCAAGAAGGAAGTCGAATCCGGCACCCCCGTGGTGTGGGACATCCTGGAAGAGGTCATCAAGGAGCACCCCGTGATGCTGAACCGTGCACCTACGCTGCACCGTTTGGGCATCCAGGCCTTTGAACCCATCCTGATCGAAGGCAAGGCCATCCAGCTGCACCCCCTCGTCTGCGCGGCCTTCAACGCCGACTTCGACGGTGACCAGATGGCTGTGCACGTCCCGCTGTCGGTGGAAGCACAAATGGAAGCCCGCACGCTGATGCTGGCCTCCAACAACGTGCTGTTCCCCGCCTCGGGCGAACCCTCCATCGTGCCTTCTCAGGACGTGGTGCTGGGTCTGTACTACGCCACCCGTGACCGTATCAACGGCAAGGGCGAAGGCCTGGTGTTCGCTGACACTGGCGAAGTGCAGCGTGCCCTGGACGCTGGCCAGGTCGAACTGGCTGCCAAGATCACGGTGCGCATGACCGAGTGGACCAAGGACAAGGCCACGGGCGAGTTTGTGCCCTCGACCTCGCTGGTGGAAACCACCGCAGGCCGTGCACTGCTGTCCGAGATCCTGCCCAAGGGTCTGCCGTTCAGCAACATGAACAAGGCGCTGAAGAAGAAGGAAATCTCCAAGCTCATCAACGTGAGCTTCCGCAAGTGCGGCCTGAAGGAAACCGTGGTGTTTGCAGACAAACTGCTGCAAAACGGTTTCCGCCTGGCTACGCGCGCCGGTATCTCCATTGCCATCGACGACATGCTGGTGCCTCCGCAGAAGGCCGGCATCATTGAGCGCTCCGAGAAGGAAGTCAAAGAGATCGAACAGCAGTACGTGTCCGGTCTGGTGACGTCTGGCGAGCGCTACAACAAGGTGGTGGATATCTGGGGCAAGGCCGGCGACGAAGTGTCCAAGGTGATGATGGCCCAGCTGTCCAAGCAAAAGGTCACCGACCGCCACGGCAAGGAAGTGGACCAGGAGTCTTTCAACTCCATTTACATGATGGCCGACTCCGGTGCCCGCGGCTCTGCTGCCCAGATCCGTCAGGTGGCTGGTATGCGGGGTCTGATGGCCAAGCCAGACGGCTCGATCATCGAGACGCCCATTACCGCGAACTTCCGCGAAGGTCTGAACGTGCTGGAGTACTTCATCTCCACCCACGGTGCCCGTAAGGGGCTGGCCGACACGGCGCTGAAGACGGCGAACTCCGGTTACCTCACCCGCCGTCTGGTGGACGTGACGCAAGACCTGGTTGTGACCGAAGAGGATTGCGGCACGGCCAATGGTTCGCTGATGCGCGCCATCGTCGAAGGCGGTGAAGTGATCGAATCGCTGCGCGAGCGTATCCTGGGCCGCACTGCGGCTGAGGACGTGCTGCACCCCGAGAACCGTGCGGTGCTGGTCGAAGCTGGTGTGATGCTGGACGAAGACCTGATCGAAGAGCTCGAAGCCGCTGGCGTGGACGAAGTGAAGGTGCGCACGGCCCTGACCTGCGAAACCCGCTACGGCCTGTGCGCCAAGTGCTACGGCCGCGACCTGGGCCGCGGTGGCCTGATCAACCTCGGCGAAGCCGTGGGTGTGATCGCTGCCCAGTCCATCGGCGAGCCCGGCACGCAGCTGACCATGCGTACGTTCCACATCGGCGGTGCCGCTTCGCGTGCAGCCATCGCGTCGAGCGTGGAAGCCAAGTCCAACGGCGTGATCGGCTTCAACGCCACGATGCGCTACGTGAGTAACACCAAGGGCGAGCTGGTGGTGATTGCACGTTCGGGTGAAATCATCATCCAGGACGAGCATGGCCGCGAGCGTGAGCGCCACAAGGTGCCTTACGGTGCGACGCTGACGGTGAAGGCCGACCAGCAGATCAAGGCCGGTACGATCCTGGCCAACTGGGATCCGCTGACGCGACCCATCATCACCGAGTTCGCCGGCCAGACCAAGTTCGAGAACGTCGAAGAAGGCCTGACGGTGGCCAAGCAGGTCGATGAAGTGACCGGTCTGTCCACGCTGGTGGTGATCGATCCGAAGCGCCGTGGTGCCGCCAAGGTGGTGCGTCCGCAGGTGAAGCTGATCGACGCCCAGGGCAACGAAGTGAAGATCCCAGGTACCGACCACTCGGTGACCATCGGCTTCCAGGTCGGTGCTCTGATCCAGGTGCGCGATGGCCAGGACGTGGGCCCCGGCGAAGTGCTGGCGCGTATTCCGGTCGAAGGCCAGAAGACCCGCGACATTACCGGCGGTCTGCCCCGCGTGGCCGAGCTGTTCGAAGCCCGTACACCGAAGGACAAGGGCACCCTGGCCGAAATGACCGGTACCGTGTCGTTCGGCAAGGAAACCAAGGGCAAGGTTCGCCTGCAGATCACTGACCCTGAAGGTCGCGTGTTCGAAGAGCTCGTGCCCAAGGAAAAGAACATCCTGGTGCACGAAGGCCAGGTGGTGAACAAGGGCGAATCGATTGTGGACGGCCCGGCCGACCCACAAGACATTCTGCGTTTGCTGGGTATCGAAGAACTCTCGCGCTACATCGTCGATGAAGTGCAGGACGTGTACCGCTTGCAGGGCGTGAAGATCAACGACAAGCACATCGAGGTGATCGTTCGTCAGATGCTGCGCCGCGTCGTGGTCGAGAACGTCGGCGAGTCGAACTACATTGCCGGCGAGCAGGTCGAGCGCTCCGAGATCCTCAACACCAACGAGGCACTGCAGGCCGAGGGCAAGATCCCTGCGACCTACAGCAACCTGTTGCTGGGTATCACGAAGGCATCTCTGTCCACCGACTCGTTCATCTCGGCCGCTTCCTTCCAGGAAACGACCCGTGTGCTTACCGAGGCTGCCATCATGGGCAAGCGCGACGAGTTGCGTGGCCTGAAGGAAAACGTGATCGTGGGTCGCCTGATCCCTGCCGGTACGGGTCTGGCCTACCACCAGGCACGCAAGGCCAAGGACGCCATGGACGACGCCGAGCGCCGCGCCATTGCCGAAGCCGAAGCCGCCGAAATGGCAGCCCAGTCGGACGCCTCGGATGTGGACAGTGGCAGCGTCACTGCCACCGACGCAGCGGCAGACTGATAGAAAACAGCAAGGCCTCCCTCAGGCCCTGCTGCGGTCGCCACAGCGCCCCCGTCCTGTCCCAGGCAGGCCGGGGGCGTTTTTGATGGACGTGTGTCTTTTCACCGCCCGTCGTTTGTTTCAACTTTCTGTTTTTCGGGCCGCGACGGGTGCAGCAGCATCCGCTCCGGCAACTGTGCATGCTGTGGTCGTCGCCCCTCTTCTGGATTGCTTTTGCCGTCTTTCTGTTCTGGGCCCTGGGGGCCTACAACCGTCTGATGCGCCTGCGCTCAGCCGTCGTTCAGTCGTTCGGCAGTTTTGACGCACACATGGTGCGGCTGGTGGCCTTGCTTGGCGAGTTCGGTGCGGCGCAGACCGTACAGCGCGGCAGCTTGCTGGCCGATGCAGGTGCGCAAGAGTTGGCTGCGCTGCAGGGTGCCGTGACGCAATTGAGTGCCTCGCTAGCCGTGGCACGTGCCCGCCCGCTGCAGAGTGACGCGGTGGCTGCATTGACTGCCGCCCGCGAAGTGCTGCGAGCAACCTGGGCCACCGCCTTGCAGAAGTTGCTGGCCGACCCTGCACAGCCAACAGCATTGGCCTCGGCTGCAGATACCGCTACGGTGACCCCAGGGTCTGCGCCCGTGGTCCTGTCGGTGTGGCAGGTGCGCTGGGACGAACACGCCGTGCAGAACGAGCAAGCGATTCGCGTGTTCAATGAGGCCGTGGTGCAGTACAACAGTGCCATTGCCCAGTTTCCGGCCAGCCTGCTGGCCTGGGTGTTCGGGTTCAAGGCGGCACGTGCCCTGTAACCCGTTTTCAGGATCACGATGACTCTACCTCCCCACCACCGTCCCCGCCGCACCGGTGGCAATGCGCCGCGTCCCGTGCGCGCAGGCTCCGGCCAGCAGCCTCCGCAGGCGGGTTCTGCTGCGGTCTCACCCAATAGGGCGACTTCGTCGAGTGCCCCGACGGTTCCTCTGTGGCGGTTGCTGACAGCGGTGGCTGGCGCCTTACAGGCGATCCGCGGTGGGCAGTCCGGCACGGCAGCGCTGGCCGCCATAGAGATCGCGCTGCGCCCTGGCGCGCAGGCCCTGTTGTTCCAGGTATTGCGCCAGGCCGGGCGGGCCGAGGCCCTGCGCCGACAGCTGGCCGCCCGTGCCCCCGCACCCGCCGCCGATGCGCTGCTGTGCAGCGCACTGGCGCTGTGCTGGGACCCGCAGGCCTCGCCCTATGAACCCTTCACCCTGGTGAACCAGGCGGTGGAGGCGGCCAAGCACCACCCGGCCACCCGCGCGCAGGCCTCGTTCATCAACGGCTGCCTGCGCCGTTTTCTGCGCGAGCGCGACACCCTGGTGGCCGCCACCGACAACGATCCCGTGGCGCGCTGGAACCATCCGGCGTGGTGGGTGCAGCGCCTGCGCAAGGACCACCCCCAGCACTGGGAGCAGATCCTGCAGGCCAACAATGCCCACGCACCCATGGTGTTGCGGGTCAACGAACAAAAATGCACGGTAGCGCAGTATTTACATGCCTTGGATGCTATTGGTTTAGGAGCGATTGCGGTGGGCCAGCATGGCGTCGCGCTGCGTCAGGCGGTGCCCGTTCAGTCGCTGCCACACTTTGCGGAGGGCTGGGTGTCCGTGCAGGACGCCGCCGCCCAGCAGGCGGCTCCTTTGCTGCTGCAAGGGCTGGATCTGAGTCAGCCCTTGCGCGTGCTCGACGCCTGCGCCGCCCCCGGCGGCAAGACGGCGCACTTGCTGGAGATGGCGGGTCCGCAGTCTCCCTTGCAGGTCACGGCGCTGGAGATCGATGCCACACGCAGCGTCCGCATTGGTGAAACCCTGCAGCGCCTGGGGCTGATGGCCCAGGTCTTGGTGGCCGATGCTGCCCGCCCGCAAGACTGGTGGCAGTCGCAGTGCGGCGGCGTCCCGTTCGACGCCATCCTGCTCGACGCACCGTGCACCGCGTCCGGCATTGTGCGTCGCCATCCAGACGTGCGCTGGCTGCGCCGTGAATCCGACATTGCCCAGCTGGCAACCCTGCAGGCGGCCCTGCTCAATGCCCTGTGGCCGCTGTTGCGTCCCGGCGGGCGCCTGCTGTATTGCACTTGTTCCGTCTTCCGGGCAGAGGGTGATGCCCAGGTGCAAACGTTTCTTGCACACAACACCGATGCGCAAATGCTGCCGTCGCCGGGGCATTTAATTCCCGGCAACGCGGACAAGGTCGGGGCTGTCCCGGACAATCTGACCGGTGACCACGACGGCTTTTTTTACGCACTGTTGCAAAAATCGGCGCAATGAGCCCCGGGGCATGCGCTGGTGGCTGGTGTGCGCGTGGTTTGTGCTGTTTTGGGGGACGGTGCTCTGCTGGGTGCCGCAGGCCGTAGCGGCACAGGCGGCCTCCTCCGAGGTGGGTGACCTGCGGCTCGAACGCGGGGACGACGGTCTGTACCTGAGTGCCAACCTGCAATTTGAACTGCCCGAGCTGGCCGAAGACGCCTTGCAAAAAGGCATTCCCATGTTCTTCGTGGCCGACGCCCAGGTGCTGCGCGACCGCTGGTACTGGTCCGACCGGCAGGTGGCCGAGACCACCCGGTACTTCCGCCTGAGCTACCAGCCGCTCACCCGCCGTTGGCGTCTCAACATCTCCTCCACGCCTTTCACCAACAGCGGGCTGGGCGTGGTGCTGGGTCAGAATTTTGACAATTACGCCGATGCCTTGTCGTCGATTCAGCGTTTTTCACGCTGGAAGATCGCTGAACGCGATGTGATCGAGTCCGATGCCGTGCATACGGTGAACTTCCGCTTCCGCCTCGACATGTCCCAGCTGCCCCGTCCTTTCCAGATCGGTGCGGTCGGCCGGTCGGGCTGGAACCTGCTGGTCTCCCGCAGCCAGCGCCTGGGCGCAGAGCCAGCCAAGTGAGCACGTCCCCTCCATCCACCGGCGTTTCGGCATCGACCCACGCCACCGCCCGCCAGTCCCGCGCAGTGCGCTGGGCCGTGGGCGTGGGCGCCGCCATCATGTCGGCCATCGGTCTGGTACTGCTGTTCTTGCTGACGCTGGCCACCAACAACCGCGTGCTGTACGAGCGCAACTACGCCTGGCTTTTCGGCGTCAACGTGTTTGTGGCGCTGCTGCTGCTGCTGGTGCTGGGCTGGGTGGCGGTGCGATTGGGCTTGCGCCTGCGCAAGGGGCGCTTTGGCAGCCGCCTGCTGGTCAAGCTCGCAGCCATTTTTGCGCTGGTGGGGCTCATGCCGGGGCTGCTGATCTATGTGGTGTCCTACCAGTTCGTCACGCGCTCCATCGAAAGCTGGTTCGACGTGAAGGTGGAGGGGGCTCTGTCTGCGGGTGTCAACCTGGCCCGCGTGTCGCTGGACTCGCTGGCCACGGACATGGCCGCCAAGACCCGCAATGCCAGCGCCCAGGTGGCCCAGGTGCCCGACGCCGCTGCAGGCCTGGTGCTGGAGCGTATTCGCGACCAGCTCGGCGCGACCGACGTGGTGCTCTGGAACGCGTCCGGTCAGGCGGTGGCCAGCGCGGGGCAGTCGCGCTTCAGTCTCAACCCCGAGCGGCCCGGCGCTGCCTTGCTGCGCACGGCGCGCCAGCAGCGCGCCACGGCGCAGATCGAAGGGCTGGACGACATTGCCGACCCGGCTGCGGCGCAGAACGCGCGGGTCAAGGTGCTGGCCCTGGTCAGCAGCCCCAGCGTGGGCCTGTTGATGGAGCCGCGCTATCTGCAGGCCACCTTGCCCCTGCCGCCGGCCTTGGTGGCCAACGCCATCGCCGTGCAGGAGGCCAATCGTGAATACCAGGAGCGTGCGCTGGCGCGGGGCGGGCTGCGGCGCATGTATGTGGGCACGCTCACGCTGAGTCTGTTCCTGGCGGTGTTCGGCGCGGTGCTGCTGGCGGTGCTGCTGGGCAACCAGCTGGCGCGGCCCTTGTTGGTCCTTGCAGAGGGTGTACGCGAGGTGGCTGCGGGCAATCTGAGTCCCAAGGCCGCGCTGCAAAGCAAAGATGAGTTGGGTGGGTTGACGCGCTCGTTCGCGCTCATGACCCAGCAACTGGCAGACGCGCGCCAGGCGGTGGAGCAGAGCATGGGCGAGGTCGATGCCTCCCGCGCCAACCTGCAGACCATTCTGGACAACCTCACCGCAGGTGTCATCGTGCTGGATGCGCAGGGACTGATCCGTTCGTCCAACCCGGGCGCCACCCGCATCCTGCGCGCTCCCATGGCCGCTTATGAGGGGCGGCCGCTGTCCGAAGTGCCAGGCCTCGCGGAGTTTGCCGCGTCGGTCCAGGGCCATTTCGATGCGTTTTTGGGGGACCATGAACGCCATGGCCTGGACCATTGGCAGCAGCCGTTCGAGCTGCATGCCTCCTCCGGCGGCGCCGGACAACACGCCACCAGCCTGGTTGCGCGGGGCGCAGAGCTGCCCGATGCCACCCGACTGTTGGTTTTTGACGACATTTCGGAGATCGTTTCGGCCCAGCGTGCGCAGGCCTGGGGCGAGGTGGCGCGACGGCTGGCGCACGAAATCAAGAACCCGCTGACCCCCATCCAGCTGTCGGCCGAGCGCCTTGAAATGAAGCTGTCGGGCAAGCTGCCGGACCCTGAACAAGCCATCCTCGCCAAGTCCGTCAAGACCATCGTGGACCAGGTCGATGCGATGAAGCGACTGGTCAACGAGTTCCGCGATTACGCGCGCTTGCCCGCCGCCGAACTGCATGCGCTGGACCTCAATGCCTTGGTCGCCGAGGTGCTCCATTTGTATGGGGCAGAAAACGCCACCGTGCCTGTAGAAGCCGAGCTGGACCCGCGCTGCCCCTGGATTGCGGGCGATGCGCAGCAGTTGCGCCAGGTCGTACACAACCTGCTGCAGAACGCCCAGGACTCGACCGAGCAGGCCCGCGCCGGGGCCTCCGAGCCCGTGCCGCCGGTGCGCATCAGCACCCGCTGGAGCGAATCGTCACGCCGTGTGCGGCTCACGGTATCGGACAGCGGCGGTGGCTTTCCGTCCCACATCCTGCAGCGCGCTTTCGAACCCTATGTCACCACCAAACCGCGTGGCACCGGCCTGGGTTTGGCCGTCGTCAAAAAGATCGCAGATGAGCACGGAGCGCGCATCGAACTGTCCAATCGCACCGAAGAAGGCGTGGTGCGCGGCGCCCAAGTGTCGTTATCATTCGCCCCTGAACCAGCGGTGGCGTTATAACAACACCGCCCCGCAGTACCTCCCCAAGGCGCTTCAACACACATGGCAAACATTCTGGTGGTCGACGATGAGCTCGGCATTCGTGATCTGCTGTCGGAAATCCTGAACGACGAAGGTCACAGCGTAGACCTCGCAGAAAATGCGACCCAGGCCCGAGCCGCCCGGGCAGGCAACAGCTATGACCTGGTGCTGCTGGACATCTGGATGCCCGACACCGACGGCGTCTCGTTGCTCAAAGAGTGGGCGACTGCGGGCGTGCTCACCATGCCGGTCATCATGATGAGCGGCCACGCTACCATCGACACGGCGGTGGAGGCCACGCGCATCGGCGCTTTCTCGTTCCTCGAAAAACCCATCACCCTGCAAAAGCTGCTCAAGGCCGTGGAGCAGGGCCTGGCACGCAACGCGGCCCACCAGGCTGCACCCGTGGCTGCCGTGTCCGCACCCGCTGCCGCTCCGGCCGATCCGACGTTCTCGCAGCTGCCTGCCGTTTCTGCGGTGATGGCGGGGGTGGACCCCGGCCCCCACGCCTACCAGGGGTTTGACCTGGATCGCCCCCTGCGCGAAGCGCGCGATGGTTTCGAGAAAGCCTACTTCGAGTTTCACCTGGCCCGCGAAGGCGGCTCCATGACGCGCGTGGCCGAAAAGACGGGCCTGGAGCGCACCCACCTGTACCGCAAGCTGCGCCAGCTGGGCGTGGATCTGGGGCGCGGCAAGCGCGGCTGATCAATTAATTTGTGCCTTTTGCCGGAAGCGCTGATTTTTCTGGCTATAATTTGAGGCTCAGGCCCGGTAGCTCAGTCGGTAGAGCAGAGGATTGAAAATCCTTGTGTCGGTGGTTCGATTCCGCCCCAGGCCACCAAACAAAAGCCCTTGATTTGCAAGAATCAAGGGCTTTTTCAATTTCGTACCGCCGAAGCAGGGCCACACCCAGCTGGGCAGGTGCGCATGCCGAAATCCTGCGTTGCCTTGGTGCTGGTTGCTGCCCGTACCGCGCATTGCCTTCCTTGTTGTTTCTCCCCACGTTCCCCATGCCCCTTCTGCAGGACACCACCCTTGGTATCGACTTCGGCACTTCCAACTCCGCGATGGCGGTGCGGCAGGGCGCGGGCCTGTCGCGGATGGTGGCGCTGGAGGGGGATGCACACACGCTGCCCACGGCGCTGTTCTTCAACGCCGAAGACCAGCGCACGCACTTTGGGCGCGATGCGGTGGCGCAGTACCTCGCGGGCACGGAAGGGCGGCTGATGCGCTCGCTCAAGAGCCTGCTGGGCAGTGCGCTGTTGCAGGACAAGACCGCAGTGCACAACCAGCTGGTCAGCTACCAGGACATCATCGGCCTCTTCTTGCGGATGCTGGCGCAGAAGGCCCGCGACGAACTGGGTGGCATGCCCGGGCGGGTGGTGATGGGGCGGCCGGTGCATTTTGTGGACGGCGATGCCGAGCGCGATCAGCAGGCCGAGGACGCGCTGCGCCAGGCCGCGCTGTCTGCAGGGTTCGAGAACGTGAGCTTCCAGTTCGAGCCCATTGCGGCCGCGCTGGACTACGAGCAGCGCATCGACCGGGAGTCGCTGGTGCTGGTGGTGGACATTGGCGGCGGTACGTCGGACTTCACGGTGGTGCGCCTGGGCCCCGAGCGCATGGCCCGCGCGGACCGCAGCAGCGATGTGCTGGCCACCACTGGCGTGCACATCGGTGGCACGGACTTTGACCGGCGCCTCAGCCTGGACCTGCTCATGCCGCTGCTGGGCTTTCGCCACATCGGTCCGTCGGGGCGCGAGGTGCCCAGCCGCGTGTTTTTCGACCTCTCAACCTGGCACCTGATCCAGTGGCTGTATTCGCCGCGCGCACTGCGTGATGCGCAGAACCTGCGCACCGACTATGCCGATGCCGCGCTGCATGCCCGGCTGATGCGGGTGTTGAACGAGCGGTTGGGCCACCGCCTGGCCAACACGGTGGAGCAGGCCAAGATCGCAGCTTCTCTGGCCGATGCCGAGGCGCCCATGCCGCTGGACTGGGTCGAGGCCGGGCTCGGCGCCGCCGTCACGCCACCCGGATTGGCGCAGTCCCTGGCGCAGCCGCTGGAACAGGTGGTGGCCTGCGCGCGCGACTGCCTGCAGATGGCGGGACTGGGCGATGGGGGGGTGGATGCGATCTACCTGACCGGGGGCTCGTCGGCATTGCGGCCCCTGCGCCAGGCACTGCGCACGGCCTTCCAGGCAACTCCGCAAGTGGAGGGTGATCTGTTCGGCGGGGTGGCTGCGGGCCTGGCGGTTTCGCGGTAGTCACGACATCCAGTTTGCTATCAATTAAATAGCTGATACGGCATATTGCACTAGCGCTACCGCCCGAAACCACTGCAAAAACTGCCCGGGAGCGCCTGGAGTCAGTCGTGTACGCCATCCTCGCGCTTCCACTCCAGCGCGGTGTCGTACAGCACGTTGCGCGACGCGCCCGTGATCTCGGCGGCCAGGCGCACGGCGGTCTTCAGGGGCAGCTCGGCCAGCAACAGGCGCAGCACGCGGTGGCTGTCGCCCGCGTCGCTGACCACAGGTACCGGGTGCAGCAGCACCACGAATTCGCCGCGCGAGCGCTGGGGCGACCCATCCAGCCACGCCGTCAGCGCCTGCGCGGGCTGGGTGGTGACTTCTTCAAACTGTTTGGTCAGCTCGCGCGCCAGGGTGACGGGGCGCTCGCCCAATACGACCAGGGCCTGGGCCAGCTCGCCGATGCGGTGGGGCGCTTCGAGCAGCACCACGCACCGGGGCTCCTGGGCCAGCTGCTGCGCAATCACGTTGGCACGCTCCGCGTTCTTGACGGGCAGGAATCCTGCAAACACAAATCCGCCGTGTTCGGTGCTGTGGGCCACGGCACCGGCCACGCTCAATGCGGTGGTGATGCTGCTGGCGCCCGGCAGGGGCACGGCACGCATGCCCGCCGCCTGCACTGCGGCCACCAGACGTGCGCCGGGGTCGCTCACGCCGGGGGTGCCTGCGTCGCTCACATAGGCCACGCGCTGGCCCTGCTGCAGCCGGTGCACCACGTTCTGCGCGGCTTCGGCCTCGTTGTGTTGGTGCACAGCCAGCAGCTGGCTGGCGCCCTTGTCGATGCCGTAGGCGCGCAGCATCGACTGCGTATGGCGCGTGTCTTCGCAGGCCACCGTGTCGGCCAGTTGCAGCACATGCAGTGCGCGCAAGGTGATGTCGGCCAGGTTGCCGATGGGCGTGGCCACCACGTACAGCGCGCCCTGCGGATAATGCTGCGCAGCAGCGGCGTCGTGCGCCGCGCCCTGGGCTGAAGCGAAAGATGCGCTCAATGAATTTCCTTGGAAAAAGACCACCGGCCCTTGCCACCCCGGGGGCTGCCAAAAAAGCCACCACGCGTGAGCGGGGCAACGCTGCCGAGGACCAGGCATTGGTCCATCTGCAGGCAGCGGGACTGCAACTGGCGGTGCGCAATTATCGGACGCCCGGACGCGGCGGGGGCGAGATTGATCTGGTGATGCGTGACCAGGATGGCACCCTGGTGTTTGTGGAGGTGCGCAGCCGCGCGCATGGCGGCTTTGGCGGCGCAGGTGCCAGCATCAGCGCGACCAAGCAGCAGCGCATCATCTTTGCCGCACGGCACTACCTGATGCGCTTGCCGTCGCCACCGCCCTGCCGTTTTGACGTGGTGCTGGTGGAGGAGGGGGTGCAGTGGCTCAAGGCGGCGTTCGATGCGCAGTAGCGGCGGGCGCCGTACCGGTCGCCAGCGCAATGCGGGTGGCTACCCTTTGCTACAAAAGCTGTAACACGCGGCGGGTATCATCGGGCCCTCATGCTTGAGCAACGCATCCAACAGCATTTCATCGACAGCGCCGACCTGAAGTACCAGGCCGCGCAGACCCTGAGCCACCCCATTGCCGCTGCCGTACAGGCGGTGCTGGCCTGCGTGACCAGCGGCGGCAAGGTGCTGGCCTGTGGCAACGGCCCGTCCGCCGCCGAAGCGCAGCAGTTTGCCGCCTTTTGCGTGGCGGGCTTTGAACGCGAACGTCCCGAGCTGGCCGCGCTGGCGCTCACATCCGACAACACCCTGCTCACGGCGGCTGCGGGAAGCAACGATGCCACCCAGCAGTTTGCGCGCCAGGTGCGCGCCCTGGGCCAGGCGGGCGATGTGCTGCTGGCCCTGACGGTGCACGGCAACGACCCCAACCTGCTGGCTGCCGCCGAGGCCGCGCACGAGCGCGACATGACCGTGGTGGTGTTGGCGGGCCGCACCGGCGGCAAACTGGCCGCCATGCTGCGGGAGACCGACGTCTTGATCAGCGTGCCCCATGACCGTGCGGCACGCGTGCGCGAAGTCCATACGCTGGTACTGCACTGCATCAGCGACGGCGTGGACGCACAGTTACTTGGTGAACAGGAGATCCCACTATGAACCCGACAACCCTGAATCGCACCCGCCGCGTGGTGGGCACTGCCCTGGCTGCTGCCACGCTGGCCGCTGCACTATCGGCCTGCGCGCCCCTGATCGTGGGCGGCGCTGTGGTCGGCGGCGTGATGGCGGTGGACCGCCGCACGGCCGGCACCCAGATCGAAGACGAAGGCATTGAGCTGCGCGCGGCCAACCGCATCCGCGAAGCCCTGGGCGACCGGGCCCATGTCAATGTGACCAGCTACAACCGCCAGGCCCTGCTGACCGGTGAAGTCGCCACAGCCCAGGACCGCCAGGCGGTGGAGCAGATGGTGTCGCAGGTGGAGAACGTGCGCTCCGTGGTCAACGATCTGGCCGTGATGCCCAGCTCCACCCTGAGCCAGCGGTCCACGGACACCTTCATCACCGGCAAGGTGCGTGCGAGCCTGGTGGACGCGCAGGACATCTCGGCCAATTCCTTCAAGGTGGTGACCGAGCGCAACACCGTCTATCTGATGGGCCGTGTCTCGCAGCGCGAGGCCAACCGTGCCACGGACATCGCCCGGGGCGTGAGTGATGTGCGCAAGGTGGTGCGTGTGTTTGAGATCGTTTCGGAGGAAGAGCTGCGCCGCATCGCGCCGCAGCCTGCGCCGGTCACCACGGACACAAAGCCTGCCGGCGGCTGAGGACGGGGTTCAGACCGGAGGGTCAAAGTCCCAGACCGCAGCGCGTGGTCTGGGACTTTTTTCTTGCAGCGCTGGAGCTCCGCTGCGCTGCCACACGTCGCCGGCGTTGCACCCGGGGGTGAGGCTGCGACGACGCCTGCTTTGTCCGACCGCCAGGCCTCCCCTTTGTCGGGGCAGACACCGCAGGCGGCTCTGGGGGTTACTTCAAGCGCTGAATCAGGCTGGACGTATCCCAGCGGTTGCCGCCCATCTTCTGCACATCGGCATAGAACTGGTCCACCAGTGCCGTCACGGGCACGCGTGATCCGTTGCGCTTGGCTTCGTCCAGCACCAGTCCCAGGTCCTTGCGCATCCAGTCCACGGCAAAACCAAAGTCGAACTTGCCGTCCACCATGGTCTTGCCACGGTTGTCCATCTGCCAGCTCTGGGCAGCGCCCTTGCCGATCACTTCCAGCACCTGCTTCATGTCCAGCCCGGCGTTCTGGCCAAACGCCACGGCTTCCGACAGGGCCTGCACCAGCCCGGCGATGCAGATCTGGTTGACCATCTTGGCCAACTGGCCCGAGCCGCTGGCACCCAGCAGCGTGAAGGCGCGCGAGAACGCCATGGCCACGGGCTGAGCAGCCTCGAAGGCTGCGGCATCGCCACCGCACATCACGGTCAGCAGGCCGTTCTGAGCGCCGGCTTGGCCGCCGGACACGGGCGCATCCACAAACTGCAGGCCGAGCACTTGGGCGGCTGCATACAGCTCGCGGGCCACCTCGGCCGAGGCCGTGGTGTGGTCCACAAAAATCGCGCCGGGCTTCATGCCTGCGAAGGCACCGTCCGCACCCAGGGTGACCGAGCGCAGGTCATCGTCATTGCCCACACAGCAGAACACGATGTCGGCGCCTGCCGCCGCCTCGCGGGGCGTGGCTGCATGCTGGGGGGCCTTGGTGCTCGCATACTCTGCGCACCACGCTACGGATTTGGTAGCGGTCCGGTTGTACACAGTGACTTCATGACCAGCCAGCGCCAGGTGGCCTGCCATGGGATAGCCCATCACGCCCAGGCCCAGAAAGGCGACTTTGCGGGAGGGGGTGGTGTCGTAATTGCGGGGGTTAGTGCTTGGCATGGTGTGGCGGCAAGATGTTGCAAAAGTATGTGTGAAAACGAAAACCCGCCCAGGAGGGCGGGTGAAGCTGCGCGAAGGTGTGTGGACCTGGCTCTGGGGTCAAACGATCGCGAAATGCTCGGTGCCCTGTGCCAGGTCGGGTGACTTGGCGCGCTGGCTGTTGAGCTTGATCTGCAGGCGCAAGTCGTTGAGCGAGTCGGCATTGCGCAGTGCGTCTTCGTAGCTGATGACATTGGCCTCGTAGGCATCGAACAGCGCTTGGTCGAAGGTCTGCATGCCCAGGTTGCGGCTCTTCTTCATGATCTCCTTGATCTCGGAGACCTCGCCCTTAAAGATCAGGTCGGAGATCAGCGGGGTGTTGAGCATCACCTCCACCGCTGCGGCGCGGCCCTTGCCATCCTGCTTGGGGATCAGGCGCTGCGACACCATGGCGCGCAGGTTGAGCGACAGGTCCATCAACAACTGTGCGCGGCGCTCTTCAGGGAAGAAGTTGATGATCCGGTCCAGCGCCTGGTTGGCGCTGTTGGCGTGCAGCGTGGCCAGGCACAAGTGCCCGGTTTCGGCAAACGCCACCGCATGTTCCATGGTCTCGCGGTCGCGGATTTCGCCCATCAGGATCACGTCGGGCGCCTGCCGCAGTGTGTTCTTCAGCGCGGCTTCCCAGCTGTCGGTATCCAGGCCCACTTCACGCTGCGTCACCACGCAGTTCTTGTGCGGGTGCACAAATTCGATGGGGTCTTCCACCGTGATGATGTGGCCGAACGAGTTCTCGTTGCGCCAGTCCACCATGGCGGCCAGCGTGGTGGACTTGCCCGAGCCCGTGGCACCCACCAGGATGCACAGGCCGCGTTTGGTCATCGTCACTTCCTTGAGCACCTGCGGCACACCCAGGCCGTCGATGGTGGGCAGCGTGAGCGGAATGGTCCGCAGCACCATGCCGACCTTGCCCTGCTGGATGAAAGCGTTGACGCGGAAGCGCCCGATGCCAGCGGGCGAGATGGCGAAGTTGCACTCCTTGGTGCGCTCGAAGTCCGCCACCTGCTTGTCGCTCATGATGGCGCGCGCCAGCGTGAGCGTGTGGTTGGACGTGAGGGGTTGCGGCGACACCTTGGTCACCTTGCCATCGACCTTGATGGCGGGTGGAAACTCTGCCGTGATGAACAAGTCGCTGCCGTTGCGGCTCACCATCAGCTTGAGCAGGTCATTGATGAATTTACTGGCCTGATCGCGTTCCATCAGAAGTTCTCCCGGGGGTGGTCGTCTGCCGGACGATCTTGTGTCGTGGATAGGTGCATCATTTCTGGTTGTCGCTCAGGCGTGCGCTCACCACGCGCAGGCGCAGCGACAGCTTGCGCGCCAGCAGGGCAATCAGGCTGGCGGCCAGTTGCGGATCCTTGGTCATCATGTCGTCCATGGCCTCGGCGGAGAGCACGGCGATCTCGCAGTCGGTCAGCGTGGTGCAGGCCGAAAAGCGGATGCCGCTGTCCAGCAGCGACATCTCGCCCAGGATGTCCCCAGGGCGTGTCTCGGCCAGGCGCAATTGTTCGCCCCAAGGCTGCACGCGGTCCACGGCGATGGTGCCGGTGAGCAGCACCACCATGAAGTTGCCGTACTCATCCTGGCGAATCACGTCGCGATTGGACGGGACGGCCGCAAATTCAAAAAAGCGCTCCATGCGCTCCACGGCGTCCTTGTCCAGGTGCGCCATGTACTTGTCCTTGGCCCACAGGCCTTGCAGCAGTTTGCCGCCCCGGCTGGTGGGCAGGCGCTTGGCGCCCACTTCCACGGCGCGCGCCTCCCAGGGCACCAGCATGGAGTCGTCCACACCCTGGCCCGCAAACGCGGTGGAAAACAACACGGAATCCGTGTGGTCGTCCGATGGCTTGCCGCTGCGGGCTTTCATTTTCAGAAGGCTCAAAATGCCTTTCATATCGCGCTCCGGTATGCGGCGCCTGCAGGGGCCGCAAAGTCGTTCATGGGGGATGCTGTCGGGGGCTCAGCCGGGGAAGTTCTCGGGGATCTTGGCCTTGCTGCGTGCTTCGGCCGGACTGATGATGTTGCGGCGCACGAGGTCGGTCAGGTTCTGGTCCAGTGTCTGCATGCCCACGCTGTTGCTGGTCTGGATGGTGGAGTACATCTGCGCCACCTTGGCCTCGCGGATCAGGTTGCGGATGGCGCTGGTGCCCAGCATGATCTCGTGCGCAGCCACGCGGCCGGAGCCGTCCTTGGTCTTGCACAGCGTTTGCGAGATCACGGCCTGCAGCGATTCGGACAACATCGCACGGACCATTTCCTTTTCTTCGGCGGGGAACACGTCGATGATCCGGTCGATGGTCTTGGCGGCGCTCGAGGTGTGCAGCGTACCGAACACCAAGTGGCCCGTTTCAGCAGCCGTCATGGCCAGGCGGATGGTTTCCAGGTCGCGCATTTCGCCCACCAGAATGGCGTCCGGGTCTTCGCGCAGTGCGGACTTCAGGGCCGCCGCGAAGGACAGCGTCATCGGGCCGACTTCACGCTGGTTGATCAGGCACTTCTTGGACTCGTGCACGAATTCGATCGGGTCTTCCACCGTGAGGATGTGGCCGTATTCGGATTCGTTGAGGTAGTTGACCATGGCGGCCAGCGTGGTGGACTTGCCCGAGCCCGTGGGGCCGGTCACCAGCACCAGGCCCCGTGGCTTCAAGGCCAGGTCGCCGAAGATCTTGGGGGCGTTGAGCTGCTCCAGCGTCAGGATCTTGCTCGGAATCGTCCGGAACACGGCGGCCGCGCCCCGGTTCTGGTTGAAGGCGTTGACGCGGAAGCGGGCCAGGCCTTCGATCTCGAAGGAAAAGTCCACCTCCAGGAACTCTTCATACGTCTTGCGCTGCGCGTCGCTCATGATGTCGTACACCATGGCATGCACCGTCTTGTGGTCCAGCGCATCGACGTTGATACGCCGCACGTCGCCGTGGACCCGGATCATGGGCGGCAGACCGGCGGAGAGGTGCAGGTCGGAGGCCTTGTTCTTCACGCTGAACGCGAGCAATTGGGTAATGTCCACGGAGTCCCTCTATCGTTTGGTACGCTTGCCAAACATTATGACCACGATTGCTAACAACCTCCAACAGGTTATGGGCCGGATCGCCCAGGCGTGCCGGGCTGCCGGGCGTGACCCGGGCCAGGTGGGCCTGCTGGCCGTTTCCAAGACCTTTGGCGCCGATGCAGTGCTGGAGGCGGTGGCCGCAGGCCAGCGCGCCTTTGGCGAGAACTACATCCAGGAGGGCGTGGACAAGATTGCCGCCGTGCGGGCTGCCTTGCCCGGCGTGGCGCTGCAGTGGCACTGCATTGGCCCTATCCAGAGCAACAAGACCCGCCTGGTGGCCGAGCACTTTGACTGGGTGCACACGGTGGACCGGCTCAAGATCGCCGAGCGCCTGTCGGCCCAGCGGCCCGATCACCTGCCGCCGCTGCAGGTATGTATCCAGGTCAACATCGACGGTGGGCCCACCAAGTCGGGCGTGGCCCCGTCCGAAGCCCTGGACCTGGTGCGCGCTGTCGCAAAACTGCCACGGCTGGTGGTGCGAGGACTCATGAGCATTCCGGACCATGCTCCTGAATTTGAAGCGCAATTGGCAATCCACACTAGCGCCAGAAGGCTATTTGACGAGATATCGGCAGTGGGAGAGCCAGGCCTGGGGCAGTTTGACACCCTGTCCCTGGGCATGACGGCCGATCTGGAGGCCGCCATTCAGGCAGGCAGCACGCTGGTGCGCGTGGGCACCGGCGTGTTTGGTGGACGGACCTATCCCGCCGCCTGAGCGGGCTCAGCCCGGCAGCGTGAAGCGCGCCACGCAATCCAGCGCTGCCGTCACGTCCGCCTCGCTCACATCCAGGTGCGTCACCCAGCGCAGCCGGGTGGCGCCGCCATACAGGCTGCTGGTCACGCGCACGCCATGCTGCGCCAGCCAGGCGGTGAAGGCGGGCGCAACCTCCGCATGCAGGTCGGTGAACAGGATGTTGGTCTGCCATGGCAGCACGGTGAGCTTGCCCTGCAGCATAGGGTGGCTGCGGTTGGCTTCGGCCAGGCCTTGGGCCAGACGGTCCAGGCGGGCGTGGTCTTCCGCCAGGCGCCGCACATGGTGCTGCAGCGCGTAGTGGCCGGCAGCCGCCAGGACACCTGCCTGCCGCATGCCACCGCCCAGGATCTTGCGGGTGCGGCGCGCCTGCCGGATGAAGTCGCGCGAGCCCAGCACCAGCGAGCCCACGGGCGCGCCCAGGCCCTTGCTCAGGCACAGCGATGCGGAATCAAAGTGGCTGCACAGCGCGCGCGCTTCCGCATACACATCGGTGCCGTTGCGCGCGGCATTGGCCGTGGCAGCGTTGAACATGCGTGCGCCGTCCAGGTGCATCGCCAACCCCCGGCTGCGCGCCAGTTGGGCCACCTCGGCGATGTAGGCGGGCGGCAGCACCTGGCCGCCGGTCGTGTTCTCCAGCACCACCAGGCGGGTGCGCGCAAAGTGCGGGTCGTCCGGTTTGATGGCTGCCGCGATGTCGGCCACGCGCAGGGTGCCGTCAGGCTGGGTCTCGACCGGCTGGGGCTGGATGGAGCCCAGCACGGCCATGCCGCCTGCCTCCCAGCGATAGGTGTGCCAGCTCTGGCCCACGATGGCCTCGTCGCCGCGCTGGCAGTGGCCCCACAGTGCGATCAGGTTGGTCTGCGTGCCCGAGGGGGCGAACAGCGCAGCCTCGAAACCCAGCAGCTCGGCGGCATGGTCCTGCAGTGCGTTCACCGAGGGGTCGTCGGCAAACACATCGTCGCCCAGCGGGGCCTTGAACATGGCCTCGCGCATGGCGGGCGTGGGCTGGGTGACGGTGTCGCTGCGAAAGTCGGGCATGGGCGCGGTCCTTGTGGGTCGGGTCAATGAATGCAATGACCGGCCATGGTAGCGGCGGCCTGTGGCGGTTGCCGCTGTGGGGATTTCGGCGCCCTTCGGCGCCGTGGCATCAAGGCCGCGTCATCTTGCACTCGGTGCCTTGGGCTATTTCATTGCCGGTGTAGGCCGCATCGGTGCGAAAGCCATAGTTGGTGCCTTCCCAGCCCACCTTCACGGCCTTGCCGTCCACGGGCGCGATGGTGTTGACCACCTGGGGCAGCAGCAGCTGGTGGTCTTCGCCGCGCATGCGCACCGGGCCCACCACCGAGTCGAGGGTCAGGTCTTCCAGCGCGCGGGCCACCTTCACCGGGTCGGTGGACTGGGCCTTGTTGATGGCGGCGGCGAGGAAGCGCGGCGTCATCTCGATGCGCGGCGCAAGGAAGTCCTTGCCCGTCTTGGCCTTGTAGGTCTTGGCCAGCGCGTCCACCTTGGGGGTGTCGGCCTGGCCGGGGTGCCATTCGGCCACCCAGGTCAACTGGCCCTGCTTGGCCTGCGACACGGCCAGCACCGTGCCGGGGATGGACCCTGCGCTGTGGTTGAAGTAGCGCAGGTTGTAGCCCGCGTCACCCGCCGCCTTGAGCAGCAGCGTCATGTCCTGTCCCCAGTTGCCGGTGATGACCGAGTCAGCCTCGGTGCTCTTGACCTTGGCAAGGTAGGGTGCAAAGTCCTTCACGCGGCCGATGGGGTGCAGCGCCTCGCCCACAAACTGGATGTCGGGCCGCGCCAGGCCCACCATCTCGCGGCCATAGTGTGCCCACTGCTTGCCATGGGCGTAGTCCTGGTTCAGCAGGTACACCTTCTTGATGTCCGGCTGCTTCTTGATGTAGTTGGCGATGGCCTTCATCTTCATGGCCGTGTTGGCCTCGAACTGGAAGTGCCAGAAGTTGCACGCCTTGCCCGTGAGTTCGGGGTCGATGGAGGAGTGGTTCAGCACCAGGATCTCCTTGCCCGGGTTGCGCTGGTTGTGGCGCGCTGCCGCCTGCACCAGCGCCGTGACCACGGAGGAGCCCGAGCCGCCCGTCACGATGGCCTTGGCTCCCTGGTCAATGGCGGCCTGCAGCGCGCTCTGGCTCTCTTGCGCCGAGAGCTTGCTGTCGAACTGCAGCAGCTGCAGCTTGGTGCCCTTGAGCACGCCGCCCTTGGCGTTGATGTCCTCGATGGCGTACTGCGTGTGCGTGAGCATCAGCTCACCCACGTTGGCGAACGGGCCCGACAGCGGGTCGATGTAGGCAACCTTGAAGGTCTCCTGCGCGCTGGCGGCTGTGCCGATCAGCAGGGCCGCCGCAGCGGCCAGGGGGGTGAGGAACACGGTTTTCATGGGTTTTGTCTCCGGTGGTTGTTGTGCTTGGATGTAGGGGCGCTGCGGTGCGCGTCAGGCTGAGTTGCGCTTGCGGGTGCGCCGCAGCCCCAGCACGCGCCAGGCCAGCTGCGCCAGCTCCTGCGCCACCTCGTCTTGCGACAGGCGGCCGTCAGGGCGGTACCAGTTGTAGAGAAAGCCGGGCAGGCTGCAGGCGGCCAGCGCGGTGATCTTGGTGTCGTTGAACTCGAACATGCCGTCGTCGCGGCCCTGTTCGAGCAGCGCGCACAGCCGGTCGTAGAAGTGGTTCGCCAGATCCTTCTGCGCCGCCAGGTACTCGGGCCGGTACACCTGCGGCTCGCGGTAGGGGAAGAAGGCCGACGGGTGGTGCTCCAGCGTGGCGCGGATCAGCCGCTCGATGCCCTCCGTCACCTTCACATGCGCAGGTCGGTCATCGTCCGCCGCAAAGTCCATCGCAGTGAAACACGCCACGGCAGGCGCCCACGACAGCGTCTCGAAGATCTCCTGCTTGTTGCGAAAGTAGTAGTACACAAAGGGCTTGGTCACGCCCAGCTGCTGCACGATCTGCTCGATGGTGGTGTTGGCGTAGCCCTGCGCATCAAACAGCGCCTCGGCCGCGCGCAAGATGCGTTCGCGCTTTTCGTCCGACCCGGCCGTGGCGGCCTTCTGGCGGCCGCTGGCCTGCACGGGGGGCTGCTGGTTCATCGGTGTCCTTTGCGCGACGGTTGATTTATACCCATGGGTAGCATTGTTCTACCGAGCGGTATATATTGGCAAGACGCTGGCGGGTGAGGGCGCTCAGAGAAAACCCTGAGTGGCCGCCAAGAACCAGCGCTTCCAGACACCTCGGAGACAACGCCATGCCTTCTGCCGCACCGCAGCTGCCGCTGCACGAACACCTGCGCCGCCACGCGCGCGAAACGCCCGACCACATCGCCTACCTCTGGTACGGCCAGCCCCTCACGTGGGCGCAGCTTGATGCGGCCAGTGATGCATTTGCCGCGCGCCTGCAGGCGCTGGGTGTGGCCAAGGGCGAGCCCGTGGCACTGTTCATGAACAACTGCCCGCAGTACGTGATGGCGCACTACGGCATCCAGAAGATCGGCGCCATCGTCTGTCCTTGCGGGCCGCTGAACAAGGAGCATGAGCTGGAGTACCAGCTCACCGACCTGCAGGCGCGCGTGATCGTCGCGGCCGATGTGCTGCTGCCCGTGGTGGACAAGGTGCGCGCCAAGACCGCGCTGCAGCAGGTGTTTGTGGTGCGCTATGCCGAGCTGCTGCCCGAGGGCGCGCCCAGCATCGACGTGCCCGCCGAGCTGCTGGCCATGCGCGCCGCCATGGGCCCGGTGCCTGCGGGCTGCGAAGACTTCCTGGCCGCCACCCGCACCGGTGCGCGGCCTGCGCCCGTGGCGTTGTCGATGGACGACGTCTCGCTCATGACCTACACCTCGGGCACCACCGGGTTGCCGAAGGGCGCGATGCTGAGCTACGGCAACGCCACCTTCAAGACCGCCGCATCGGCGGACTGCAATGGCATGACGCCGAACGAAACGCTGCTGGCGGTGGCGCCGCTGTACCACATCGCCGGCATGGTGATGGGCGTGAACCTGCCGGTCTACACCGGCGCCACCGCCGTGCTGCTGTACCGGTTTGACCCACTGGGCGTGGCCCAGGCGCTGGAGCGCCACCGCGTGACCTGGTGGTACAGCATCGCACCCATGAACGGCGCGCTCATGCAGGTGCCCGGCGCACGCGACATGGACTGGAGCGCGCTGCGCCGCAACCCGGTCACCAGCTTTGGCATCACCTTCACCGAAGCGCTGGCCCAGCAGTGGCAGCAGTTCGCGCCGAACTGCATCTCGCACGAGGCGGCCTATGGCCTGTCGGAAACGCACACCGTGGACACCGCCATGCCGGTGGACGCGATCCGCTGGGGCACCCAGGGCAAGCCCGTGCCGGGCAACACCCTGCGCATCGTCGACCCCGACACCGGCGCACCGCTGGCCGTTGGCGAGGTGGGCGAGATCACCATCCACGGCCCCGGCAACTTCAAGGGCTACTGGAACAAGCCCGAGGCCACGGCCAAGACGCTGCGGGATGGCTGGGTCTACACCGGCGACATGGGCAAGATCGATGCGGACGGCTATGTGACCTTCATCGGCCGTTTCAAGGAAATGATCAAGGTTTCGGGCTACAGCGTGTTCCCCGAAGAGGTCGAGACCCTGCTCATCAAACACCCTGCCGTGGCACAGGCCGCGGTTATTGGCGTGCCCGATGCAGAAAAGGGTGAGGTGGTGCGCGCCTTCATCGTCAAGAAGTCCGGCCAGGAGGTGGACGCCGCCGGCCTGGTGGCCTGGTGCCGCGAGAACATGGCGCCCTACAAAGCCCCGCGCGAGGTGCGTTTCATCGACGCACTGCCCGCCACGGGCGCGGGCAAAGTGCTGCGCCGCTTGCTTCGGGATATTGCGTGATTGAATGAGAAATTGGCTGCTGGCGCCTGATGAATATGCGCTGGCAGCTATAAAAAATAGAGCGACTGCCCCATGCCATCTTCTGTTCTGTTCACCAAAGTGCTGGTTGCCAATCGGGGCGAAATCGCACTGCGCACTGTGCGCGCCCTGCACGACCTCGGCATCGCCAGCGTGGCCGTGTATGCCGACGATGACGCCGCCAGCCCCCATGTGCACGCAGCCAGTGCGGCCGTGGCACTGGGCGCCACCGGCCCGGCGGCGTACCTGGACGGTGCGCGCCTCATCGCGATTGCGAAGGCGCAGGGCTGCGATGCCGTGCATCCGGGCTACGGCTTCTTGAGCGAGCGCGCCGACTTCGCCCGCGCCTGCGCCGAGGCCGGGTTGCGCTTCATCGGCCCCACGCCTGCGCAGCTCGCGCTGTTCGGCGACAAGGCGCAGGCCCGTGCGCTGGCGCAGCAGCAGGGCGTGCCGCTCATGCCCGGCACGCAGGCGGCGGTGACGCTGCTGGAGGCACAGGCCTTCTTTGCGCAGCACGCCCATGCCGGCATCGTCATCAAGGCCATCGGTGGCGGCGGCGGGCGCGGCATGCGCGCGGTGGCGTCGGCCGATGACTTGCCCGCTGCCTACGCGCGCTGTCGCAGCGAGGCGCAGGCCGCCTTTGGTGTGGACGGCGTGTACGTGGAGCGCCTGATGGGCAACGCCCGCCACATCGAGGTGCAGGTGCTGGGCGATGGGCGCGAGGTGATCGCGCTGGGCGAGCGCGAGTGCACGCTGCAGCGGCGCTTTCAGAAGGTGGTGGAGATCGCGCCCAGCCCTTCGCTGCCCGCAGTGCTGCGCGAGCGGATCACCACCGCCGCACTGTCCATGGCGCGGGCGGTGCAGTACGAAGGCCTGGGCACCTTCGAGTTTCTGGTGGACTTGGCGTCGAGCGACCTGCCGTTTGTCTTCATCGAATGCAACCCACGCCTGCAGGTGGAGCACACCATCACCGAAGAGGTCACCGGCGTGGACCTGGTGCAGGCGCAGATTGCGCTGGCCGCAGGCCGCACGCTGCAGGACATCGGCCTCGACCCTGCCGCACCGCCTGCCGTGTTGGGCTTTGCCGTGCAGTGGCGCATCAACGCCGAGACGCTGGACGCACAGGGCAACGCCACCCCCGGCAGCGGCATGCTCAGCCGCTTTGACCTGCCCGCAGGCCCAGGCGTGCGCGTGGACACGCACGGCGCAGCAGGCGTAACGCCGTCGCCGCACTACGACACGCTGCTGGCCAAGCTCATCGTGCACACGCGCGGCCCGCGCTTTGCGGACGCGCTGCGCCGCTCGCAGCGCGCGCTGGCCGAGTGCCGCATCGACGGTGTGGCCACCAACCTCGCGCTGCTGCAGGCGCTGGCAACATGGCCCGAAATGGAGAGCCAGCAGGTGCACACGCGCTGGCTGGAGTCGGTGCTGCCGGATCTTTTGGTTGCTACTGAAAATATAGCTATCAAGGCAGATTCGACTAGCGCTACAGGGCAAAAAGACCCGCATATCGCCTCTGACACCCCTGACGGCGCAGTGCTGGCCCCCATGCCCGCCCGCCTGGTGCAGCTGAGCGTGGCCGAGGGCGACGTGGTCGCCGCCGGCGCCGAGCTGGCCGTGCTTGAAGCCATGAAGATGGAGCATGTGCTGCTGGCCCCGCACGCAGGCCGCGTGGGCGCGCTGCTGGCCGTGGCCGGTGGCTACGTCGCGCAGGGGCAGCCGCTGCTGGTGCTGGACGCGGTGGATGAGGGGGCCGATGTCGAAGTGCAGGGCGGTACGGTACATGACCCGGACCACATCCGCGCCGACCTGCAACGCGTGATCGACCGCCACGCCTTCACGCTCGACGCCGCGCGCCCCGAGGCCATGGCCAAGCGCCACGCGCAAGGCGGCCGCTCCGCGCGCGAGAACATTGCCGACCTGTGCGACGAAGGCAGCTTCATCGAATATGGTGCTCTCGCCATCGCCGCGCAGACGCGCCGTCGCAGCAAGGAAGACCTGATTGCCAACACGCCCGCCGACGGCATGGTCACGGGCATTGGCGGCATCAATGGTGCACTGTTTGGCGACGAGAAATCCCGCGCCGTGGTCATGTCGTACGACGCCACCGTGCTCGCAGGCACCCAGGGCGCACGCAATCATGCCAAGACCGATCGCATGCTCGGTATCGCGCTGGCGCAGAAGCTGCCGGTGGTGCTGTTCGCCGAGGGCGGCGGCGGGCGCCCGGGCGACACCGACATGCCTGTGGTGGCGGGGCTGCATGTGCACACCTTCGCCAGCTACGCGGCGCTGTCGGGCCAGGTGCCAGTCATCGGCATCGCCGCCGGGCGCTGCTTTGCGGGCAACGCGGCGCTGCTGGGTTGCAGCGACGTGATCATCGCCACGCGCGCCAGCAACATCGGCATGGGCGGCCCGGCCATGATTGAAGGGGGTGGTCTGGGCGTCTTCAAGCCCGAGCAGATCGGCCCGAGCCGCGTGCAGCATGCCAACGGCGTGATCGACGTGCTGGTCGATGACGAGGCCGGGGCGGTGCAGGCCGCGCGCCACTACCTGTCGTTCTTCCAGGGCCGCACATCGCAGTGGTCTGCACCCGACCAGCGCCTGCTGCGCGCCGTGGTGCCCGAGAACCGACTGCGCGTGTACGACACCCGCACCGCGATGTCGGGCCTGGTGGACGATGGCAGCCTGCTGCTGCTGCGCACAGGTTTTGGCGCCGGCATCCACACCGCGCTGGCGCGCATCGAAGGCCGCCCCGTGGGCCTGCTGGCCAACAACCCGCAACACCTGGGCGGCGCCATCGACGCCGATGCGGCCGACAAAGGCGCGCGCTTCATGCAGCTGTGCAACGCGCATGGTCTGCCCATCGTGAGCCTGGTGGACACGCCCGGCTTCATGGTCGGCCCCGAGGTCGAAGCCACGGCCCAGGTGCGCCACGTGAGCCGCCTGTTCGTCACCGCAGCCAGCCTGCGCGTACCCACCTTCAGCGTGGTGCTGCGCAAGGGTTACGGCCTGGGCGCCATGGGCATGACGGCCGGGGGCTTCCATGCGCCCGTGTTCACTGTCGCCTGGCCCACGGGCGAGTTCGGTGCCATGGGGCTCGAAGGCGCCGTGCGCCTGGGCTTTCGCAAGGAACTGGAGGCGCTGCCCGAGGGCGCCGAGCGCGACGCGCTGTTTGCCAAGCTGCTGGCCAAGTCCTACGCCAACGGCGAGGCGATACACATGGCCGCCACGCTGGAGATCGACGCGGTGATCGACCCGGCGGACACGCGGGCCTGGCTGGCGCGGGGGCTGGCGTCGGCGCAGGTGGCTCCGCTGGGTCCACGTTGCATCGATACCTGGTGAAGCAGCACGGCACCTGGCACGGTGGTGCCTATCGGTGCATCAGGGCGAGCTTTGCGCCGAGCCCGACAAACGCGGCCGCAAAGCCGCGGCGCAGCCACACCAGCGCGCCGGGGCGCTGCAGCACCTGGTCACGAAACCGGGCGGCAAAGACGCCATAGCCCAAGAACACCACAAAGGTCATGGCCATGAAGACCAGCGAGAGCTGGACCATTCGCCACGCGGGCTGCGCTTCACCCGGTGCGATGAACTGCGGCAGAAAGGTGAGGAAGAACAGCGACAGCTTGGGGTTGAGCAGGTTGATCAGCATGGCTTCCGCGATACGCCCACCGGCTGTGCGTGCGGGTGCGTCAGTGCGAACCTCCAGTGTGGCGGGCGAGCGCCACGTGGCCCAGCCCATGTAGACCAGGTAGGCGACCCCAGCGTAGCGCAGGACTTCGAATGCCGTGGCGCTGGCGTTGAGAAGTGCGGCCAGCCCGGTGACCGCCGCCAGCAGGTGCGGCACGATGCCGAGCGTGCAGCCCAGCGCCGTCACGGCGGCGGCTCGCGCGCCGCCCGAGAGCCCGGCCGCCACGGTCAGCAGGGTTCCTGGCCCCGGCGAGACGACTACGATGAGAGAGGTGATGAGAAATTCGATGCCCATGGCGAGAGGCCGCGCGGCGGCGTGAAGTGGCGATGCCCGCAGCATCCGCCAACCCCCGCACAACGGTCTTGAACGAAATTGCAGGGGCCGGGCTGTCAGCCGCGTGTGCGGACGTAGGCGCCGGGTGTGATGCCAAAGCTGCGCGTGAAGAGGCGCGTCAGGTGGCTTTGGTCGGCAAAGCCACTGGCTGCGGCGACGTCGGCCAGGGGCGTACCCGCACCCATGAGATGGCGTGCAAGCTGCAGTCGGCGCTGCAGCAGGTAGGCGTGCGGCGTCAGGCCCGTGGCCTGGGCAAATTGGCGCACGAGCTGGTAGCGGCTCAAACTTGCTGCATCGGCCAGTTGTGCGAGGCTCCAGGGCGCGGTGGGATCGTCGTCCATCATGGTGCGAGCCCTGGTGATGGACGCGGCGGACTGTTGGTGACCCTTCGGCCGCAGCAGGCCGCTCAGCACCCGCAACAGGCATTCCTCCACATGCAGCGCTGCGGCCGAGTGGTTGGGGCGGTGGGTGGCCGCGTCGAACAGTGCCAGTACCTGGGCCGCCAGCCGCGCATCGCGCATCGTCGGAGCATGGAATTCGAAGGCGGAGCCGAGCGGGCCCGGATGCACCTCTGCCGCCAATCGCGCCACCAGGGCGGGCTCCAGGTAGAGCATGCGCCAGGCGCGTCCACGCTCGTCCAGCGGCATGCCATCGTGGACTTCGCCGGGGTTGACCGTGATGGTGTCGCCTGGGCCCGATTCCACAATCCCCCGGCCGCTGGCCGATTTCTGCGCACCCCGCTCGATCACGCCGAGGCCGAACTGCAAGTGCATGTGCCTGCCGAAGACGAGGCGGGAGTCGGCCTGCATCGCTTCGATGCCGGGCAGTGCGGTGGGCAGGAATCGGAAGGGTTTTTGCTGCATGGCGCGCGGCCTTGGGGTGGCGCGGGGCCATGATAAGCTGACCTGATCGTCCCTTTTTCCTCCCTCAGTTTCACACGCGGAGACTCCTCTATGCCCTGCCTTTTGCCCGATATCGACCCCGATGGTTTGCTCGAATTTTCGGTGGTCTACACCGACCGCGCGCTCAACCACATGTCCAAGCGCTTCACCGGCGTGGTGCAGGACATTCTGGGCACGCTGAAAGAGGTCTACCACGCCCACACGGCCGTGCTGGTGCCCGGCAGCGGCACCTTCGGCATGGAGGCCGTGGCGCGCCAGTTTGCCAACAAGGAAAAGGTGCTCATCGTGCGCAACGGCTGGTTCAGCTACCGCTGGACGCAGATCTTTGATGCCGACAAGGGCCTGGGGGTTGGCTCCGTGGTGTGCAAGGCGCGCCAGCAGGGCAGTGGCCCGCAGGCGCCCTGGGCGCCATGCCCCGCTGAAGAAGTCGCCGCCACCATCCGCGCTGAAAAGCCCAAGGTGGTGTTTGCGCCCCATGTGGAAACGGCCAGCGGCATCATCCTTTCGGACGACTACATCCGCACGCTGACGGCAGCTGCGCATGAGGTGGGCGCGCTGTTTGTGCTGGACTGCGTGGCGTCGGGCGCGATGTGGGTGGACATGCAGGCCGCGGGCGTGGATGTGCTCATCAGCGCACCGCAAAAGGGCTGGAGCGGATCGCCTTGCTGCGCCATGGTGATGCTGTCCGAGCGTGCGCGCGAAGCCATCGAGGGCACCACGAGCAGCAGCTTCTCGTGCGACCTCAAGAAGTGGATGCAGATTGCCGAGGGCTACGAAAAGGGCCAGCACGCGTACCACACCACCATGCCCACGGATGCGCTGGTGCGCCTGCGCGAGGTGATGGGCGAGACGCGTGAATACGGATTTGCCAAGGTGCGTGACGAGCAGATCGAATTGGGCGCCAAGGTGCGCGCGCTGCTCGAATCGCGCGGATTCCCCAGCGTGGCGGCCGACGGCTTCAAGGCGCCCGGCGTGGTGGTGAGCTACACCACCGACCCCGGCATCCAGAACGGCAAGAAGTTCATGGAAGTGGGCCTGCAGACGGCTGCGGGTGTGCCGCTGCAGTGCGATGAGGGGCCGGACTTCAAGACCTTCCGCATTGGCCTGTTTGGCCTGGAGAAGTGGCACAACGTGGACCGCACGGTGGGCCACCTGTCGAAGGCGCTGGACCAGATTGCGGCGACTGCCTGACGCATTGGGGTCGAGGTCGGCGGGCTGGCCCGGATGAAGCCAGAGACTGACAGCGCAACCGTCGCCCTGCGGCGTGCCAAACGGCAGGCGCTGGGACTGTTGCTGCTGGTGACGGCGGTGTTCATCGCCACCAGCGTGGTCGAACGCGGACTGTGGCTCAACGGTGTGAAGGCCATGGCCGAGGCCGCCATGGTGGGTGCGCTGGCGGACTGGTTTGCGGTGGTGGCGCTGTTCCGGCGCCCGCTGGGCCTGCCCATTCCGCACACGGCGGTCATTGCGCGCAACCAGGCGCGCATCGGCCGCAACCTGGCCACCTTTGTGCGCGACAAGTTCCTGGACGTGCCTTCGCTCGTGTCGCTGATCCGCCGGCACGACCCGGCCGAGCGTCTTGCGCAGTGGCTCACGGCGCCAGGCAACGCCGCGCTGCTGGGGCACCAGGCCACGCGCCTGGCATCGGCCGCGCTGGAGACGGTGCAGGACGCGCAGGTGGAGCGCTTCATCCAAAAAGCCGCGCGTGCCTTGATCGGGCAGGTGGATATGTCGCGTGCCCTGGCGGCGGTGCTCGACACCCTCACGCACAACGGCCGTCACCAGGCGCTGCTGGACGACGTGCTGGCCAAGCTCATCGAACTGCTGCAGAACGAGCAAACCCGCACCTGGGTCGCGCAGTCCATCGTGGTCTGGCTGAAGAAGGACCACCCGCGCACCGAGAAATTGCTGCCCAGCGACTGGCTGGGCGACAAGGGCTCGGCCCTGCTGGCCCGCGCGCTGGAGAGCCTGATGGCCGATGTGGCCGCCAACCCGCAGCACGCATTGCGTGCGCAGTTTGATGTGGCGGTGCAGCGCTTTATCGAGCGCCTGCGCAGCGACCCGGAATGGGAGCGCAAGGGCGAGGAGATCCGCACATGGTTGCAGACCGACGCCACGGTGGCAGGTTATGTGCAGACCTTGTGGTTGGATCTGCGCGGCGCTCTGCAACGCGACCTGGCCGATGCCAACTCGGTGCTGGCGCGGCAGGTGGGCAAGCTGGGGTTATGGCTGGGCGAGTCGCTGGCGGGGGACGCGGCGCTGCGGCAGTCGTTCAATGACAGGCTGGAGCGGTGGGTGGAGGGGCTGGCGCCGGATGTGTCGGCGTTCATTGCGCAGCACATTGAGGACACGGTGCGGCGGTGGGATACGGAAGAGATGACGCAGCTGATCGAGCTGAACATTGGCAAGGACCTGCAGTACATCCGCATCAATGGCACCGTGGTGGGCGGGCTCATCGGGCTGGTGCTGTTTGCTGTGTCGCATGTGGGGGAGATGGGGCGGGCTTTGTGGGGCGGGTGAGGGCCGCTGAGCGCGGCGCAGCGTGGGACAAGAGGTGATGCCCCTGCCGCACCCCTCACAACAACCGGAACACCAGCGGCATCAGCACCGCAGCCAGCACCACCTGCAGCCCCAGCGCTAACCCTGCATACGCCCCCGCTTCGGCATGCACCTGCAGCGCATGCGCCGCTCCGATGCCATGTGACGCCGTGCCCAGCGCAAAGCCCCGCAGTGCCATGCCTTGCGCGTCGGTGGGCAGGCGCATCAAGCCAAACAACCAGCGCGCAGACAGCGCCCCCACCATGCCCGTCAGCGCCGCGAACACGGCGGCCAGGGCGGGCACGCCGCCGATCTGTGCGGCGATGCCCATGGCGACCGGGGCGGTGACGGATTTGGGGGCCAGCGACATCAGCACATCACCCGGCAGGCCCAGTGCCCAGCCCAGGCCCACAGCACTGGCGGCCGCCGCGCTGCCACCCGCCAGCGAGGCCAGCGCCAGCCGGCCCCAACGCGAGCGCAAGGCCGCGCGGCGCTGCCACAGGGGCCAGCCCAGCGCCACCACCGCAGGGCCCAGCAAGAAGTGGATGAACTGCGCGCCCGCAAAGTACGTGGGATAGGCCGTGCCGGTGGCCAGCATGACCGTGGCCAGAATGGCCACCGACAGCATCACCGGGTTGGCCCAGGGCGCGTGCCCCGAGCGCACCGACAGCGCCTGCGCCAGCACATACACCGCCAGCGTTGCGGTCAGCCCGAACAGTGGGGCCGATGCCAGGTACACCCACAGCTCAACGAAGTTCGCCATGGTTCTCCTTGGGCTGCAAAAGACGCAGCACCAGCGCCGTTACGGCCATACCCACCCAGGTGGACAGCACAATCACCGCCACCAGCTGCAGGCCATAGGTGCTCAGCAGCGCCAGATGGGTCATCACCCCCACGCCCACCGGCACAAACAGCAGCGACAGGTGCTGGAGCAAGAAGCCCGCCGCCGGGGCTACGGCATCCCGCACGGGCTGCCAACGCAAGGCCAGCAAGAGCAGCACCATGCCGACCACCGGCCCTGGGACCGGGAGCTTCAAAAAGTGAGACAGCGCCTCGCCCCCCGACTGCATGAGCAGAAGAAAGGCCAGCCCTTGCAGCGCCTTCATGGCGATCAGAAACGCGGCAGGTCGGGGTGCTTGATCTGCCCCCCACGCACCAGCATCTTCCCGTACTCCGCGCACCGGTTCAGCGTGGGGATCACCTTGCCGGGGTTCAGCAACCCTGCCGGATCAAACGCGTGCTTGAGCCCGAACATCTGCGCGTTCTCCGCCGCAGAGAACTGCACGCACATGCTGTTGAGCTTTTCCACGCCCACGCCATGCTCACCCGTCACCGTGCCGCCCATGGCGACGCTGGTCTCCAGGATGTCGGCGCCAAACAGCTCGCAGCGGTGCAGTTGGTCGGCATCGTTCGCATCGAACAGGATCAGCGGGTGCAGGTTGCCGTCGCCCGCGTGGAACACGTTGGCGCAGCGCAGCTGGTATTTCTTTTCCATCTCCTGGATGGCGAGCAGGATGTCCGCCAGGCGCTTGCGCGGGATGGTCGAGTCCATGCACATGTAGTCGGGGCTAATGCGGCCGCTGGCGGGGAAGGCGTTCTTGCGACCGCTCCAGAAGCGCAGGCGCTCGGCTTCGTCGTTGCTGACCGAAATGGCGGTGGCGCCTGCAGCGCGCAGCACGTCGCTCATGCGCCCAATTTCTTCCTCTACCTCTTCGGGTGTGCCGTCGCTCTCGCACAGCAGGATGGCTTCCGCAGTCAGGTCGTAGCCCGCGTGCACAAAGTCCTCCACGGCAGCGGTCATGGGTTTGTCCATCATCTCCAGGCCAGCCGGGATGATGCCCGCCGCGATGACGGCAGCCACCGCGTCGCCCGCTTTGCGCACGTCGTCAAAGCTGGCCATGATGCAGCGCGCCAGCTGGGGCTTGGGGATGAGCTTGACGGTGACCTCGGTGGTCACGGCCAGCATGCCCTCGCTGCCGATCACGGCGGCCAGCAGGTCGTAGCCGGGGGCGTCGAGTGCCTCGCTGCCGAATTCGACGGGCTCGCCTTCCACCGTGAAGCCCTTTACCTTGAGCACGTTGTGCACGGTGAGGCCGTATTTGAGGCAGTGCACGCCGCCCGAGTTCTCGGCCACATTGCCGCCGATGGTGCAGGCGATCTGGCTGCTGGGGTCGGGCGCGTAGTAGAGGTTGTAGGGGGCTGCCGCCTCGCTGATCGCCAGGTTGCGCACGCCACACTGCACCACGGCCGTGCGGCTTTCGGGGTTGATGTCGAGGATGCGGTTGAACTTGGCCAGCGACATCGTCACGCCCAGGGCGTGCGGCATGGCGCCGCCCGACAGGCCCGTGCCCGCACCGCGCGCCACCACCGGCACCTGCAGCCGGTGGCACACCTGCAGCACGGCCTGCACCTCGTCGTAGGTTTCCGGCAGGCACACCACCAGCGGGCGCTGGCGGTAGGCGGTGAGGCCGTCGCATTCGTAGGGCGTGGTGTCCTCGTTGTGCCAGAGCAGTGCGTGGGCGGGCAGCACGCGGCCCAGGGCCTGGACAACCTCGGCCTGGCGCGCGGCGCGTTCGGACAGGGCTACGGTGGGGTCGGCGGCAGTGTTCATGGCTGTCACTGTAGGGGATGGTTCGGTGCCCGGGCTTGAGCTTTTCTTCAGGGGATTGTGAAAAACACCGGATTGCTCACCAATTGATAGCTGCTGGTGCCTGTTGGGCAAGCGCTGGAGGCAAATTTACCTGAACCTGATGGAGGCGAGCGTGACTCGGGCGAGGGCAGCCGAGCAAGGGCCGCCCCGCAGCTAGGGCTGCGTCCCCCTTCCCGGCGCAGCGGAGAGAAAGGAGAAGGCGCCCAAGGCGACTCAGGGGGATACCTCTACTACGCCATGGTTTTGCGCAGCCATTCGGCAAACGCTGCGCATTCCCACCGGTCCATGGTGCCCGTGCGCCAGCACAGGTAGTGCGCGTGGGGGCTGGCGGTGTCGGTGTCAAACAGGCGCACCAGTGTGCCGTTCTCCAGCCAGGGCGCGCCCAGCTTCAGGCGTACCAGCGCCACGCCCATGCCGGCAGCGGCGCCATCACACATCAGGCCGATGTCGTTGAACTGCGAGCCCTCGCTGGGCTCGGCCCAGTCGAGACCCGTGGCAGCAAACCAGGTGCGCCAGGGCTCCAGCGGGCTGCGCAGCAGGGGCACGCCCTCCAGGTCCTCGGGGCGGTCAAAGGGCCCGTGCTCGCGCACAAATGCGGGCGAGGCCAGGGGCGTGACCACGTCGCGCGCCAGCTCCACATGCTCCACGTCGGCATAGTGGCCGGGGCCAAAGCGCACCATCAGGTCGGCGTCTTCGGCCACCACGTCCAGCAGCGGGATGGAGACCTGCAGCGCCAGGTCGATCTCGGGATAGGCCTCGGTGAACTGGCGCAGGCGGGGGATGAGGATGGTGCGCGCAAACGTGGGCGTCACGGCCAGCTTGAGCCGCCGCCGCCCGGGCGCGGCCGCCTGGCCGGGGAACCGCTGCAGCGCGCCCAGCCCCTCGCGCACATGGGCCAGGTAGGCGCTGCCCTCGGTGGTGAGCGAAAAATCGGCCCGGCCAAACAGCCGCACCCCCAGGATCTGCTCCAGCTGCTTGACGCGGTGGCTCACGGCGCTGGGTGTCACGCACAGCTCGTCGGCCGTCTGCGTCACGCTGCGCAGGCGGGCCAGCGCCTCGAAGGTCAGCAGGCACTGGATGGGCGGGATGCGCCGTGCAGCGCTGCTGAGGAAGGAGGACGGGGCTGCCGTGGCCATGGGAAAGCTGGACTAGCGGAAGATGACTGTCTTGTGGCCGTTCAGGATCACGCGGTGCTCGCTGTGCCACTTCACGGCGCGGGCCAGCACCTGGCTTTCGGTGTCGCGGCCGCGGGCCGTGAGGTCTTCCACGGTGTCGGTGTGGTCGGCGCGGGCCACGTCCTGCTCGATGATCGGGCCTTCGTCCAGGTCGGCCGTCACATAGTGGGCCGTGGCGCCGATCAGCTTCACGCCCCGGTCATGGGCCTGGTAGTAAGGCTTGGCGCCCTTGAAGCTGGGCAGGAAGCTGTGGTGGATGTTGATGGCCCGACCGGCCAACTTTTGACATAGGTCAAGAGAAAGTATCTGCATGTAACGGGCCAATACCACCAACTCGGCCCCTTCGCCCTCGATAATCTCAAACTGTTTGGCTTCGGCCTGGGCCTTGGTGCTGCCCGTCATCGGGATGTGATGAAACGGCACGTTGTAGCTGGCCGCCAGCTGGTAGAAGTCGCGGTGGTTGCTGATGATGGCGCGGATGTCGATGGGCAGCAAGCCACTCTTCCAGCGGAACAGCAGGTCGTTGAGGCAGTGGCCTTCCTTGCTGACCATGAGCACGGTTTTCATGGGGGCTGCGGTGGCGTGCAGGCTCCAGTGCATGTTGTAGGGCTCGGCAAAGCTGGTCAGGCGCGCTTTGAGGGTGGGGTGGTCATGCTGGTCGCAGGCAAACTGCACCCGCATGAAGAACAGGCCCGTGGCGTGGTCGTTGTACTGCGCGGCTTCTTCGATGTTGCCGCCATGCTCCAGCAAAAAGCCGGAGACGGCGTGCACCAGCCCCAGGCGGTCGGGGCAGGACAGGGTAAGGATGTAGGCGTTGGTCATAGCTGTGCAATTGTCGCAGCAAGGGCCAAAGGCCGTGAAACCGTGAAATCAACAAGGAGCGCAAGAAGCGCAATGGGCAACGAGGGCTATGCCTCATCACTGGTCCCCTGGCGGGGCATGCTGCTGTACCTGGTGCTGGGGGTGGCCTGGGTGTTTGCGGGCGATGTGTTGCTGGCCCACTGGGTGACCGACCCGGCCCTGTTGACCCGTTTTCAGACCTGGAAGGGCTGGGGCTATGTGGCGCTGACCAGCGGCCTGGCCTGGTGGCTGCTGCGGCGCATGCGCCGTGCCGAAAAGGTGCGCATGGCCATGGCGCAGGAGCTGACGCAGATCGTGCGCCATGCGCCGGCCGGGTTTGCGCGGGTGGCGCTGGACGGCAGCTTTCTGTGGGCCAACGCCCGCCTGTGCGACCTGCTGGGGGCCACGCCCGCGCAGACGCTGGGCCTCAATTTTCGCGATGTGATGATCGACCAGGACCCTGACTGGGCGGCGTCGCAGCTGGAGCGCCTGCTGGCTGGCGAGATCGACCACTATGTGGGCGAGCGCCACTGCCTGCGGCTGGACAACGGCCGCCGGGCGCCTGTGCTGTGCACCGTGACACTGGCGCCCGAAGTGGGCGATGAGCCCGCGCACCTGGTGTGTGTGGTGCAGGACCTCGACGAGATCAAGGCCGCGCGTGCGGCGCTGCAGCGCAGCGAGGCCCGCCAGCGCCTGGCGGCCACGGTGGTGGACAACACCATGGAGGGCGTGGTGGTGACCGACGCCCACAGCCGCATCCTGTCGGTCAACGCGGCGTTCACCCGGCTGCTGGGCTATACCGAGGAGGAGCTGCTGGGCAAGACCCCGCGCGTCTTCAAGTCGGGCCGCCACGACAAGGCTTTTTATGAGGCGATGTGGTCGGCGCTGACCGAAACCGGGTACTGGCAGGGCGAGATCTGGAACCGCCGCAAGAACGGCGAGATCTTCCCGGAGCACATGTCCCTGTCGGCCGTGCGCGACCCGGCGGGCGAGATCACGCACTACGTGTGCATGTTCACCGACATCTCCGAAGAAAAGGCCCAGCAGCGGCAACTGGAATACCTGGCGCACAACGACCCGCTCACGGGCTTGTCCAACCGCACCTGGTTCGGGCACCAGCTGGAGCTGGCGGTGCAGGAGGCGCAGGGCAGTGGCGAGCACATCGCCGTGCTGCTGCTCAACCTGGACCGCTTCAAGGACGTGAACGACAGCTACGGCCATGCCACGGGCGACGAGGTGCTCAAGCACATTGCGCGGCAGGTGCAGTCCGCCCTGCGGCCCGGAGACGTGCTGGGGCGCATGGCCGGCGACGAGCTGGCCGTGGTGGCGCGCAACCTGCGCCATGCCGATGGCGCCGCCGCCGTGGCGCGCCACCTGATCCGCGCCGTGGCCGAGCCCTGGCGTTCGCCCGACGGGCTCGAGGTGGTGGCGGGCGTCAGTGTGGGCATCTGCATGTTCCCTGAGCACGCTGGCACCACCGAACTGCTGCTGCAGGGCGCCCACGCGGCGGTCTATGGCGCCAAGGCGCGCGGCCGGGGGGCGTGGTGCTTCTTCCACGAGGCCATGACCCAGGCGGCCCGCGAGCGGCTGGAGCTGGAGTCGCGCCTGCGCCTGGCGCTGGCCCAGGGCCATCTGCAGATGTACTACCAGCCCCAAATCGACATTGCCACCGGTCGCATCCAGGGCGCCGAAGCCCTGGTGCGCTGGAACGACCCGCAAGAGGGGCTGATCTCCCCCGCGCGCTTCATTCCCGTGGCCGAGACCTCGGGCGTCATCGGCCCGCTGGGGGAATGGGTGGTGCGCGAGGTCTGCCGTCAGGGCCAGCAATGGCGTGATGCCGGGCTGCCACCGCTGACCCTGGCGCTGAATGTGTCGCCGCGCCAGTTCCACCTGACCGACTTGGCCGGTTGCACGGCGGCCGCGCTGCAGGCCAGCGGGTTCCCCGCGGCACTGCTGGAGCTGGAGATCACCGAAAGCGCCCTGGCCGAACGTACCGAAGAAGCCCGCCAGGTGCTGGTGCGCCTGCGCGAACTGGGGGTGCGCATCGCGGTGGATGACTTTGGCACCGGCTATTCGTCGCTGGCGCAGCTCAAGCGGTTTCCCATCGACGTGCTCAAGATCGACCAGGGATTCATCCGCGATATTCCGCAAAGCGAGGACGACATGGCCATCAGCGCCGCCATCATCGCCATGGGGCATAGCATGGGCCTGTCGGTGCTGGCCGAGGGGGTGGAGACCGAGGGCCAGCTGGCCTTCCTGCGCGAGCGGGGCTGCGACGCCTACCAGGGCTACCTGTGCAGCCGCCCTGTACCTGCCGACGATTTTGTGGCGCTGCTGCGCGCGCAGGCGGAGACTGCTGCCGCCGCGCAGGGCTGAATAGGGTGAACAGGCCCTGAGTGCGCTCAGACCTTCTGTCCGGGGGGCGCAGGGCGCCACTGCTCGCGCAACTCTGCGCACACATCACGCGGAGGCAGCGCCGGGGTCTGGACCACGGCATCTGCTTGTGCACCTGATTTGATAGCGGCTGGCGCATGATCCACCTGCGCTATCACCACTTTTGACACCAGATTTGCCGGCCAATGCGTTGGCACGCCCAGGTGGCGCAGCACATGGCCGCCGCCAGCCACCAGCAGCACCGTCTGGCCGGATCGCAACGCTTCCTGGGCCGTCCGGGCCATGCTCGCGTCGCGGGCGATCTGGATGCGGGCCATGGGCGCAATTTGCGACTCCGGTAGCAGCCCGCAATGGCCGTCGCGCAGCGCCTGGTGTTGCTCCGCCAGCGCGGGTGCGGGCAGGTGCCGGTCCCAGGTGGTCTCCGCCATGGCGGCCCGCATGCGGGCGCGGGGCAGGTTGCCTCCCAGCACGGGCACGCCGGCGCCCACGGCCGCCATCACTACCGGGCCATAGGACTGCCATGGCCAGGCGGCGTTGTCCCATTGCAGGGCGGCCTGGGCTTGCGCTTCGCTGGCATCGCGCGGCAGGCCCCGGGTGCTGTGGCCCCGCTCGGCCATCTCCATCACCACGGCCGCCAGCTGCCCGCGCGAGGACAGCCACGCCACGGCCTCGCGCTGCAGGCGCTGGTGGTCGGGTGCATCGTGCTGCTCGCCCAGCAGCAGTACATCGGCGGGAAGCAGGCTCTGCAAGCGGTCGGTCCAGAGGGGGGAGGGCGGCGTGCCCGGGGCAGGGGCGTAGGCGCAGCCAGCCAGCGCCACGGTGGCGCTTCCCAGCACCAGCCAGGTGCGCAGGAGAGGGAGGGGCAGTCGTTGCATGGCTCCATGCTACGCGGGCCGCTCTTGACCCAGGTCAAGGTTGTGGCCATGCCCCTTCCCTACACTGCGCCATGCGCTCCCGTCCCACGCTCTCCACCAAACTCCTTGCCATGGGCGCGGGCTTCTTGTTGGTGGCGCTCGCTTCCATCGGCCTGACCCTGTGGGTGACCTGGAAGCTCGAAGGTGGCGCAGCGGCGGTCAACGAGGCCGGCCGCCTGCGCATGAACATGTTGCGCATGGTGCTGGTGCTGCAGACCGAGCCACCCGAGGCCGTTCAAGAACGCGCCCGCCAGTTCGACGCCAGCCTGGAGTTGCTGCGCACGGGCGATCCGTCGCGCCCGCTGTTTGTGCCGTGGAGCGATGAGACACGTACGCGGTTCGATGGCATCCGCGCCCGGTGGGCCGAGGCCCGCACCGGGTGGGTCAGCGCATCGCCCCCGGACCGCGCCCGGAACCTGGCAGAGGCCGATGCCTTTGTGCAGCAGGTCGATGGTTTTGTGGACGCCATCGAGATCCAGATCGCGGGCTGGACCGCCGCGCTGCACCTGTTCCAGCTGTTCATGATGGCGCTGGCCATCGTGGCTGCCGTCACCTTCATGGCCGTGAGCTATCTGCTGGTCATCAATCCCGTGGCACGTCTGCAGCAGGCCCAGGCCCGGCTGCGCCAGGGCGAGCTGGGCACGCGGCTGCCGGTGGATACGGATGACGAGTTCGGTCAGCTGTCGGCGGGCTTCAACCTCATGGCGCATGCACTGCAGGCATCGCACGACGAGCTGGAGCACAAGGTGCGCGAAAAGACCGCCAGCATCGCTGTGCAGAACCAGCGCCTGGCCGCGTTGTATGAGGTGAGCGCGCTGGCCAGCACGGCGGGCAGCCTGGAGCTGCTGGCCCAGGGTTTTGTGCAGCAAATCCGCCGCGTGGCGGGGGCCGACGCAGCCGCCGTGCGCTGGTCCAATGAGGCCAACGAACGCTACGTGCTGCTGGCGGGCGACGGCCTGCCGCGCACCATGGCCGAAGGCGAGCACTGCCTTCACACGGGCACCTGCCTGTGTGGCCAGCCGCAGGCCCAGGCGCGCACGCGGGTCATTCCCATCACACCGTCCACCACCGTTGCCTTGCCCCATTGCCGCGAGGCGGGGTTCCAGACCATGGTCACCATCCCGGTGCAGATGCTGCAGCGCCTGCTGGGCGAGGTGGATCTGTTCTTCCGCTCGCCGGTGGAGCTGACCGATGAACTGCGCGACCTGCTCGAAGCCATGACGCGCCACCTGGCCAGTGCCATGGAGGGCCTGCGTGCCACCGCGCTGGAGCGCGAGGCGGCGGTGGCAGAGGAGCGCAGCCTGCTGGCGCGGGAGCTGCACGACTCCATTGCCCAGTCGCTGGCCTTCCTCAAGATCCAGACCCAGCTGCTGCGCGATGCCGTGGCGCGCGGCGATGAGGCCAAGCGCGACCGCAGCATCGGCGAGCTGGATGTGGGGGTGCGCGAGTGTTATTCCGATGTGCGCGAGCTGCTGGTGCACTTCCGCACCCGCACCAGCGAGGAAGACATCGAGTCAGCGCTGCGCGCCACCTTGTCCAAGTTTGAGCACCAGACCGGCATGGCCACCACGCTGGGCATGGTGGGCCACGGCTTGCCGCTGGCGCAGGACGTGCAGATCCAGGTGCTGCACATGGTGCAGGAGGCATTGTCGAACGTGCGCAAACATTCGGGCGCCACGCGGGTGGATGTGCTGGTGCACCGCCATCCACGCTGGCGCTTTGAGGTGCAGGACAACGGCACTGGCTTTGAGGTGGCCTCCGTGCCACCGGACTCGCTGCATGTAGGCCTGGGCATCATGCGCGAGCGGGCCCAGCGCATTGGCGCAGTGGTCCAGGTGGAGTCCGCTCCGGGGCAGGGCACCCGCGTGTGCATCGAGCTTCCCTCGGTCGCACCCACCCAGCCTCACCAGCCCGCCGCATCCACCCATTCAGCGGGTTCGATATACGCCGTAGCCCCCCAACAAGCCACCATGCCATGACGACCTCCGTATTGCCCGTTGCCACAACCCCCGCGTCAGCGCCGACGACACCGCCGGTCACGCTGCTGGTGGTGGACGACCACACGCTGTTCCGTCGCGGGCTGATCGCGCTGCTGAGCCAGTATGAGGGCCTGTCCGTGGTGGGCGAGGCGGGGGATGCCGCGCAGGCCCTGCGGCTTGCGCCCCAGCTGCAGCCGCAGGTGATCCTGCTCGACAACCACCTGCCCGGGGTGATGGGCGTGGATGCCATCCAGGGCCTGCGCGAAGTCTCGCCCGCCTCGCGCGTGCTCATGCTCACCGTGAGCGAGGACGCGCAGGACCTGGCCACCGCGCTGCGCAACGGCGCGCAGGGCTACCTGCTCAAGACCATCGACGGCGACCTGTTGGCCCAGGCTATTCGCCGTGCCGCCCGGGGTGAGCCCGTGGTAAGCCCCGAACTCATGGGCAAGCTGGTGGCGGCGTTCCAGTCGCAGGGTGCGCCCGAGATAGCGCCCGTCGCGTCCATACCCGCCGATGCCGCTGCGGTCGCTGCAGGCGCCGCCAGCGGCTTCACACCCCTCTCACCGCGCGAGGAAGACGTGCTGCGCGAGATTGCACGCGGCGCAAGCAACAAGGAGATCGCGCGCACGCTCGACATCGCCGAGACCACGGTGAAGATCCACGTGCAGCACATCCTGCGCAAGCTGGGCCTGAGTTCGCGCGTTCAGGCGGCCGTCTACGCGTCAGACCGGCAGCGCGCAGAGTAGCGCGGCAGTGCAACCGCCGTGGTCGGCCAGGGATTTGCCGCTGACCACTCTGCGGGCAAGCCGGTGCACCTGCGCAAGCGCGCGCTGCGCAAGGCCCGGCGCATGAAGCCATCGCGCCCGTTACATCGCCAATCGCACATAGCGCGTCGCCCATAGCGCCTGCCGTCATGCAACCCCTGGGGGTGGGGCTCAGCGCGGGGGAACTTCATAGACTTCTTTCCAGTGTTCTACCTGCCACTGGCCAACGGCCGCATTGCTGAGGAAGCCTTTGATGTCCCCCGAACAAATCCATCTGGTTCGCCAGAGCTTTGCGCAGGTTGCTCCTGTCGCCGCGAAGGCGGGTGCGCTGTTCTACGCCAAGCTGTTCGCGCGCGATGCCGCTATCAGCGGGCTGTTCGCCTCGTCCGACATGAACGAACAGGCGCGCAAGCTGCTGGACATGATCGGCAGCGCCGTGCGCATGCTCGGCCAACCCGAGCAGCTGGACGCCGCACTGCGCGCACTTGGCAAACGGCACGCGGGCTATGGCGTAGAGGCCGCGCACTACGACACGGTGGGTGCGGCGCTGCTCGACACACTGGCCGAAGCACTTGGCGGCGCCTTCAACCCCGCCACGCGCGAGGCATGGGGCGCCTTGTATGCCCACGTGGGCACCACCATGCGGGCGGGGGCCGCAGGGGCGTAGCATTGCAGCGGCGGGCGGTTTGCTTGCCCGGGTGACCGATCCTTGTCTGGTTGCACGCCCCGGGGCATGATGCTTTCGCCAGCACCTGGTGCCGGGGCGCAGGCCCCCATCGATACAGGAGCAACAACGCATGAAAACCACCTCCTTGCGCCGCTTCGGCGCAGCCGCAACCCTGGCAGCAGTCTCCCTTGCTACCGTCTTCGCCTCTGTCACTGCCGTGGCCGACACCACCAAGCCGCTGCTGTTCAAGATCGTTACGGTCAAGGACGATGTCATCGTTGCCGTGCCGCCGGACGAGGCCGGTGCCCCGCGCCCCGAAGCCGCCGCCATTGGCCAGGCTCTGGCCGCCAAAGGCGCGCTCACCCTCTGGCAATACGCCACACGCAAGGCAGCCGACGGCGCACTGGAAATGGCCCCCCGGGCCAAGATCAGCGTGCTGGCGCACGACAGCCTGCGTGTGGAGCCCTACACACCAGCGGTGCGTGTTGTGCCGGTGCCGTAGTGGCGCTTGCCTGGCCTGGAAGGACTTGCCCTGGTCGGGCTGAAAAAAAGCCGAAAGGAGCGAAGCCCGTGTGTTTCTTCATGAAGCCCCTTTTGAACGGGCTCTTACCCTCGCCCCACCAGAGGCTCCTCAACGGGGCGCCAGCAGACGGGCTTGCAGCTCCAGCCGGTTTTGCACGCCCAGCCGCGTGTAAATCTGGCGGCGGTGGTAGGTAGCGGTGTTGGCGCTGATCCCCATGCGTTCGGCAATCTGCGCTTCCGGCAAGCCCCGCGCCAGCCAGTAGGCCAGTTCGTGCTGGCGCTGCGGCAGGCCCAGCGCACGCAGTGCGGGCAGCAGGTGCGCCACGCGCGGCACCCGGTGGGTGATCTGAATGCCCACCGCCTGGCCTTCGCCCGCTGCGGCGGCCATCTGCGTGGCGCGCAGGCTGAACCAGCCGCTGGCGTTGTGCAGGTCCAGCTGGGGCAACGCTGCCGCAGGGCCATTGCGGCTGTCACCATGCCGCCCCGCAAAATGCAGGCGCTGCAGCAGAGCCTGCAGCGCGGGGGGCAGCTCAGAGCGGCGGTGCCAACTGGGACCAAAGGCCTGCGCCAGCAGCTGATTGGATTTTTGTGACGTCCACAGCAACCGTCCCTGGGGCGTGGTCACCAGCATGGCACTGTCGTGCACCACGCTGTCCTGCGTGTCCAGCTCCCCCGGCTGCAGAATCCGCGCCAGCCACGGCTCCAGCCGCCCTAGCATGGCCAGGTCCCGCACCCCAAAGCGCGACGCAGCCATGCTGCGGTACAGCTTGATCGTGCCCAGGCCCTCGCCCTGCGGCGTGCGCAGCACCAGGCTCAGCAAATCAAACACCTCCACCGGCCGCAGCGTCACGTTGTAGAAGTCGCTGCGCAGCAGTTCGCTGATTGGCACCGCCAACAGCTGCTCCAGCCCCTGCGCCCCGTGGTCAAAACTCACCGCGTCGGCAAACTGGTGGGCACTGCGGCGCATCACCTTGCGCTCGCTGGCCATCACCTGCGGGTCAAAGTAGGTGTGGATCGTGTCCCGCCCCATAGACGGCTCCAGATATGCATCCATCCCCCCATTGCCGCCCGGATAGAAGTACGCGCCCGAGTCAAAGCTGATGAGGTAGTGCAGCTCGTGCAACACGGGCTCGATGAGCTGAGGCCCGTTGAAATCAAGGCAAGCCATCTGCTGCAGGCGCGCAATGGCCCGCTGCTGAATGCGGGTGAGGGGCATGGACGTGACTGAAAAGTTTGCTGCAGCGCATCAATGCAATGCGTATGTCGCAACGTAGCACATCGAATGTGTTGTTGCCCAACCCTTGGGGGTGGGGCGCCGCGCGGGGGGGCTCCATAAAATTTGTTGCAGCCCAACCCCTTCTATCGAGGGCTTTCGTGCTCTCTTTTGAATAGCGGGCCTGAAAAGCCAGCCATCGCAGACCATGCCATGAAAAGAACCGCTGTTTTCCGCGCTCCGGCCTGCCACAAGGTCTGCGCAGGGGGCCGCGTGGGCGGTGAATCGTCTGTCTTTGCAGACTCTATTTGCTCATTGAAAGATAGCTTTTAGCGCTTGCTGGATAAGCACTAGAGCCCATTTTTATGAAATTTTCAGGCAGACCTCCTATGAAGAAATACCTTGTACTCCTGGCTGCAGTCCTTCTTCAGGCCAGCGCTTGTGCTGCCATTTACACCTTCACGGGCCCTCTCTACACCAACCTGACCCCGTTCACCACCCCGTGCGCCACGCCCACCTGCGCCGACTTCTCCACGGCCATGCGGCAAACGGGCAGCTTTGCCACCGCCGCACCGTTGGCGCCCAACCTGGTCAATACAAATATCACTAGCTTGGTCCAGTCGTTTTCCTTCGAGGATGGGCTCATGCAATACAACAGCGGGGACTCCGCCACTCGGTTGAACTTTGCCTTCGTCTCCACGGATGCGGCCGGCAACATCCTGAACGAAAACATTGCAATTTTTCATTGGCAAACCGCAAGCCACGGTGTCAATGAACGGATAGACGTGTTCAGGGTCAACTTGAGCAGCTATTTCAACGGGTACTGCCAAGCCCTGAATGGCTCCGGCGCTTGCACGCTATTCGGCACAGATGCTTCTACCAGCAGGACTTTGGCCTACATTGGGGCAGGTGGGTGGGTTACTTCCGCATCTCCGCCACAGGTGGCCCCCACCATCACCAGCGCCACACCACCCGGTGGCACCGTGGGCGCCCCCTACCACTTCACGGTGGTGGCCACGGGCACGGCTCCCATCGCCTTCACCGACGCAGGAACCCTGCCGCCAGGGCTTGTTATCGACCCCAACACAGGTGTCATCACCGGCACGCCCACCAGTGCGGTCAACCAAGGTGTGACCATCACTGCCAACAACGGTGTGATGCCCAGCACGGTGCAGACATTCATGATGGCCATCGCCCCCGCCGCCGCGACCTCGGTGCCCACGCTCAGCGAATGGGGCTTGCTGCTGATGGCCTGTCTGGTGGGTGGCGCAGGCTGGTGGCAGGTGCGGCGCCGTGCCACGTCGCGCTGGCCCGCGGCATGAGCGTGCAAACACGTCCAGCAGCGGTGGTAGCGCCCGCGCCGGACTCCGCTGGGGCGAGGCTGCTTGTGCTCTTTGCACACACATCGCACTGCGCAGTTGGTCTGGTTTGCTATCCAAGTGATAGCTTGATGCGATTTGCATACGGGCGTTCGCGCCTGCTTTTATTGAAATTTTCAGACAGACGCTTCATGAAAAAATACCTCGCACTCCTGGCTGCGGCCCTTCTCCAGACCGGAGCCTGGGCCGCCACCTACACCTTTGCCGGCCCCACCTACACCAGCCTGCAAGACTACTCAGCGCCTTGCGCTGTCGTCACCTGCGCCAACTTCAACGCGGCCATGCAGCAAACGGGCCACTTCACCACCAGCCAGCCGCTGCCACCCAACCAGAGCAGCCTGGACATTGCGCCCCTCATCACCTGGTACGACTTCAATGATGGTGTGACGAGTTACACCATGAACGGGCTCAACACCCGGCTGGCAACGGCCAAGGTATCCACCGACGCAGCGGGCCAGATTGTCGATACCGACATCGTTTTCCAGTGGTGGCAAACCGGCAGCCATGGTGTGGGCGACCGGTTGAGCTACATGTCGGTCAACTTTGCCAGCTACTTCAATCGGACCTGCACGTCTCTAGAAAGCCCCGACGTCTGCAATACCTTCGGTGACGACAGCGCCGCCAGCCACGGCTTTGCCCACTTTGCCGAAGGTAGTGACGGCTGGACGAGCGATGTCCCCGTGGTGGCGCCGGGCGGGCCGCAGTCCGTGCCCGTTGACAACCCGTTTGCCCTGGCGCTGACCGCCGCCGGCTTGCTGGGCCTGGCATTGCGCGCGCGGCAGAAGCTGCTCTTCAAAACATAGCTGCTTGTGCTTTTCTGAAAAGTGCTGAAGGCGATTTTTGCATCCACCCGTCCACCCACCCAGTTCGCGTATTTGGCGATAGAGCACCATGAAAAAATATCTTGTACTCCTGGCTGCGGCCCTTCTTCAGGCGGGCGCCCGGGCTGCCACTTATACCTACACGGGCCCTGCCTACAACGCTTCAGAACTGCACAATTTCGCGGCTTGCCCCCCGGGTACGGGCAATTGCGGGGCCTACACCACGGCAATGGCGGAGACTGGCTCGTTCACCACGGCCGTCCCTGTGGCCGCCAATCTCAATAGTGAAGACATCACGTCGCAAGTCACTTCGTTTTCCTTCTCCGACGGGCTGACTGTTTACGCCAGCGGTGACCCCCAGGTCACGCTCATGAGCGTGGTGGCTACCACCACAGGCGGCGTGCTTCAGTTCTCTGTGACGCTGCTGCGCTGGCAAACGCCTGCCCCCCATGCGAGTGGAGACCATCTCGACCGGATTTCGCTGAGCCAAGGCGGTCAGCACAACGCTGTGTGCAGTGATGTTGGGCTGAATCCGCAAGGGGATCAGTGCTATGCCTCTAGTGCGGGCGACGTGTTTTCCAGTTGGCGGAATGACGATTTGGTGAACGGCATTTGGGTAGCCTCCGGCCTTCCGCCCGTGGCCTCCACCGCAGTTCCCACGCTGGGCGAATGGGGCCTGTTGCTGCTGGCCTCTCTGATGGTCGGGGCGGGCTGGATGGCGGTGGGTCGGCGCCGTATGTGAGTGCGAATTCTGCCCAGCGGCCTGCAGGCATTCACCATCAAGTCTGCTATCCAAAAAAATAGCTGTTTGCGCTTGCCAGATAAGCGCTAGAAGTAGTTTTTTCATCAAACCACCCTCACTTCCACTTCGCGCACCTGGCGACCCATCCCCGTGAAAAAGTACCTCGTATTTCTGGCCGCAGCCCTGGTGCAGGCGGGCGCCTGGTCGGCCACTTACACCTACGCGGGTGTTCCGTACACAGCCGCAGCCATCACCAACTACAGCAGCTGCACGGCTGGAGCCTGTGGCAACTTCACGGCGGCGATGGCGCAATCGGGGTCGTTCACCACTGCGGCCCCGTTACCCGCTAATTTGAACAACGCCGACATCGCTTCGCTGATCACCAGCTTTTCATTCAGCGATGGGTTGACCCAGTACAACAGCGCTGACCCCGACACCACCTTGGTCGGCGCCCAGGCCTCCACCAATGCCAGCGGGGGTGTGTTGGCGATAGAGCTCAGCTTTCAACATTGGGCAGACAACAGCCCCCATGTGCTGGGCAGCCGCATGGGCGTGATGATCCTGCGCCTTTTGGCGCGCAAGAATAGCCAGTGTCAAGGCGTCGTATTCCAGTCGCCCAGTGGTCGAGACGTGTGCCAACACGTGGATTTCGATGCGGCCAGCAGCCGGGTCACTCTTTCAGCGCCTGGCACCCCTGGGGCGTGGACTGTCACGGGCCTTGGCCCCGTGGCCGCCAAGGCCGTTCCCGCGCTGGGTGATTGGGCGGTGCTGTGCCTGGCGTGTGCACTGGCTGGCATGGGTTGGTGGACCACCCAGCGCCGCCGGTTTATCCACCGTTCGGGCTGAGCCTGTAGAAGCCACGGCCTGTTTCGGTGAGTGCCGTTCCCACTGGAACTGTTCACTGAGCGCAGTCGAAGCGCCGCGCAAGGCGTCGACAAGCCTGTCCTGAGCCTGTCGAAGGGCTCAGCCAGAACGGCTGCTTCAAGTTCAAAGGTGTCGACTGAATAACGCACTGTCACGCGTTTGGCTGGTGGCACAGCGCTCCGCAGCCTGCGTTTGCTCGCTTGCCTGCCCGGGATGCTTGCCGCAGGGAGTAGTTCTTTCGGATGATGTGCCCCACAGCGCGGCCTAGTCCTTCTGCCGCGCCCCGGCTGGTCGAGTGAAGGATGTGCAAAGGGTGCCACGAACGCGACCATTCCTCTCATGCAAAAAGAGAGGAATCGCGCAATGGCCAACGCAACCCTGCCCCCGGGCGACAGCCCTCAGCGCACTCGCCAGGCTTGGTCGGTGCTGATCGTCAGCACCTTCGCCTTCACGGTCTGCTTCATGGTGTGGATGATGTTTGGCGTCATCGGCATCCCCATCAAGAAGATGCTGAACCTGAACTCCACGCAGTTCGGGCTGCTGATGTCCATGCCCGTGCTCACGGGCTCGCTGGTGCGGGTGCCCCTGGGTATCTGGACCGACAAGTTCGGTGGCCGCATCGTGATGGCGGCCGTCATGGCCACCGCCGTGCCTGCCATCTGGCTCATGAGCTATGCCACGGAGTACTGGCACTTCCTGACGATCGGCCTGTTCGTGGGCTTGGCCGGGGGCTCGTTCTCAGTGGGTACGCCGTATGTGGCGCGCTGGTTCCCCAAGCATCGCCAGGGCACGGCCATGGGTGTGTATGGCGCGGGTAACTCGGGTGCAGCCGTGAACAAGTTCGTGGCGCCGGTGCTGCTGGTGGCCTTCGGCTGGACCATGGTGCCGCAGGTGTATGCGGCCATCATGCTGGGCACCCTGGTGCTGTTCTGGCTGTTCAGCTACAGCGATCCGGCCCACCTGGTGCCCAGCAACGTCAAGTTCACCGACCAGCTCAAGGCGCTCAAGGACCCCAAGGTCCTCAAGTACTGCCAGTACTACAGCATCGTGTTTGGCGGCTACGTGGCGCTGTCGCTGTGGATGGTGCAGTACTACGTGGGCGAGTTTGGCCTTGATATCCGCGTGGCGGCACTGCTGGCCGCGTGCTTCTCGCTGCCCGGTGGTGTGCTGCGCGCCATTGGAGGCATGCTGTCCGACAAGTACGGCGCCCACAGCGTGACCTGGTGGGTGATGTGGGTGAGCTGGATCTGCCTGTTCCTGCTGAGCTACCCCCAGACCGATTTCACCATCGTCACCGTCAACGGCCCCAAGACCTTCCACATCGGCCTGAACGTGTACCTGTTCACCGGTCTCATGTTTCTGCTGGGCATTTGCTGGGCCTTCGGCAAGGCCAGTGTCTTCAAGTACATCAGCGACGACTACCCCCACAACATCGGCGCCATCAGCGGCATCGTGGGTCTGGCTGGTGGCCTGGGCGGGTTCGTGCTGCCGATCCTGTTCGGTGCGCTGATGGACCTTACCGGCATCCGCTCCAGCGCTTTCATGCTGATGTACGGCGTGGTGTGGGTCTCGCTCATCTGGATGTACTTCACCGAAGTGCGCAACACCCGTCTCATGGGTTCGCAGGGCGCTGTTGCGCAACCAGCCACCCGTTGATCTTTCAAGGAAAACTCACCATGTCTGCCACCACCACCAGCGGGCGCCAGGGGCGTCTGCTCACCCTCTGGGCCCCGGAGGACAAATCGTTCTGGGAGCGCGAAGGCGAAGCCATCGCCAAGCTCAACCTGTGGATCTCGGTGCCTGCGCTGTTCCTGGCCTTTGCCATCTGGCAGGTCTGGAGCGTGGTCGCCGTGAGCCTGCCGGGCCTGGGCTTCAAGTATTCGACCAACCAGCTGTTCTGGCTGGCGGCGGCACCCGCGCTCTCGGGCGCCACGCTGCGCATCTTCTACTCGTTCATGGTGCCGCTGGTCGGTGGCCGCCGCTGGACGGCGATCTCCACCGCCTCGCTGCTGATCCCGGCCATCGGCATCGGCTTTGCGGTGCAGGACAACACCACCGCCTACCCCACCATGCTCATCCTCGCGCTGCTGTGTGGCCTGGGCGGCGGCAACTTCAGCTCCAGCATGGCCAACATCAGCTTCTTCTTTCCGAAGGAGCGCAAGGGCTCCGCGCTGGGTGTGAATGCGGGCCTCGGTAACCTGGGCGTGTCGGTGGTGCAGTTCCTCAGCCCTCTGGTCGTTACGGCCGGTATCTTTGGGGTCTTTGGTGGCGATGCACAGACCATTGTGAAGAACGGCCAGACCGCGCAGGTGTGGACGCAGAACGCCGCCTTCATCTGGGTGCCATGGATTGCGCTGACGGCGCTGGCCGCCTGGTTCGGCATGAACGACATTGCCGATGCGCGTGCCTCGTTCGCTGCGCAGGCCGCCATCTTCAAGCGCAAGCACAACTGGCTGATGTGTGTGCTGTACCTCGGCACCTTCGGGTCGTTCATCGGCTATGCCGCAGGCTTTCCGCTGCTCATCAAGAGCCAGTTTCCTAACATCAATCCCCTGGCCTACGCGTGGCTGGGGCCGCTGGTGGGCGCGGTGGTCCGGCCGTTTGGCGGGTGGCTGGCCGACAAGCTCGGCGGCGCGCGCGTCACGCTGTGGAACTTCATCGTCATGGCGATTGCCGTGGTGGGCGTCACGGTGTTCCTGCCATCCGCAGGCAATGAAGGTCAGTTTGCAGGCTTCTTCGTGTGCTTCCTGGTGCTGTTCCTCACCACCGGCATCGGCAATGGCTCCACCTTCCGCATGATCCCCGTGATCTTCCTGACCGAAGCCATGCGCGGTGTGGACCCCCGCAACACTGCAGCCGTGGCCCAGGCCAACAAGGAAGGCAACACCCTGGGCGCCGCCACGCTGGGCTTCACGGCCGCCATGGCGGCCTACGGCGGGTTCTTCATTCCCAAGAGCTATGGCAGCTCCATTGCGCTGACCGGCAGCCCCCATGCCGCGCTGTGGACGTTCTTCGCCTTCTACCTCGTTTGCATCGTGATCACCTGGTGGCACTACGCGCGCAAGAACGCCGCCATGCCTTGCTGATGACCCCTGAACAGAACAGAACAGAACAAGGAGCCCCCGATGAGCCATTTCCTCGACCGCCTTTCGTACTTCTCGCAGCCCCGCGAGACCTTTGCCCAGGGCCATGGCGAAACCAATGGTGAAGACCGCACCTGGGAAGACGCCTACCGTGACCGCTGGGCACACGACAAGATCGTGCGCAGCACCCACGGCGTGAACTGCACGGGCTCCTGCTCGTGGAAGATCTACGTCAAGGGCGGCATCGTCACCTGGGAAACCCAGCAGACCGACTACCCCCGCACACGGCCCGACCTGCCCAACCACGAACCCCGTGGCTGTGCACGCGGCGCCAGCTACAGCTGGTACCTGTACAGCGCCAACCGCGTGAAGTACCCCATGGTGCGCGGCCGCCTGCTCAAGCATTGGCGCGCCGCCATCGCCCTGGCCAAGAGCCCGGTGGACGCCTGGGCCAGCATCGTCGAGAACGATGCCTCCAAGCGCGAATGGCAAAAGCAGCGCGGCCTGGGCGGCTTTGTGCGCAGCACCTGGGACGAAGTCAACCAGATGATCGCTGCGGCCAACGTGTACACCATCAAGAAGCACGGCCCGGACCGCATCATCGGCTTCTCGCCCATCCCGGCGATGTCGATGATTTCGTACGCTGCAGGCAGCCGCTACCTCAGCCTGATGGGCGGCGTGTGCATGAGTTTTTACGACTGGTACTGCGACCTGCCTCCCAGCAGCCCGCAGACCTGGGGCGAGCAGACCGACGTGCCCGAGTCGGCCGACTGGTACAACAGCTCGTACATCATTGCCTGGGGCTCCAATGTGCCCCAGACGCGCACGCCGGATGCGCACTTCCTGACCGAGGTGCGCTACAAGGGCACCAAGGTGGTGTCCATCACGCCAGACTACTCCGAAGTCGCCAAGCTGGGCGATCTGTGGATGCATCCCAAGCAGGGCACCGACGCTGCCGTGGCCATGGCCATGGGCCATGTGATCCTGAAGGAGTTCTACTTCAAGGACGGCGGCAAGGGCCGTTCGGCGTACTTCGACGACTATGCGCGCCGCTACACCGACCTGCCGCTCCTGGTGGTGCTGAAGGAAAAGACGCTGCCCGATGGCCGCACGGTGATGGTGCCCGACCGCTATGTGCGCGCCAGCGACTTTCCGAACAAGCTCGACCAGTCCAACAACCCCGACTGGAAGACCGTGGGCTACGACGAACTGGGCCAGGTCACGCTGCCCAATGGCTCCATCGGCTTCCGCTGGGGGGCCGACGGACGTGCCGACCAGGGCCTGTGGAACCTGGAGAACAAGGAAGCGCGCACCGGCAACACCGTCAAGCTCAAGCTCTCGGTGATCGAGGACGGCGCGCAGGCCCATGATGTGGCTGATGTGGCCTTCCCGTACTTCGGCGGCGTGGCAACGCCCAACTTCACGGCCAACGAACAAGGCGGCGATGTGATGGTGCGCCGCGTGCCGGTGTCCCACCTGGAGCTGGCCGGGCACGAAGCCCAGGGCCGCGTGATGGTGGCCACCGTGTTCGACCTGCTGGCGGGCAACTACGGCATTGACCGAGGCCTACCGGGCGAAGAGCCCGGTGGCGGTTACGACGCCGACCGCCCCTACACCCCTGCCTGGCAAGAGGCCATCACCGGCGTGCCGCGCGAGCAGATCATCACCGTGGCGCGCCAGTTTGCCGACAACGCCGACAAGACGCATGGCAAGTCCATGGTGATCATCGGCGCGGCCATGAACCACTGGTACCACAGTGACATGAACTACCGGGGCATCATCAACATGCTGATGCTGTGCGGCTGTATTGGTCAAAGCGGTGGCGGCTGGGCGCACTATGTGGGCCAGGAAAAGCTGCGCCCACAGACGGGCTGGACGGCGTTGGCCTTTGCGCTGGACTGGATCCGCCCACCGCGCCAGATGAACAGCACGAGTTTCTTCTACGCCCACACCGACCAGTGGCGCTACGAGAAGCTGGGCATGGAGGAAATCCTCTCGCCCCTGGCTGACAAGAAGGCCTACCACGGCGCGCAGATCGACTACAACGTGCGCGCCGAGCGCATGGGCTGGCTGCCATCAGCGCCCCAGCTCAAGACCAACCCCATGCAGGTGGCCAAGGATGCCGCTGCAGCGGGTATGGACGCGAAGGATTACGTCGTCAAGTCTCTGAAGGACGGCACGCTCACGATGAGCTGCGAGGACCCGGACCATCCGTCCAACTGGCCGCGCAACATGTTCGTGTGGCGCTCCAACATCCTGGGCTCGTCGGGCAAGGGGCATGAATACTTCCTCAAGCACCTGCTGGGCACCACCCACGGCGTGCAGGGCAAGGACCTGGGCAAAGACGAGGCCAAGCCTGAGGAAGTGCAGTGGCACACCAACGCACCCGAAGGCAAGCTGGACCTGCTGGTCACGCTCGACTTCCGCATGAGCACGACCTGCCTGTATTCGGACATCGTGCTGCCCACGGCCACCTGGTATGAGAAGAACGACCTCAACACCAGCGACATGCACCCCTTCATCCACCCGCTGTCCACGGCGGTGGACCCTGCCTGGCAGGCCAAGAGCGACTGGGAGATCTACAAGGGTTTCGCCAAGGCTGTGAGCGAGGTCAGCGTGGGCCACCTGGGCGTGGAAAAGGACGTGGTGCTTACACCCATCATGCACGACACGGCGGGTGAAATGGCCCAGCCCTACGGCGTGCGCGACTGGAAGCGGGGCGAGTGCGAACTGATCCCCGGCAAGACGGCGCCGCAGGTCACCGTTGTCGAGCGCGACTACCCCAACCTCTACAAGCGCTTCACCGCCCTGGGCCCCTTGATGGACAAGGCAGGCAACGGCGGCAAGGGCATCGGCTGGAACACGCAGACCGAAGTCGGCCAACTGGGCGACCTGAACGGCCGCGTGAAGGAAGAGGGCGTGACGCAGGGCATGCCCCGCATCGTGACCGACATCGACGCCACCGAAGTGGTGATGATGCTGGCGCCCGAAACCAACGGCCACGTGGCCTGCAAGGCCTGGGAAGCCCTGGGCAAGCAGACTGGGCGCGACCATGTGCACCTGGCTCTGCACCGCGAAGACGAGAAGATCCGCTTCCGCGATATCCAGGCGCAGCCGCGCAAGATCATCAGCTCGCCCACCTGGTCTGGCCTGGAAAGCGAAAAGGTCAGCTACAACGCCGGCTACACCAACGTGCACGAGTACATCCCATGGCGCACCCTCACGGGCCGCCAGCAGTTCTACCAAGATCACCCGTGGATGCGTGACTTTGGCGAAGGCTTCGTGAGCTACCGCCCACCCGTGCACCTCAAGACGCTGGAAGAAGTGGAAGGCAAGAAGCCCAACGGCAACCGCGAGATCGCGCTGAATTTCATCACGCCGCACCAGAAGTGGGGCATCCACAGCACGTACAGCGACAACCTGATGATGCTCACGCTCAACCGGGGTGGCTCGGTGGTGTGGCTGAGCGAGGACGACGCCAAGGTCGCTGGCATCGTGGACAACGACTGGGTCGAACTCTTCAACGCCAACGGTGCCATTGCAGCCCGTGCGGTGGTGAGCCAGCGTGTAAACCCCGGCATGGTGATGATGTACCACTCGCAAGAGAAGATCATCAACACCCCAGGCTCCGAGATCACCGGCACCCGTGGCGGTATCCACAACTCGGTCACGCGCATCGTGCTCAAGCCCACCCACATGATTGGCGGCTACGCACAGTACAGCTACGGCTTCAACTACTACGGAACCATCGGCACCAACCGCGACGAGTTCGTGCTAGTGCGCAAGATGGACCGCGTGGACTGGCTCGACGATGAGCCTGTGTCCAGCACCGCAGCCCACGCCTGAAGCCAAGGAGAAACACGATGAAAATTCGCGCACAAATCGGCATGGTGCTGAACCTGGACAAGTGCATTGGTTGCCACACCTGTTCCGTCACCTGCAAGAACGTCTGGACCAGCCGCCCCGGGGTGGAATACGCCTGGTTCAACAACGTCGAGACCAAGCCCGGCATCGGCTACCCCAAGGAATGGGAAAACCAGGACAAGTGGAATGGCGGCTGGGTGCGCAGCCCCGACGGCTCCATCGCACCCCGCCAGGGCGGCAAGTGGAAGCTGCTCATGCGCATCTTCGCCAACCCCAACCTGCCGCAGATCGACGACTACTACGAGCCCTTCACGTTCGACTACGACCACCTGCAGTCCGCGCCTGAAACCAAGGCCGCACCCACGGCCCGCCCGCGCAGCCTGATCACCGGCAAGCGCATGGAGAAGATCGAGTGGGGCCCGAACTGGGAAGAAATCCTGGGCGGCGAGTTCAGCAAGCGCAGCAAGGACAAGAACTTCGACGATGTGCAAAAGGACATCTACGGCCAGTTCGAAAACACCTTCATGATGTACCTGCCGCGCCTGTGCGAGCACTGCCTGAACCCGGCGTGCGTGGCATCGTGCCCCAGCGGCTCGATCTACAAGCGCGAGGAAGATGGCATCGTGCTGATCGACCAGGACAAGTGCCGTGGCTGGCGCATGTGCGTCTCAGGCTGCCCCTACAAGAAGATTTATTACAACTGGCAATCGGGCAAGGCCGAGAAGTGCATCTTCTGCTATCCCCGCATCGAAGCGGGCCAGCCGACCGTGTGCTCGGAAACCTGCGTGGGCCGCATCCGCTACCTGGGTGTGCTGCTGTATGACGCAGACCGCATCCAGGAAGCCGCCAGCGTGGAACGCGACCGCGACCTGTACCAGGCGCAACTCGACATCTTCCTGAATCCGAACGACCCCGATGTCATCAAGCAGGCCCGCATCGACGGCATCCCGGACAGCTGGATGGACGCCGCCCGCAACAGCCCCGTCTACAAGATGGCGGTGGACTGGAAGGTGGCCCTGCCGCTGCACCCCGAGTACCGCACGCTGCCCATGGTCTGGTATGTACCGCCCCTGTCGCCCATCACGGCCGCTGCCAATGCCGGCCATGTGGGCGTGAATGGCGAGATCCCCGACGTGTCGCAGCTGCGCATCCCCGTACAGTACCTGGCCAACCTGCTCACCGCCGGTGACACCGGACCCGTGGTGCGGGCGCTGGAGCGCATGCTGGCCATGCGCACCTACCAGCGCGACAAGCATGTGGAGCAGCGCCAGAACCTGTCGGTGCTCAAGCAGGCGGGCCTGTCGATGGCCGAGGTCGAGGAGATGTACCACGTGATGGCGATTGCCAATTACGAGGACCGCTTCGTCATCCCATCGGCCCACCGCGAGTACGCAGAAAACGCGTTCGACATCCGCGGCGGTTGCGGCTTCTCGTTTGGCAACGGTTGCTCCGACGGCGCCACCGAGACCAGTATGTTTGGTGGCAAGAAGCCGCGGACCATTCCCATCAAAGCGACTGTTTGAGCGACACGGAAGGAATCACCATGTTCAAGAAGAACCCGACCTCCGTGCGCCTGACCCTGCGCGCCCTGGGCTACCTGCTGAGCTACCCCGATGCGCAGCTGCGCAGCGTGATGCCACAGCTCATCGACGCCCTGCAGGCCGAGCAAGCCCTGACGGCCGAGCGCATGGAGGAGTTGAAGGCGGTGTGCGAGCACCTGGCTGCACTCGACCCGCTGGAAGCCGAAGCCCGCTACGTGGACAACTTTGATCGCGGCCGCCAGACCTCGCTGCACCTGTTCGAGCATGTGCACGGCGACTCGCGTGACCGGGGCCCGGCGCTCATCGACCTGTTGCAGACCTACGAGAAGGCAGGCCTGCAGTTCCAGGCCGAGGAGCTGCCCGACCACCTGCCGGTGGTGCTGGAGTTCGCCTCTACCCAGCCGCCCGAAGTGGCCAGGGATTTTCTGGGCGAAATGGCCCACATCCTCAATGCGCTGTTCAGCGCCCTCGTGGCGCGCAACAGTCCCTACGCCAGCGTGATCGCCGCCGTGCTCGAAGTCTCGGGCCAGCGTGTGCAGTCGGTGGCGCTCACGCCCGAGCCGCCCATGGACGAGGTCTGGGCCGAGCCCGAAGCGTTTGGCGGTTGCAGCACCCAGGGCCAGTCCAAGCCCGACCAGCCGCAGCCCCTGCATTTTGTTCGTACCCCCCGCGCCGAGCGGGCACCCGAAGGAGTCTCAGCATGACCACCTGGCTTGACACCCTGCTGTTTGGCATCTATCCGTACATTTGCCTGGCCGTGTTCTTCATCGGCAGCTGGGCGCGGTTTGACCGTGACCAGTACACTTGGAAGAGTGATTCGTCGCAGCTGCTGCGCACCGGCAGCCTGCGCTGGGGCAGCAACCTGTTCCACATCGGCGTGCTGTTCCTGTTCTTCGGCCACACGGTGGGCATGCTCACGCCGCACTTTGTGTACGAGCATTTCATGAGTGCGGGCGCCAAGCAGCTCATGGCCATGGTCTCCGGCGGGATCGCGGGCACGCTGGGCTTCATCGGCCTGTCCATCCTGCTGCACCGCCGCCTGTCGGACCCTCGCATCCGCGCCACGTCCAAGACCAGCGACATCCTGATTCTGGTGCTGCTGTGGCTGCAACTGGCACTGGGCCTGGCCACAATTCCGCTGTCGGCGCAGCATCTGGATGGCTCCATGATGATGAAGCTGGCCGAGTGGGGGCAACGGGTGGTGACCTTCCGCAGTGGCGGGGTGGAGCTGCTGGCCGAGGCGGGCTGGATTTTCAAGGCCCACATGTTCCTGGGCATGAGCATCTTCCTGATCTTCCCCTTCACCCGTCTGGTGCATGTGTGGAGTGGCTTTGGCACGCTGGCCTATGTGCTGCGCCCCTACCAGGTGGTGCGTGCGCGCCGCTTGAACCTGCCCCCAGGCCACATGCAGTCGCAAGACCGCCGCGCCTGAAATCCACCGACTATCAAGGAGCACACCATGAGCGGATGTGGAACCGGGAGCTGCGGATGCGGCTCCACTGACAGCGGCGTGGCGGCAGCACCTGCCAGCACGCTGACCCCGACGCAGGCTGCGGCCTACGAGGCCCTGGTCGCAACGATGGACGATGTGCCTCTGCAAGCCACCCTGGCACCACAAGCCGGCGCCTTGGGGGGCAGGGGCTTGGTGGCAGCCGAGGTGGCACGCGTCAATGGCGTGGCCCTCAATGCCCCGCACGAGTCGCTGGACGAAGAGGCCCTGCGCCAGCGTGCGTGCACCGAGCTGCTGCGTCAGGCGGCGCAACAAGCGGGTCTGCTGCCCGCGAGCGATGTGCTGGGCGTCGAGGGGGCCATCAGCGTCCAGGCCTCCGATGCCATTGAGCAGTTGCTGGAGCGCGAGCTGGACCTCCCTGATCCTTCAGAAGAAGCCTGCCGCCGCTACCACGAGGCCCACCCTGCGGCCCATGCCCAGGGGGAGCGTGCGCAACTGCGCCATGTGCTGTTTGCGGTGACACCGGGCGTGGATGTGAAGCAGCTGCGCCTGCGGGCCGAGGCCTTGCTGATCGAGCTGCGCTGCGCCGACGATGGCGGTGCACAGTTCGCCAAGGCCGCCGCCCAGTGGTCCAACTGCCCCAGTGGTCAGCAGGGCGGTGACCTGGGCTGGCTGACCCGCGCCGAATGCGCCCCCGAGTTCGCGCGCGAGGTGTTTGGCGGCGCCGAGATCGGCGTGCTGGCACGCCTGGTGCACAGCCGCTTTGGTCTGCATGTGGTGGAGGTGGTGGCGCGTGACCCGGGGCAACAGCCCTCGTTCGAAGAGGTGCGCCAAGCCATTGCGCTCACCCTGCGCCAGCAGGCCTGGGTGAATGCGCTGCGCCAATATTTGCAGCTGCTGGCGGGCGCCGCCGTGGTCGAAGGGGTGGCGCTGGACGCGGCCGACACACCGCTCGTACAGTAGTTGCTCCACACACCACCGATATCTGATTGCCTGCCCATGCCCGACGAGTTGCTGGACCGCTTGCGCCGCTTCCATGACGACGCTTTCCCCCAGTATCGCCAGCAGTTCCAGGCGCTGGTGGACGAAGGGCAGCATCCCACCACCTTGTTCATCGGGTGTTCCGACTCCCGCCTGGTGCCCTATCTGCTGACTGGTGCGGGGCCGGGCGAGCTGTTTCTAGTGCGCAATGTGGGGGCGTTCATCCCGCCGTACGACGGGTCGCATGGCCACCATGGCACCACGGCGGCCATCGAGTTTGCTGTGCTCAACCTCCAGGTGCGCCGCATCGTGGTGTGCGGCCACAGTCACTGTGGGGCCATCAAGGCGATGTATGGTGAGGTCTCGCCCGAAGCACCCAACCTGAACCGCTGGCTGGACCTGGGGCGCGAGGCCCTGTTGCCCATGCAGCCGGGTCCCGAGGTATTGCGCCGCACCGAGCAGCGCGCGGTGGTGCTGCAGCTGGAGCGCCTCATGGAGTACCCCATGGTGCGCAGCCGGGTGCAGTCGGGCCAGATCAGCCTGCACGGTTGGCACTATGTGATCGAGGACGGCGAAGTGCATGTGTTCGATGTCCAGACCGGTGGATTTGTGCCCGCTTCGCAGTCGGACCACAGCGGCACCGGCCCCTACCAGCCCTACGTGGAGCATGATGGGCAGGTGCTGGTGGACGAGTGAGCGGCCACTGACTTGCCATGGCGCTGCATTCGGAGTGGAATGAGCGCTCCTTGACGGAACGCAACCCCGTTTCAGCCTGAAACCCAAATCATCGGCCCCCATGAAACGCGAACCCCAGCCCCCACTCAACCCCACCTCGTCCCTGCAGCCCATCAGCCTGGATGTGCTGCGGGAGAAATACCTCAAACCCGGCGAAACCACGGCCGACGAGCTGTACCAGCGCGTGGCACGGGCCCTGGCCTCGGTCGAAAAACCCGAGCTGCGCGCAAAGTACGAGGCCCTGTTCCTCGCCAACCTGAAGGCGGGCGCCATCGGCGCAGGCCGCATCATGAGCGCAGCGGGCACCGACATCCAGGCCACCCTCATCAACTGCTTTGTGCAGCCCGTGGGTGACTGCATCCAGGGCGTGGATGACGAAGGCTTTCCGGGCATCTACGAAGCGCTGCGCGAGGCGGCCGAGACCATGCGCCGTGGCGGGGGCGTGGGCTACGACTTCTCCCGCATCCGCCCCAAGGGCGCACAGGTGAAGGCCACCGCCTCCATGGCATCGGGGCCGTGCAGCTACATGAACGTGTTCGACCAGTCCTGCTCCACCGTGGAGAGCGCTGGCGCACGCCGGGGTGCGCAGATGGGCGTGCTGCGCATCGACCACCCCGATGTGCACGAGTTCATCACCGCCAAGCGCACGCCAGGCCGCTGGAACAATTTCAATGTGTCGGTGGGGGTGTCGGACGAGTTCATCCAGGCCGTGCAGAACAACGCACCGTGGGAGCTGGTGCACAAGGCCCGCCCCGGCACCGCACTGCTGGCCCAGGGCGCTCGCCAGCGCGCCGATGGCCTGTGGGTCTACGCCACCGTGGCCGCGCGCGAGCTGTGGGACACGATCATGAAGTCGGCCTACGACTTTGCCGAGCCTGGCATCCTGTTCCTGGGGCGCATCAACGAAGACAACAACCTGCACTACTGCGAAGACATTGCGGCGACCAACCCCTGCGGAGAGCAGCCGCTGCCGTCCTATGGCTGCTGTGACCTGGGCCCCATCATCCTCACCCGCTTTGTGCGCCACCCCTTTGGTTTTGGCGGTGTGGCCGCGTTTGACTTTGACGCATTCACCCAGGCCGTGGCACTGCAGGTGCGCGCACTCGACAACGTGCTCGATGTGACCTACTGGCCGCTGCCGCAGCAGCGCGACGAGGCCATGGCCAAGCGCCGTATTGGCGTGGGCTTTACCGGCATGGGCAACACGCTGGCCATGCTGTGCCTGCGCTACGACTTGCCCGAGGGTCGCACGATGGCGGCACGCATTGCCGAGTACATGCGCGACGCCGCGTATGCCGCGTCGGTGGATCTGGCGCGCGAGAAAGGTGCGTTTCCAAAGTTCGATGCGCGGGGCTACCTGGCGGAAGGCACGTTTGCGAGCCGGCTGCCCGAATCGCTCAAGGCCGCGATCCACCAGCACGGCATCCGCAACAGCCACCTGTTGTCCATCGCGCCCACGGGCACCGTGAGCCTGGCCTTTGCCGACAATGCCTCCAATGGCATCGAGCCGCCGTTCTCGTGGATGTACAAGCGCAAGAAGCGCGAGTCCGACGGCAGCACCACCGAATACGCGGTGGAAGACCATGCCTGGCGCCTGTACCGCGAGCTGGGCGGGGATGTGGAGGCGTTGCCGGACTACTTCGTCTCGGCCCTGGCCATGCCGGCCGAAGGCCACATCGCCATGATGGAAGCCGTGCAGCCTTTTGTGGACACGGCCATCTCCAAGACCGTGAACATTCCCGCGGACTACCCCTACGAAGGGTTCAAGGACCTGTACCTGCAGGCCTGGCGCGCCAAGCTCAAGGGCCTGGCCACCTACCGGCCCAACAGTATTCTGGGTTCGGTGCTCGAAACCCATGCGGAACCTGCGCCTGCGCCCGCTGCGGCGCCTGTGGCGCCACCCGCACCCCCGGTGGACCCCATGCGCACCGTGATCGAAAGCCGTCCGCAAGGGGGCCTTTCGGCGGTGGCTGAGAAGCTTGAGTACTGGACACAGGAAGGCCACAAGACCCTGTACCTCATCGTGTCCTTCCTGCCCGTGCCAACGGGCGTGGGCAACGGTACGGTGGACCGCGCCATCGAGTTCTTCATGCCGGTGGGCCAGAGCGGCGAGTCGCAGCAGTGGATCACGTCCAGCATGCGCATGCTGTCGCTCGCAGCGCGTGGCGGTTTTCTGGAGCGGGCGCTGTCGGACATGCGCAAGGTCGCCTGGGACCGCGGCCCGGTGCGCCTGGGCACCCACCGCAAGGACGACGGCACGCTGGTGCCCATGTGGCACGACTCCGAAGTGGCGGCCATGGCCTATGCCATCCAGAACATCCTGGCGCGCCGCGTGGCCGACCCGGTGCAGCAGCAACTGCCGCTGGACGAGCCCGCCCCGCTGCCCGTGGCCGTGCCCCAGGCCATGGCGGGCAAGAAGTGCAGCGAATGTGGCGCCCATGCGGTCATCCGCAAGGACGGCTGCGACTACTGCACGCAGTGTGGGCACCTGGGGAGCTGTGGATGAATGGTCGGGTCCCGCATCGGCCTTCCCGGGACACACGGTAAGCATTGGAAGGATTCCCCATGTCTGTCATTCCCTGGCCGTTGAACCCTTCGTCTCGCGCGCAGCCTGCTGCGGCGCGGGCCAGTGCGCCTGACGATGTGGCCGGGCTGGCGGCGGCGTTGATCCAGTCACGCCAGACCATTCTGCCCAAGCGCCTGGGCGGGCCAGGCCCCAATGCGGCCGAGCTGGCGCAGATCCTCCAGGCCGCAGCCCACGCGCCAGACCATGGCCAGCTGCTGCCCTGGCGCTTCATCCTGGTGCCGCAGGCCGCGCGTCCGCCGCTGGCCGATGTGTTTGCGCAGGCCCTGCTGGAGCGCGACTCTGCCGCCACCCCCGAGCAGACCGAGCAGGCACGCGAGAAGGCGTACCGCTCCCCGGTGTTGCTGTTGGCGGTGGTGGATGCCGAGCGGGGCGACGCCGAGATTGATCTGGCCGAGCGCACCGTCTCTGCCGGCTGTGCCGTGCAGAACATGCTGCTGATGGCCACCGCGCAAGGCTACGGTTCGGCACTGACCAGCGGCAAGGCGCTGAAGGCGCCGAGCCTGCGGGCCTTGTTTCAACTGGCGGCCTCCGAGCAGGCCTTGTGTTTCATCAGCATCGGCACCGTGTTGTCGCGCAAGGCGGTGCGCGCACGCCCTGCGGCAGGCGCCTATGTGAGCACACTGGATGCCAAGCGGGGCGTGGTGCCTGGATTTTGAAGCGCGCTGGTGGCTCCCACCTTTCATTGATTGCGAGACCTTTTCATGGATATTTCCAGTTTTGACGACCTGCTGCAGGCTGCGCGCATGCAACCCGAGCCGCAGCGCCTGCTGTTCGTCTTCGCGGCGGTGGAGCTGCCCGACGACGCCACCCCCGCGCAGCGCGCGCGCTTCGAGGCCGGGCAGGGCGGTGCCCTGGTGCCTCTGATGTGTGTGGACAAGACGCCGCAGGAACTGGCATCGTTCGACGCACTGGCGACCGAGGCCCGCCAGTTCACCGCCCCGGGCCACGACTGGGCCATCGTGTTTGCGGCGGCGATGTCCGGCACGCTGAACCAGGCGCCCAGCAGCGCCGATGCCGAGACGCCCTTGCAGCGCATGGTGGATGCGATCAAGGGTGGGGCGCATGGGGCGTTCATTCCGTTTGACCGCCAGGGCCACCCTGTGCGGTTTGGCTGAGGCCTGCCATGGCACAGGCGTCCGTACCTGCGTCCGCATCCGCATCCGCACCCGTATCTGCTGCCGCGCCAAGGCATCTGCCCGGCTTCAGCGCACCGGCCGTGGGCTTTGAGCAGCCTTTTGCCATGCTGGAGGCCTGCCACGAGCGCGTGCAACGCACGCTGGGTTTGCTGGGCCGCTTGCGTGAGCATGTGCGAAAGCAGGGCGTTGACAACGATGCCCGCCAGGCCGCGCGGGATGTGCTGCGTTATTTCGACATCGCCGCACCGCTGCACCACCAGGACGAAGAACTGCATGTGTTCCCCCTGCTGCTCGCCCAGGCCACGCCCGAGGTCCGGGCGCTGGTCACGCGCCTGCAGCACGACCACGTGGCCATGACCACCGACTGGGCAGCGGCCCGGCCCGGGCTGCAAGCGTTGCTGGATGAAAGCGCCACCGGCTTCACGCCCCAGGACGAGGCCGCGCTGGACCGTTTTGCCATGCGGTACGACGCCCACATCGCCGCCGAAGAAGGCGTGGCCTACCCTGCTGCTGCCGCTTTGCTGCCGCCCGCGTCCTTTGCGGCGATGGGGCAGGAGATGGCTGCGCGGCGGGGTGCGATCTGATTGCTATCAAAAATATAGCTTCAAGCGCATATTCGACTAGCGCAAGAGGCCGCTAGGGCTGAAATTTGGCGCCTGCTGCCCCCAGGGACTGCTTGGCGCCCGGTGCCAAGCGGCCGTTGCCCGGTGGCGATGCCAGCCGTTCCGTCTGGGCAGCGCCTTGGCGGCTGCAGGGGCGGTGGCTCGCGCGATACTGCGGGGTTGCGCGCGCGCCCCGCCGCGCCTGTTTGCTTGCCTGCCTGCCGTTTCCCGTATGCGCCCCCTCTTTATTGTTCGCACCCTGGCCACCCTGGCCTTGGCGTGGGCCGCTGCCGCCGCCTGTGTGGCCCTGCAGACCCCGCTGCCCTGGATGATCGGCCCACTGCTGGCCACTTCTGTCGTGTCGATGGCCGGCGGCCCCACCGAAAGCTGGGGCCCGCTGCGCAACGCCGGGCAATGGACCATTGGCGCCGCGCTGGGCCTGTATTTCACGCCCCAGGTGGTCGCTCTGATCGGCGGCCTGTGGTGGGCCATCGTGCTGGGCATTGCGTGGGCGCTGTTCCTGGGCTGGCTGTTTGGTGCGTGGCTTTACCGCGTGCATGCGCCCCGCATGCACGGTGTTCCTGCACCGATGCTGCGCGCCACCAGCTACTTTGCGGGCGCGATTGGAGCGGCGTCCGAGATGACCTTGTTGTCCGAGCGCGAAAACGCACGCACTGACCTGGTGGCCGCCAGCCACAGCCTGCGGCTGCTGATCGTTACGGTGACCATTCCGTTCGCGCTGCAGTTCAGCGGCCTGCACGGCCTCGATATCCTGCCGCCCACGCTGCGGGTGGTGAACTGGTCGGGGCTGGCGCTGATGGCGCTGCTGACCGGTGCAGGGGCGCTGCTGATGGACCGGCTGGGCCGCGCCAACCCGTGGTTCATGGGGGCGATGCTGGTGTCCATGGGCCTGACCATGGCGGGCCAGAGCCTGTCGGCGGTGCCCCAGGGCATGGTCAACGCAGCGCAGCTCGTGATCGGGGTGAGCCTGGGCGTGCGGTTTCGCGCGGAGTTCTTGCACACTGCGCCGCGTTGGCTGGCGTCGGTGGCGCTGGGCACGGTGGCGCTGATGGGCGTGTGTGCACTGTTTGCCGGCGCCTTGGCCTGGGCGACGGGGCTGCCCTGGGTCACCTTGCTGCTGGGCACTTCGCCCGGCGGCATCACCGAGATGGCCATCACGGCCAAGGTGCTGCAGCTGGGGGTGCCCGTGGTGACGGCGTTCCAGGTGTGCCGGCTGATTGCGGTGCTGATGCTGGTGGACCCGCTGTACCGAAAAATTTACCCGCCTCCCGGGACCTGATGCCTCGCAGCGGCCGATTGTGGTGGGTGGGGCCACGGCCTCCCGCACAATCAGGGTCCATGGCGATGCGTTCGCCCATACAACCATCTTGCGCGCGGCCCTGGACGGCTGCATATCCTGAACATGAGCATCAAGTACAACTTGGGCGGCCGCCCTCCACAGAGTCTTCAGACCCAGCAATCGGCATTGTTCGAACAGGCCCTGCGTTTGCACCAGCAGGGGCAGTTGGCACAAGCCAATCAAATTTACAACGCCATCCTGCAGGCCAATTCGCGCCATTTTGGCGCCTTGCACATGCTCGGCGTTCTGGCGTACCAGACGGGGCACCACCAGGCTGCATGTGACTTGATGGCGCAAGCGATTGCACAGCAGCCAAAGGACCCCGCGCCCCATGTCAATCGCGGGCTTGCCTTGGGTGCATTGGGACTGCGCGAGGAGGCGCTGGCGCATTTTGATCGTGCCATTGCCCTGCGCGCTGATTTCGCCGAGGCCCATGTCAACCGCGGAAAGACACTGGTGGAGTTGGGGCGGGTTCCAGAGGCCCTCCAGAGTTACGATCTGGCCATCGCAACCCAACCCCGCATGGCAGCCGCCCACAACAACAAGGGAACCGCGCTTCGGACGCTGGAACGGTTGGATGAGGCCTTGGAGTGCTACCAGCGGGCGTGTGCGTTGGATGGCAACTATGTTGATGCGCTGCTGAACATGGCAACGCTGCACGCGGCACTTGGCCAGGCAGATGAGGCGCTGGCTGGCTTCGACCAGTTGCTCGCGCTGCAACCTCAACACGCCCAAGCCCACAACGGCAAGGGCGCGATCCTGGCCCAGAAGGAGCAGTGGGCGTTGGCGGTACCGCACTTCCAGGCCGCCATTCAGTCGGACGAGAAGCTGGTGTCAGCACACAAGAATCTGGGGCAGGCATTGCATGCGCTGGCCCAGTATGCCCAGGCCGTGCCTGTATTGCGAAAGGCTGCAGAGCTGCAACCCGATGACCTGGACATCCTGGCCTTGCTGGCCGTCGCGCAGACCGATGCAGGGCAGTTTGCCGACGCGCTTGGCACATACGACTTGGCCATCTGGATGGCCCCGGACAGGCCTGGCTTGTACTTCAACCGCGCGGGTCTCCACGTACGATTTAACAGACATGCGCAGGCGCTGGCAGACTTCATGGCGGCGTCCGATATGCAGCCGGACAACCAGCATTTGTTCGGCTGGATTGCGAACAGCCGTGTTCACGCGTGCGACTGGAGCGGGCTGTCTGCCGATTTGAAGCGCTGCGAAGAAAGTATTCGTGCTGGGGAAAACAATGTGCCGCCTTTTGTGGCGTTGTCGTTGTTTGACTCCCCCGCATTGCAGATGCAGGCTGCTATCAATCGCGTAGCGGCAGACTTCCCGGAAAACCATTCTCTGGGCGCCATTTTTCAACGTGCGCCCTCTCAAAAAATCCGCGTGGGCTACTATTCCGCAGATTTTTACGGCCATGCGACTGCATTCCTCATGGCGGAGCTTTTTGAAAAGCACGACCGGCAGCGTTTTGAGTGGTTCGCGTTTTCCTACGGGCCGAATGTCCAGGACTCAATGCGAGAACGCCTGGCCGCCAGCTTCGATCACTTTATCGACGTGCGTGAGCACAGAGACATTGATGTTGCCCGCATGTCCAGAGAGTTGGGCATAGATATCGCCGTCGATCTGAAGGGCTTCACAACAGACCAGCGCTTTGGAATTTTTTCCCATCGCTGTGCTCCCGTGCAGGTCAGTTACCTGGGATATCCGGGAACGACAGGGGCGCCTTATATGGACTACGTCGTGGCCGACAGGGTGGTCATTCCGGAAAAGGAGAGAGAGTTCTTTACCGAGAAGGTGGTGTACCTGCCGCACAGCTACCAGGTCAATGACGCGAAGCGCAGAATCAGTGACAGGGTGTTCACGCGTGAGGAACTGGGGCTTCCAAGCAGTGGTTTCGTATTTTGTTGCTTCAACAACAATTACAAGATTCGTCCCCCGGTTTTCGACAGCTGGATGCGCATCCTGCAAGCGGTGCCGGGCAGTGTCTTGTGGCTCTTCGAAGGCAATGCCAGCGTCATGGACAACCTGCGCGCTGAGGCGCAGTCCAGAGGCGTCGCCGGTGATCGCCTGGTGTTTGCGCCGCGCATGCCGTTGTACGATCACTTGGCGCGGCACCGCTTGGCCGACCTGTTCCTTGATACCTTGCCGTACAACGCCCACACCACTGCGAGTGACGCGCTCTGGGCAGACCTGCCAGTCCTGACGCGGGCAGGCCAATCGTTCGCCGCGCGAGTGGCCGCCAGTCTGCTGCAGGCGGTAGGAATGCCGGAGTTGGTGACCCACACTGCAGAGGAATATGAAGCGCTCGCCATTGCGCTGGCACAGGACCCTGTCCGGTTGCAGGCGCTGCGCGACAAACTGGATGCGGAAAAAAACCAAGCCCCGCTATTCAACGCAAAACAGTTTGCGAGCGACATTGAGGCGGCGTATCTGGCAATGCACGCGCGTTGTGTGCAAGGCCTGCGTCCCGATCACATCGAGATTTGAGTGGCTGGTAGCCGCCCCCGAGCGACGGGGGCGGGACTCGATGCTCCAGCTTTCAGTGCACCACCACCGGGTTCTGCGCCAGGCCCGCGTAGCGGTCCAGTGCGTCTTCCACTTCTTCCTGGGTGGGCGTGTCGCGCTGCCAGGCCAGGATCTGTTCCTGGAACATCTCGGCCCAGGAACCGTCCAGGTAGACCTCTTTGCCGGAGCGCTTGTCCACGATTTCAAAACCATGGCGTGCAAGCTGGGGAACGGCGGGGGCGGTGTCGTTGAGCACCTGGGCGCTCTTTTTCTCCACGGCATCGGGCAGCATATGGACCACCACGAAGGATTCTGAGTCGTAGAGCATGTGCATCGTGTTCCCCTTGTCGATATAGATGTCAGATGACAGCGGGTGCGCAGAGTTCAAGGGCCTTAGAACCTGTTCAAAGTCTTTTTGGAGATTGCATTGGAGTGCAATCGGGATGAGTGGAAGCTTCGGATGCGCCGCACGGGCTCGTGCCCATGCAAGCAGCCGGGGCGTTCAATCGCCCGATTTCACTCCAACCCTTCGGGCAAGTGCCTTGCCGGGCGGTCTGCGGCGTTGCGGCGCTTGCCGATAGCATGGGCTATCGGCCGCGCACGGCGCCTTGCATCCCATCCCGGTAAGGTACTTGTGCAACTCCAAAAAGACTTTGAACAGGTTCTTAGGTAAACCACGGCTTTAGTCCCCTGCTGCGTTGCAGTATTTCATGAAAAACGGAGCACGCCGGGTTCGCGGGGGTTTTTTGCCCGGATGGCGTATGGGCGCAACACTCCGTGCGGCGCGAGCCATCGGAGGCAGTGCTTTGAACAGGTTCTCAGGGTGGGCTGCTGGCGCGCAGCAGCAGGTCGGCGAAATCGCCGTTGGCCTGGGTGAGCTTGATGCGCACGGGCAGATAACCCAGCCCCGGCGCCACCCAGAGTTCGGCCTTCTGGTCGTAGTCCTTGCGGGGCAGGCGCAGCAGCTTGAGGGCAGGCGTGGGCCCGGCGGGCAGGTCCAGGGTTTCGGGGCCTTCCACGGTGAAGGTCCAGCGGTCGGCGCTGCGGGCGCTCACCGTGGTCAGCGTGATCTGGGTGCCAGGCACAAACCGGCCCGGGTCTGCGGCCAGCATCGCGCCCAGCTGGATGAACAGGCTCAGCCGGTCCTGCACGCCGGGGCCTGCCACGGCATCGGGCGTGTTGGCGCTGAAGGTGACGCGGCCCTTGTCGTAGTCAAAATGCGCGGCCTGCTCGCTGCGGGATTTGTCGGAGAACTTCTCGGGCAGCAGTCCTTGCTCCGTGACCGTGCCCACGCTGCGCTGCGTGCGGGTGCCTACCAGAAAGGCGCTGATCTCCTGGCGCGCCTCGTAGCGGTTGCCGACCTGCTGCCACAGCAGCTCGGCCCGGGCGCTGTAGGCGAATTTTTTGGCCTGGCCGCTCACATCAAACGCGAGGCGCGTGGGGGCAGGCATGCGCACGGGCGGCGGCGGGGCGCCGGCACTGCGGCCGGTGCCTCCGGGCGGGCGGATGTCCACGCCCGTGCCGGGCTGGGCGTCTTCAGCCGTGGGCTCTGGGGGGGCGGCCGGTGCCGATGCCGCAGGCGCGGGCGCCGGGGCGGCGTCGTTGGCAGGCGTGTCAGAGGTTGCGCTGGCCACGGGGGTTGTGGCACCAGGGTCCGCAGGCGCGCCGGCTTCTGTGACAGGGGCGGCCGCCAGTGGCGCCTCGGGACGGTCTGCGGCGACAGGGGCTGGGGGGCGCTTGGGGGAGGGCGCCTTTTTACGGGCCGGGGGCTGCGGTGCGGCAACGGGGACGGCGGTCACGCCGGAGGGCGCAACGGCTGGTGGGGGCGGTGCGGGCGCGATGCTGCGCGTGCTGAACACCTGGCTGGACGGCTGTGCAGGGCTGTCCCAGGCCAGGGGCACGCCGCTGAGCACCAGCCAGTGCAGGGCCAGCACCAGGGCCGTGATGAAAACCAGCGCGCGCCGTGGCATCTGCTCGCTGCTTGTGTGTGCGGGTACGGGGCCGTCAGGCGCTGCCTGCGCCCAGGTCGCTGGACAGCTGGGCTGCGGCCGCGCGCAGCGGTGCATCAATGGCGCCGCCCCATTCGGGGTCAAAGGTGGCGATGGATCCCAGCGTGGTGATGCCCAGCTCCAGGTGACCGTCGGCATCGAAAACCGGCGCGCAGAAGGCGACGATGCCCGGCAGCAGCGTGTCCACCACGCGGGCGGCGCCGCGCTCGCGCACCTCGGCCAGCAGTGCGTTCACTTCGGCCATGGTGGCGGGCAGGTCGGTGCGGCGCATCTTCACGGCGCGGGCCAGCTCCTCTTTGAGCAGCGGCGCCACCACCTCGGGCGACATGAAGGCCGCAAAACACCGGCCCGTGGCCGACGACAGCAGCGGCATCACGTCGCCCAGGCGCAGGTTGGCGGTGACGGCCTGGGGCGATTCCTCCCAGTGCACGATGGTGGGGCCGTGGTTGCCCCACACGGCCAGCGCCAGCGTGTGGCCGATGGTTTCCATGAGCGCGGGCATGCGTTCGCGGGCCAGGCGCGCGCCATCGAGCCGCGTCAGCGAGGCCAGCCCCAGCTTGAGTGCGGCCGGGCCCAAGTCATAGCGCGCGGTGCGGGGGTCTTGCGTGACCAGGCCCAGGCGCTGAAAGCTCACCAGATACCGGTGCGCCTTGGCCGCGCTCATGCCCGCCGAGGCGGCCACATCCTTGAGCATCAGCGGTCCGCGCGAGCGCGTCAGCCCCTCCAGCAGGGCAAAACCCACCTCGACCGATTGAATTCCTGCACGTTCTTTGTCCATGTGCACTAAAATTTGCGAGTTTTGTTTAGTTAAATCAATTTACCCAAGCGTAATTCGTGTTGGGTGAAACCTTCAACCCCTTGAGACAAAGGTCCTGCCACCATGAAACTCGCTACCTACAAAGACGGCTCGCGCGACGGCCAACTGGTTGTCGTCTCCCGCGACCTGGGAACGGCCCATTATGCGACCGGCATTGCCAGCAAGATGCAGCAGGTGCTGGACGACTGGGGCTTCCTCTCGCCCCAGCTGCAGGACCTGTACGACCAGCTCAACAGCGGCCGCGCGCGCCACGCCTTCCCCTTCGACCCCGCCCAGTGCATGGCCCCGCTGCCTCGCGCCTACCAGTGGGCCGACGGCTCGGCCTACATCAACCACGTTGAACTGGTGCGAAAAGCGCGCAACTCCGAAGTGCCCGAAAGCTTCTACACCGACCCCCTGATGTACCAGGGCGGCAGCGACGACTTCATCGGCCCCTGCGACGATGTCGTGGTGCCCAGCGAAGCCATGGGCATCGACTTCGAGGCCGAGATCGCCGTCATCACTGGCGACGTGAAGATGGGCACCAATGCCGACCAGGCGCTGGACGGCATCCGCCTGGTGATGATTGCCAACGACGTGAGCCTGCGCAACCTGATCCCGGCCGAGCTGGCCAAGGGTTTTGGTTTCTTCCAGAGCAAGCCCGCCACCGCCTTCGGCCCCGTGGCCGTCACACTGGACGAGCTGGGCGACGCCTGGGACCACGGCCGCGTCAACCTCACCGTGCAGTCCACCTGGAACGGCCGCAAGGTCGGCATGTGCGACGCGGGCCCCGAAATGACCTTCCACTTCGGCCAGCTCATTGCCCACATCGCCAAGACGCGCAACGTGCGCGCCGGCTCCATCGTGGGCAGCGGCACCGTCAGCAACAAGGGCGTGGAGCAGAACGGCCGCATGGAATGGCCCAAGGGCTACAGCTGCATCGCCGAAAAGCGCTGCATCGAAACCATCCAGGACGGCAAGCCCAGCACCGACTTCATGAAGTTTGGCGACACCATCCGCATCGAGGTCAAGGGCAAGGACGGCGCCAGCATTTTTGGTGCCATCGACCAGGCCATTGCCGCACCGGCCGCCTGAGGCCCCGCAGAGCAAAATTTGAATAAAAACGGCTGCATGCGATAGAGGAACATGCGCTTGCAGCTATCAAATTCATAGTATCAAGGAGACAACCCCATGCAACGCCGTACCCTCTTGTCCGCCCTGGCCGCCGCAGGCGCTACTACCGCCGCGCCCTGGGCCGCCGCCCAATCCGCCTGGCCCGACCAGCCCCTGCGCTGGGTGGTGCCGTACCCCGCCGGTGGCGGCACCGACGTGCTGGCCCGCACCGTGGCCGAGGCCATGCGCCAGACGCTGGGCCAGCAGATCGTGGTGGACAACCGCCCTGGCGCCTCCACCAACATCGGCGGCCAGATGGTGGCCACGGCCAAGCCCGACGGCAACACCTTCATGTCGGCCGACAACGCCATCCTGGCCTACAACGAACACCTGTTCACCAAGCTGCCGTTCAACCCTGAAAAGGACTTCACCTACGTGGGCGGCATCAGCCGCTTTCCGCTGGCGCTGGTGGTGCACCCGGCGTTTGAAGCCAAGACGGTGAAGGAATTCCTCGCCTACGCGCGCGCCAACCCCGGCAAGCTCAACTACGCATCGCCCGGCAATGGTTCGCCACACCACCTGGCGATGGAGATGTTCAAGAACCGCACCAAGACCTTCCTCACCCACATTCCCTACCGCGGCGCCGCGCCCGCGCTGCAGGACGTGATGGGCGGCCAGGTGCCCTGCATGTTCCTGGACCTGGCCGCTGGCCTGCCCGTCATCACCTCGGGCAAGGTGCGTGCGCTGGCCATTGGCTCGGCCAAGCGCGTGGCCGCGCTGCCGGACGTGCCCACCTTGGCAGAAGCCGGTGTGCCCAACACCGAAGTGTTTGCGTTCCAGGGCATCCTGGCGCCCGCCGGTCTGCCCGCTGCGATCACGGCGCGCCTGAACGGCGACCTGAACAAGGCCTTGCTCAACCCCGCCGTGGTCAAGCGCATGGCCGACTTCGGCATGGAAGCCCTGCCCGGCACGCCCGAGCAGTTCCGCGCCATGGCACGCTCCGAGTCCAAGCGCTGGGGCGAGATCATCAAAGCGGCAGGCGTGAAACTCGACTGACCCCCCTGAGCGGCTGCGCCGCTTCCCCCCAGGGGGACGCACCCGGTGGCCTGGCAAAGCCAGTTCCACGGGGGCACTCGCTTGGCGGCGCGCCCTCTGCGGAGGGTGCAGCGGTGTTTCTTACTCCGGCAGGTGGCACACCGCCTCGATGTTGTTGCCCTCGGGGTCGATGACAAACGCGCCGTAATAGTGGGGGTGGTAGTCGGGCCGCAGGCCCGGGGCGCCGTTGTCTTGGCCCCCGGCTTCGATGGCGGCGCGGTAGAAGGCATCGACCTGGGCCCGCGTGGTGGCCCGCCACGCCAGGTGGCAGCCCGTGGTGGCGGGCGGGCCGCCGTAGGGCGAGGGGCCGTCGATGAACCACACATCCGCCTTCTTGCCGTCGGGCTCGGACGGAGCCGGGTAGGCATAGCCCAGCATGTTCGAGCCGTAGTTGCCTTCAAAACACAGGCTGTAGCCCAAAGGCGCGAGGGCGGCGGTGTAGAACGCCTTGGTGCGGGCGATGTCGGTGACACGGAAGGTCATGTGGTCCAGCATGGGAGGTCTCCTCAGTTGTGAGCCTCGTTTTATACCTGAATAACTGTTTATAAATACAGTATTTTCAACCCGATACACAAGCCACTGCACTGATGACGCGGCGCCCCTGGGGGGGCCGCAGTGCTTCAGGCCCACCCCTCCAGCACCAGCTTGCCCCGCGCCTTGCCGCTCTCGATCAGCGCATGCGCGCGCTTCAGATTCTCGGCATTGATCGTTCCAAAGCGCTGGTCCAGCGTCGTGCGAATCAGCCCCGCATCCACCAGCTGTGCCACCTCGGTCAGCAGCCGGTGCTGGCCGATCATGTCGGCGGTGCCGAACAGTGCGCGGGTGAACATCAGCTCCCAGTGCACCGACACTGACTTGCGCTTGAATTTCGTCACGTCGAGTGAGACGGGGTCGTCGATCAGTGCGAACTGGCCCTGCGGCGCGATGGCCTCGACGATCTGGTCGAAGTGCGCGTCGGTCTGCGTGAGGCTCACGATGATGTCCACCGTGGGGTGGCCGATGCGGGTCAGCTCTTGTGTGAGCGGCTGGCTGTGGTCGATGACGTGGTGGGCGCCCAGGTCGCGCACCCACTGCTGCGTTTCGGGGCGCGATGCGGTGCCGATGATCGTGAGGCTGGTGAGCCGCGCCGCCAGCTGCGTGAGGATGGAGCCCACGCCGCCGCTCGCGCCAATGATGAGCAGGGTCTTGTGGGTGGGCTGCTTGCCAGGGGCCACACCGAGGCGGTCAAACAGCAGCTCCCACGCGGTGATGGTGGTCAGCGGCAGCGCGGCGGCTTCGGCAAAGTCGAGCGATTGGGGGGCATGGCCCACGATGCGTTCATCCACCAGGTGCAGTTCGCTGTTGGTGCCCTGGCGTGCGATGGAGCCCGCGTACCAGACGCGGTCGCCGGGCTGGAACAGCGTCACATCAGGGCCCACGGCGCGGACGATGCCGCTGGCGTCCCAGCCCAGCACCTTGTAGTCGGGCCCGTCGCCGCTGCGCGAGCTGCTTTTGCGCACTTTCGTGTCCACGGGGTTGACCGAAACGGCGTGCACTTCCACCAGCAGATCGCGGCCGGTGGCCACCGGGTTGGGCAGGGTGATGTCGAGCAGCGACTCGGGGTGGTCGATGGGGTGGGCGGTTTGGTAGCCAACGGATTTCATGATGGGTCCTTGAGGTGCAAAGGGAGTTGAAGCGGGGGATATGCGGAGTCCGGAAGGGCGCGTGGTGCCGTTTTCAGGCCACTTCAGCCGCGCCAGCCCGGGCCTTCGGCGCAGCCAGCGCATGGGCCGGTGCGTAGTCGCTGTAGCCGTGTGCGTCGCCGCCAAACAGCGTGGCCGCATCGAACGGTGCCAGTGGCAGCCCGGCGGCATAGCGCGAAGGCAGATCGGGGTTGGCAATGAACGGGCGGCCAAACGCCACCAGGTCGGCCATGCCGGACGCGAGGATCTGTTGCGCGCGTTCGGGTGTGTACTGGCCCGCCACCATCACACGGCCGCTGAAGGCGGTGCGTAGAGCCTGGCGGAATTCATCTGGAATGCGGGGGGCGTCGTCCCAGTCGGCCTCTGCCAGGTGGATGTAGGCCAGGCCCAGCGTGTCCAGCTCGCGCGCCAGGTGCAGGATGGTGGGGATGATCTCCGGGCAGTCCATGCCGCGCTGCGTGATGAACGGGGCCAGGCGCATGCCCGTGCGTTCGGCGCCGGCCTCGCTGGCCACGGCTGCGGCCACTTCGCGGGCGAAGCGGGTGCGGTTTTCCAGCGGGCCGCCATAGGCGTCGGTGCGGTGGTTGGAGGTCGTGCGCAGAAACTGGTCAAGGAGATAGCCGTTGGCGCCGTGGATCTCCACGCCGTCGAACCCTGCGCGCATGGCGTTGGCGGCGGCACGGCGGAAGTCGTCCACCACGCCAGGAATCTCGGCGGCCTCCAGCGCGCGGGGCACGGGGCAGTCGAGCATGCGGCCCACGCCGTCTTCGCCTGCCACCCATACCCGTGCCGCCGGGGCCAGGGCCGAGGGCGCCACGGGCAGCCCATCGGCATGGAAGCTGGCGTGCGACATGCGGCCCACGTGCCACAGCTGCAGCACCATGCGCCCGCCCGCGGCGTGCACCGCTTCGGTCACGCGGCGCCAGCCTTGCACCTGCGCGTCGCTGTAGATGCCGGGCGTGAAGCTGTAGCCCTGGCCTTGGCGAGACACCTGGCTGGCCTCGCTGACGATGAGGCCCGCACTGGCGCGCTGGGCGTAGTAGTCGGCCATGAGCGCGTTGGGCACGTCGCCCGGCTGGCTGCTGCGGGCGCGCGTCATGGGCGCCATCACGATGCGGTGGGGCAGTGCCAGCGGCCCCATCTGCAGGGGGCGGAACAGGGCGGGTGTGGCGGTGTGTGGGGTGGCGGTCATGGCAGGGGCTCGGGTCGGCGGCAGGCCGGTGTGGAACATGACGTGAATGGTGGGCTTTCTGCAGTAGTTTTTAAATAGACGGTTGATTGAAATAATATTCAAAGAAAATTTGAATATCAGCCCCTGGTGGTGGTGTCGTTCCATCGCCTCGTCTTCCCTTTCCCATCCACCCTCGCCATGAAAAGCCTGCAAGACCTCGACATCTTTGTGCGCACCGTGGACAGCGGCAGCCTTTCGGCCACGGCCCGTGCGCTGGACCTCACCCCCGCCGCCACGAGCGCCGCGCTCAAGCGGCTGGAGGCCGAGCTGGGCGTGGCCCTGTTCGTGCGCTCCACGCGCAGCCTGCGGCTCACGCAGGAGGGCGCGCTGTTCCTGGAGCACTGCCGCCCCGCACTCGCCGCGCTGCAGCAGGTGCAGGGCCAGCTCGCCAGCGGCCGGGCGGGCGAGCTGCGTGGCCTGCTGCAACTGGCGGCCCCGTCCGACCTGGGGCGCAATGTGCTGCTGCCCTGGCTGGATGCCTTCCAGGCGCTGCACCCCGGCATCGACATCCGCCTGCAGCTGTCGGACCGCATGGCCAATGTCTACGGCGAACCGGTGGATGCCGCCTTCCGCTACGGCAAGCCGCAGGATTCGAGCCTGGTGGCGCTGCCGCTGGTCGCCGAACACCGGCGCGTGCTCTGCGCCGCCCCCTCCTACCTGGCAGCGCACGGCACGCCTGATACGCCCCACGCCTTGGCTGCGCACGATGGCCTGTGCTTCATGCTGGGCGAGGACGTGCACGACCGCTGGCGCTTCTGGGACGCATCGGGCCAGGAAGTGGTGGTGCGCGTGCGCAGCCGCAACGTGGCCAACGACGGCGACGCGGTGCGCCGCTGGGCCGTGCTGGGCCGGGGCATTGCGTACAAGTCGTACTTTGATGTGGCCGACGACCTGGCCGCCGGGCGCCTGGTGCCGCTGTGCCCCGGCTGGACCACCGAGGCCGTGCCGCTCTTCCTGGTGGCCCCCAGCCGCAGCCAGTTCACGCCGCTGGTGCGGGCGCTGCGCGACTTCATGGCCGAGCGGCTGCAGGCGCTGATGGAGCGGGCGCCGCACTGAGTGCCTGTTGACGACCCCCGCTGGATCGTCAACAGGCTCCCAGCGCTAGCAGCAGTCGCATGCGCTGCGCCCGATGTGCTGCATGAGGCTCTGCTGGCTGCAGGGCTATCGCACGCGCGACCGGCACCGGGACCCCGTGCGCCGCACAATCGCGCCCTTGCTGTCGCTACCCAGGGCGGCGCGCCCCCTGCGCCCACCCGCGCGGCCGGGTTCCTGGTGATGCAGCGACGGCCTTTGACGGAGAAAGATCAACATGCTGAATTTCGACTTCCACAACCCCACCCACATCGCCTTCGGCCAAGGCCGCATTGCCGACCTGGCCAAGCTCGTGCCCGCTGCCGCCAAGGTGCTGATCCTGGTGGGCGGTGCCAGCGCCGAAAAGACCGGCACCCTGGCCGAGGTGCGCGCCGCGCTGGGCGAGCGCCAGCACGCCACCTTCAGCGGCATCGAGCCCAACCCGAGCTACGAGACCTCCATGAAGGCCGTGGCGCAGATCCGCGAAGGCGGGTTTGACTTCTTGCTGGCCGTGGGGGGCGGTTCGGTGATCGACGCCACCAAGTTCATCGCGGCCGCTGTCCGTTTTGAAGGCGATGACCCCTGGGCCATCCTCGAAAAGCACGGCCGCAACATCAAGGGCGCCATGCCGTTTGGTTCCGTGCTCACGCTGCCCGCCACGGGCTCGGAGATGAACAACGGCGGCGTCATCACCCACCGCGCCAAGGGTGCCAAGCTGTCGTTTGGCAGCGTGCACACCTACCCGGTGTTCTCGGTGCTCGACCCCACCAAGACCTACACCCTGCCACCCCAGCAGCTGGCCAATGGCGTGGTGGATGCGTTTGTGCACACGGTCGAGCAGTACCTGACCTACCCGGTCAACGCACCCGTGCAGGACCGGTTTGCAGAAGGCATCCTGCAGACGCTGATCGAGATCGGCCCGCGCCTGCTGACTGCCCCCGAGCCGGTGTACGACGACCGCGCCAACCTGATGTGGGCCGCCACCATGGCGCTCAACGGCCTGATCGGCGCGGGCGTGCCGCAGGACTGGGCCACGCACATGATCGGCCACGAGCTGACGGCGCTGCATGGCATCGACCACGCGCGCACCCTGGCCATCGTGCTGCCCGCGCTGCTGAACGAGCGCCGGGTGGCCAAGCGCGCCAAGCTGCTGCAGTACGGCGAGCGCGTATGGGGCATCACCACCGGCACGGATGACGAGCGCATCACCGCCGCCATCGAGCGCACGCGCGATTTCTTTGAGAGCATGGGCATCGCCACGCGCCTGTCTGGCTACGGCCTGGGCAGCGAGGTGGTGAACACCGTGGTGGCACAGCTGGAAGCGCACGGCATGGTGACGCTGGGCGAACAGCGCGAGATCACCCCGGCGGTGAGCCGCCGCATCCTCGAAGCTGCGCTGTAAATGGTGGTGGGCGGGGAGGGCGGGGTCCTAGGCCCTCTCTCCTGCTTGCCCCGCCTGCGCTGCATTTCGCGCCGCGCAGCAGCGTTTCGTCGCAGGGCGCTGGAGCCCGCCCCTTGCGCCGCCTACAGTGCCGTCAAGCCACCTCCTTGGGTGGCATTTGACGAAAGGCGCACCGTGACCCTCATCCTCATCCTGGCCCTCCGCTCCGCGTGGCGCAACGCCCGAGCCCCGCTGCTGGCAGCTTTTGTGGCAATGCTGGCCTGGGCCGCGCCGGCATCGGCCCAGTACGCCGGCCTGCGCACCCTGGTGGTACCGGGCGCAGAGCCCGTGACCGTGGCGCTGTTCTACCCCACGCCGGTGGTGGCGCGCACCCAGCCCATGGGGCCCTGGCGGCCCGTGGTCACGCCGGGCGCCCCGGCGGCAACCGCGCCCCTCAAGGGCCTGATCCTCATCTCGCACGGCACGGGCGGCCATGAACTGGGGCACCACAACCTGGCCACGCGCCTGGCGGCCGACGGCTATCTGGTGGCGGCGTTGCGCCACCCGGGCGACAACTGGGAAGACCGGTCGATGATTACCTCAGGCCGCTACTTCAGCGAGCGCCCCCGCCAGGTGAGCCGCGTGCTGGACGCGCTGCTGGCCAGCCCCGAATGGGGCCCGCGCATTCCGGCCGGGCGCATTGGTGCCGTGGGGCATTCGGCAGGTGGCTACACCGTGCTGGCCCTGGCCGGTGCGCAGGCCGAACCGGCCAGGGCGGCGCAGCACTGCCGCAGCGCGTCGGACGACCCCGGCTTTTGCAGCCTGGGCAAGCTGCCCGCCCGTGGCCAGACCGCCCAGACTTCCAAGGAGGCACCTGCGGCCGCCACTGCGGCGTCCACACAGGCCGGCGCCCCCGCGCTCGATGGCCCGCTGGTCTCGGTGGCAGACCCCCGCATCCGCGCCGTGGTGGCCATGGCGCCCATGGCGGTGGTTTTCACGCCAGACAGCCTGAAGGCCATCAGCGTGCCCGTGCGGCTGATGGTGGCCGAGCGCGATGCCGTGCTCGTGGGCCCCTACCATGGCGGCTATGTGGCAGCGAGTTTGCCGTCTGCACAGGCCAACACCGTGCCGGGTGCAGGCCACTTCGCCTTCATGGCCCAGTCTGTCTGGCCTCTGGCGTCCGAGGCGGGCGACGCCGCCGCCAACCCCGAAGGCTTTGACCGCGTGGCCTACCACGCCACGCTGGAGAACGAGGTGGCGGAGTTCCTGGCCAGGCAGCTGCGTTGACAGGTTGAGGGCCCGCGGGTGCGGTAGCGCCGTGCTGTAAGCCAATGCCGCAAACCTGCCTGCATCGCGGGACAACGGGCCCGACGGCTGGTACGGTGGTGGTTTGGTTTTTCCGATCAACCCCCCCCACACCGAAAGCGACTTCCATGGCACATATCCTCATGGTTCTGACGTCCCACGACCAACTGGGCGACACCGGCAAAAAGACGGGCTTCTGGCTGGAAGAGTTTGCTGCACCGTACTACGTGTTCAAGGATGCAGGCGTGCAGATCACGCTCGCATCGCCCCACGGCGGCCAGCCGCCCCTGGACCCCAAAAGCGACGACGAAAACGCCCAGACCGATGCCACGCGCCGCTTCAAGGCCGATGCTTCAGCGAAGCAGCAGCTGGCCAGCACCGTGCCCCTGTCCAGCGTGAAGGCCGAGGACTTTGATGCCGTGTTCTACCCCGGCGGCCACGGCCCGCTGTGGGACCTGGCCGAAGACGCGCAGTCCATCGCACTCATCGAAAAGACCTTTGCGGCCGGCAAGCCGCTGGCGCTGGTGTGCCACGCACCCGGCGTGTTGCGCCACACCAAGGCGCCCGACGGGTCGCCCCTGGTCAAGGGCAAGAAGGTCACGGGTTTCACCAACACCGAAGAAGACGCTGTGCAGCTGACCCAGATCGTGCCGTTCCTGGTGGAAGACATGCTCAAGGCCAACGGTGGTGTGTATTCCAAAGGCCCTGACTGGGCACCCTATGTGCTGACCGATGGCACGCTGATCACGGGGCAGAACCCGGCATCGTCAGAGCAGGGCGCCCATGCCTTGCTCAAGCAATTGGGTTGATGAGGGAAAGGGGCTTCGGCCCCATATTTGCGCCGGGTGGATGCACCGGGTTATCCGTGTTCCACATTGGAAGCAAAAAGGGCTGCCAGCGCTTTATCCATCAGCGCAAGCAGCTATCAAATTGAAAGTGATCGTGTGGTGATGCCTGTCGCCAGCCCACGCAACGCTCTCGCTTCATTCAATACGGCAGGATGCCTGGCAACAGCGGGCGGTCTAGCCGGTGGCGCCACCACTTGAGTGCCTCGCCCATGTGCTCGGGTCGCCAGGCCAGCCAGAAGGTTTCGTCCGGGCGGGGCTCCTCCACCTGCAACTCCACCAGAATGCCGGTCTCCAGCTCCACGCGCGCACAGGCGCGGGGCACAAAACCGTGGCCCAGACCTGCGGCCTGGCAAGCGATCTTGGCCTGCATCGATGGCACGGTGATACGGCGCTGGCCTGACAGCAACCCCACCGTGCGGTCGTTCAGCGAGCGCGCCCCGTCGCCCACTACCACGGCCGTGTGTTCCAGCAAGTCGCCGCGCGTGAGCGGCCGCTGCAGCTTGGCCAGCGGGTGTGTGGCCGTCACGCAAAAAGCGAAGGCCAGGCTGCCCACGGCCACCGCCTTGTAGCCACCCCCCGCTGGGCCTTCGCCTGCGGCCACGACGATGTCTGCGCGCCCTTCGCGCAGCGCCTCCCAGGTGCCTGTCAAGGCTTCGCTGCTGATGCGCAGTCGGGTGCCGCAGTGCAGGTCTTCAAACGCGCAGATGTCCTGGTTGAACGCGTGCGTTGGGATGAGCGAGTCGTGCATCAGCCGCAGCTCGGACTCGAAGCCCGTGGCAATCTGCCGCATCCGCGATTCGAGCTGCTGCGCGGCGGCCAGCAGCCAGCGCCCCTCCTTGAGCATCTCTTGGCCGGCAGGGGTGAGCGCGACGCGCGGGCCGTTGCGGGTGAACAGGGCCAAGCCCAGCTGGTCTTCCAGCTTGCTCACGGCGTACGAGATGGTGGACGGCACCTTGTGCAGCCGCTCGGAGGCACCTGCAAACGAGCCGTGGCGGGCAATGGCGTCGATGGTTTCAATGGCTTCCAGCGTGAGTTTCAACATGGCCCAATTCCTTGATCTGCATCATCGAAATTATCGATGATGAGTTGGAAAACCTTTCAGCATACGCCCCGAAACGGCGCGAGATACTCTCTTCACCGCAGCACTGAAGCCTTGATGAATAGGGCGGTGAGGCAAACACCTCCCAGTGTGAATCACATCGACGAAGAAAGGACCTGCACCATGCTCGACATCCGCAAAGCCCAACACCGCGGCAACGCCAACCACGGCTGGCTCCATTCGCGCCACACCTTCTCGTTCGGCCACTACCACGATGCCAACCAGCAAGGCTTTTCCGACCTGCTGGTCATCAACGACGACCGCGTGGCCCCGGGCAAGGGCTTTGGCACCCACCCGCACCGCGACATGGAAATCTTCTCGTACGTGCTGGAAGGCGCGCTGGAGCACAAGGACTCCATGGGCACGGGCTCGGTCATCCGCCCCGGTGACGTGCAGATGATGAGCGCCGGCACCGGCGTGCGCCACAGCGAGTTCAACCATTCGGGCGTTGAGCCCGTGCATTTCCTGCAGATCTGGATCGTGCCTGGTGTGCGCGGCGCCGCGCCCCGCTACCAGCAGGTGCATTTCAGCGAGGCCGACAAGCGCGGCCGCCTGCGCCAGATCATCTCGCCCGAAGGGGCTGACGGATCGCTGGCCGTGCACCAGGACGCCCGGGTTTACGCCGGCTTGTTCGACGGCAGCGAAGAGTCGGCCGATCTGGACGTGGGCCCGGGCCGCAACGTGTATGTGCACGTGGCCCGCGGCAGCCTGGAGGTGAACGGCGAGCGTCTGTCCGAAGGCGACGGCGCCCGCATCCGCGACGCCGGGGCCCTGCGCTTTGCCAACGGCGAAGGCGCCGAGGTGCTGGTGTTCGACCTGCGGCCCAACGAGCTGCCCACGATGCCGCACTGAGCGCATGGGGCGCACTGAGGAGCGGGGTGGGCGATGCCGCCCATCCCTTGCGCCCCGGCCCGCCGCATTGCCTTGTCTATTTTTGTTTTTCTCGACGTCCTTCATCTTCAATTTCCAGGGAGTTCACCATGACCAACGCCAACACGACCGCCGCAGCCAACGCCACCGCCCGCCCCGTCGCCTACGCCAAGCCCGGCGCCACGCTGCTCAACGCCGACGACCACACCCTGGTCATGATCGACTTCCAGTCGCAGATGGCCTTTGCCACGCACTCCATCGATGCGATCACGCTGCGCTCCAACGCCGGCCTGGTGGCCAGCGCGGCCGCCGGGTTTGGCGTGGACACCATCCTCACCACCGTGGCCGAAAAGAGCTTTAGCGGCCCCATGTTCGAGGAAGTGACTGCACCATTCCCCGGCCAGGCGCTGCTGGACCGCACCTCCATGAACACCTGGGAAGACGAGGCCGTGATCGCACGGGTCAACGCCATCGGCAAGCCGCGCATCGTGCTGGCCGGCCTGTGGACCAGCGTGTGCATCGTGGGCCCGGCGCTGTCGGCGCTGGACCAGGGCTTCGAGGTGTATGTGATCGCCGACGCCAGCGGCGACATCTCCGTGGAAGCGCACAACCGCGCCATGGAGCGCATGGTGCAGGCCGGCGCGCGGCCCATCACGTCGCTGCAGTACCTCCTGGAGCTGCAGCGCGATTGGGCGCGGGGCGAGACGTATGACATGACGACGGGCATCGCCCAGAAGTTCGGTGGCGGCTATGGCCTGGGCATCACCTACGCCAAAACCATGTTCAACGCCCACGAAGGCTAAAAAAGGGTGCATTGGCCTACTGCGCGACCCGATCCCGCACCTGCGGTTCTCGCCGTACGCTTGTACGGCTGCGGTCCTCGATGCAGGCTAGGGCCGCTCGCTACGGCCACTGCACCCTTTTTGCGCTCTGCCATTGCTGAAATTCTCTGAGCCCCAAGACATGAACCAACCTGCCACCACTCCCGACCTCATCCTGCGCAACGGCCGCTTCACCACGCTGGACCGCGCCAATCCCACGGCCAGTGCGGTCGCCATTGCGCAAGGGCGCTTTACCAAGGTCGGTGACGACCGCGAAGTGATGGCGCTGGCCGGTGCGGGTACGCGGGTCATCGACCTGGGCGGGCGCAGCGTGCTGCCGGGGCTCATCGACAACCACCTGCACATCATCCGCGGCGGCCTCAACTTCAACATGGAGCTGCGGTGGGACGGCGTGAAGAGCCTGGCCGACGCCATGGCCATGCTCAAAGCCCAGGTGGCGGTGACGCCCGCGCCGCAGTGGGTGCGCGTGGTGGGCGGCTTCACCGAGCACCAGTTTGCGGAAAAGCGCCTGCCCACACTGGCCGAGCTGAACGCCGTGGCGCCGGACACGCCCGTGTTCATCCTGCACCTGTACGACCGCGCGCTGCTCAACGGCGCCGCGCTGCGCGCCGTGGGCTACGGCAAGGACACGCCCGCGCCACCCGGCGGCGAGATCGTGCGCGACAGTGCGGGCAACCCCACGGGCCTGCTGCTGGCCAAGCCCAATGCGGCCATCCTGTATGCCACGCTGGCCAAGGGCCCCAAGCTGCCGCACGACTACCAGGTCAACTCCACGCGCCACTTCATGCGCGAGCTCAACCGCCTGGGCGTGACCGGCGCCATCGACGCGGGCGGCGGCATGCAGAACTACCCGGATGACTACGACGTGATCCAGGAGCTGGCCGATGCCCACCAGCTCACCATTCGCCTGGCCTACAACCTGTTCACGCAAAAGCCCCAGCACGAGAAGGAGGACTTCCTGAACTGGACGGCCACCTCGCAGTACAAGCAGGGCACGGACTACTTTCGCCACAACGGCGCGGGCGAGATGCTGGTGTTCTCCGCCGCCGACTTCGAGGACTTCCGCCAGCCCCAGCCCGAGCTCGCGCCCGGCATGGAAGGCGAGCTGGAAGAGGTGGTGCGCATCCTCGCGCAGAACCGCTGGCCCTGGCGTATGCACGCCACCTACGACGAGACCATCGAGCGCGCGCTCAACGTGTTCGAAAAGGTCAACCAGGACACACCGCTGGCCGGCCTGAACTGGTTTTTCGACCACGCCGAGACCATCTCGGAAAAGTCCATCGACCGCATCGCCGCCCTGGGTGGCGGCGTGGCAGTGCAGCACCGCATGGCCTACCAGGGCGAGTACTTCGTGGAGCGCTACGGCGCCGCGGCGGCCGAGGCCACGCCCCCGGTCAAGCGCATGCTGGAGAAGGGCGTCAACGTGTCCGCCGGCACCGACGCCACCCGCGTGGCCAGCTACAACCCCTGGGTGTCGCTGTCCTGGCTCGTCACCGGCAAGACGGTGGGCGGCCTGCAGCTCACGCCGCAGCGCAACTGCCTCACCCGCGACCGGGCCCTGCGCATGTGGACCGAGAACGTCACCTGGTTCAGCAACGAGCAGGGCAAGAAGGGCCGCATCGAAGCGGGCCAGCTGGCCGACCTCGTCGTGCCCGACCGCGACTTCTTTGCCTGCCCCGAGTCCGACATCGCCGACACCACGGCCCTGCTCACCGTGGTGGGCGGCAAGGTGGTCTATGGCGTGGGCGACTTCGCGCGCTTTGACGACGCGGCACCGCCGCCCGCCATGCCCGACTGGTCGCCCGTGCGCACCTTCGGCGGCTACGGCGCCTGGGGCGCCCAAGGTGCCCAGGGAGGGCCGGACGGCGCGCCGCTGCAGGCCGTGCTGCGCAACGCGGCGGCGAACTGCGGCTGTGCCAGCAATTGCAACCTGCACGGCCACGCCCATGCCACGGCCTGGAGCAGCAAGCTGCCGGTGTCCGACCTGCAGGGCTTTTGGGGTGCGCTCGGCTGCGCCTGCTGGGCGGTGTGACGGTGTTGCACGCATTGCAAACCGCAGCCACCGCGCCCTGGGTGCAGACGCTGGCGCTGCTGTGCCTGTGCGCCGCCTACCTGCAGGGCGGCATGCTGCTCGTCGCCTGGCACGACCTCGGAGGCCACCATGCCAGATAAACACCACGATCATCATCACCACCAACCCGCATCCGCACCGGCAACCCCCGCGCCTGCGGTTTCCGGCAGCTTCGCACCGCTGGCCATTCCCGTCTTTGCGGTGCTGTGGGCCGCCACGGTGCTGGGCAACATCGGCAGCTTCATGCGCGACGTGGCCAGCGCCTGGATGGTGACCGAGCTCTCGTCCAGCCCCACGGCGGTCGCGCTGATCCAGACCGCCGCCACGTTGCCGGTCTTTCTGCTCGCCATTCCCGCAGGTGTGCTGTCGGACATCCTGGACCGCCGCCGCTTCCTCATCGGCGTGCAGGTGCTGCTGGCGGCCGTCAGCGGCACGCTGCTCATCCTGGCCAACACCCACACGCTGACGGTGGAGTGGCTGGTGGCGCTGACCTTCGTGGGCGGCATCGGTGCCGCGCTCATGGGCCCCACCTGGCAGTCCATCGTGCCCGAGCTGGTGCCGCGCAGCGAGCTCAAGAGCGCTGTGGCGCTCAACTCGCTGGGCATCAACATCGCGCGCGCCATCGGCCCGGCGGCGGGCGGCCTGCTGCTGGCCAGCTTCGGCGCGGCCATGGCCTACGGCCTGGACGTGCTGAGCTATGTGTTCGTGATCGCCGCGCTGCTGTGGTGGAAGCGCCCCAAGGCTGAGGCGTCGGGCCTGAACGAGCAGTTCTTCGGCGCCTTCCGTGCCGGCGTGCGCTACGCCCGCGCCAGCCGCGAGCTGCACGTGGTGCTGCTGCGCGCAGCCGTGTTTTTCTTGTTCGCCAGCTCCGTCTGGGCGCTGCTGCCGCTGGTGGCGCGCCGCATGCTGGGTGGCTCGGCAGGCTTTTACGGCGTGATGCTGGGCGCCGTGGGCGCGGGCGCCATCCTGGGCGCCGTGCTGCTGCCGCGCCTGCGCCAGCGGCTCGACACCGACGGCCTGGTGCTGCTGGCCTCGCTGCTGACCGCGGCCGTCATGGGCGTGCTGACCGTGGCCCCGCCCCAGTGGGCCGCCGTGGCGCTGATGCTGGTGCTGGGCCTGGGCTGGATCATCGCGCTGACCACCCTCAACGGCGTGGCCCAGGCCGTGCTGCCCAACTGGGTGCGCGGCCGGGGCCTGGCCATCTACCTCATGGTCTTCAACGGTGCGATGGCAGCCGGCAGCCTGGGCTGGGGCCTCATCGCAGGGCAGGCCGGCTTGCCGGTCACGCTGCTGATGGGCGCGGCCGGCCTGGTCGTGGCGTCGCTCATCTTTCACCGCGTGAAGCTGCCCACCGGCGAGGCCGACCTGCAGCCCTCGAACCACTGGCCCGAGCCCCTGCTGGCGGAGCCCGTGGCGCACGACCGGGGCCCGGTGATGGTGCATATCGAATACCGCATCGCCAAGCCCGACCTGCCCGCCTTCCTGCAGGCCATGCAGTACCTGTCCCAAGAGCGCCGCCGCGACGGCGCCTACGCCTGGGGCGTGGCCGAACACACGGGCGAGCCGGGCCGGGTCATCGAGTGGTTCCTGGTCGAATCGTGGGCCGAGCATCTGCGCCAGCACCACCGCGTGTCCAAGGCCGATGCCGACCTGCAAGCGGAGGCATTGCGTTTCCATGTCGGACCGGAGCGGCCGGTAGTGCACCACTTTCTGGCACTGACGCCGGGGGGCGTGGGTGAAGAGGGCGCCGCCCCGTCAACGAACGCTTCGCACGCGCACTGAGGGGGTTTAGTAAAAATAGCCTGTAGCGCTAGTGGAGTATGCGCTGGATGCTATCAAATTGATATCAACTCGGTTGTGCAGATGAATGCGATCACACAGATGCCAACGTCGGCGTTTCCACGGTGCTGGCTTCCACCTCCACCAGGCAGTCATAAAACGTCGGCGCGCGGCCCAGGTCCGTGAGGGCCTGGCTGGTGACCTCGTTCACGTTGGTGCCGTTCAGCCCCAACTTGCGCCACCAGATGCCCAGGCCGTTGACCACACCGGCCCGCGCGCGGCGCGAGACGGTGGCGTGGCATAGGTAGCTGCCCCGGTCGTTGAACACGCGCACCACGGCGTCGTTGGCAATGCCGCGTGCTTCGGCATCGTCGGGGTGGATCTCCAGCACGGGGCGGCCCTCGATGTTGCGCAGGCTCTGCACGTTCACGAAGGTGGAGTTCAAGAAGTTGCGCGCGGGCGGCGAGATCATGGCCAGCGGGTAGCGGGCGTCCGTGCCCTGCAGTTCGTAGTTGGGCAGGTGGTCGGGCAGGCCGTCCAGGCCCTGGGCGGCCAGGCGGGCGCTGTAGAACTCGCACTTTCCAGAGGGTGATGGGAAGTTGCCTTCGGCGAACGGCGCATCGGGCAGCGCCAGCGTGGCAAAGCCTTGGCTTTCGAGCAGTGCGTAGTCCACTGCGTCGCCAAACGCCTGGCGGCACAGGGCCTCATCGCTCTCGTCAAAACAGGGCTCGGCAAAGCCCATGCGCGCCGCCAGGTCGCGGAAGATCTGCGTATTGCTGCGCGCCTGGCCCTGGGGCGCAATGGCGGGACGGTTGAGCAGCACGTCGGTGTGGCCGTAGCTCAGGTGCACGTCCCAATGCTCCAGCTGCGTGGTCGCGGGCAGGATGTAGTCGGCGTAGTCGGCCGTGTCGGTCTGGAAGTGCTCCAGCACCACCGTGAACAGGTCTTCGCGTGCAAAGCCTTGCACCACCTTGCCCGAGTCGGGGGCCACGGCCACGGGATTGCTGTTGTAGACCACGACGGCCTCCACCTTCGGGCCGAACGCGGGCGAGGCCTCGCGCAGCAGGTCGTCGCCAATGGTGGACATGTTGATGGTGCGCGGTATCTGGGCCGGCATCAGGTCGGGTCGCTGCAGCACGGCGCGCTGCGCGGGGAACTGGCCCGAGCTGGACAGCAGCACGCCGCCCGCGCGGTGGCGCCAGGCGCCCGTGAGCGCAGGCAGGCAGGCCACGGCGCGCACCGCATTGCCGCCGCCACGCACACGCTGCATGCCGTAGTTCAGGCGGATGGCGGCGGGCTTCGTCGTGCCGTAGTCCTTGGCCAGCTGGCGGATCTGCTCCACCGGAATGCCGCACACCTCGGCCGCGCGTTCGGGCGGCCACTGCAGTGCGCGCTCGCGCAGCTGGTCCCAGCCCAGCGTGTGGCGGGCGATGTAGTCGTGGTCCAGCCAGTCGTTCGCGATCAGCTCGTGTATCAGCGCCAGTGCCAGCGCCGCGTCGGTGCCGGGGCGCAGGGCAATGTGCTCGTGGCATTTGTCGGCCGTCTCGCTCTTGCGGGGGTCAATGCACACCAGCTTGGCGCCATTGCGCTTGGCCTGCTGGGCATAGCGCCAGAAGTGCAGGTTGCTGCCGATGGAGTTGCTGCCCCAGATGATGATGAGCTGCGATTCGGCAAAAAACTCCACCTTCATGCCCACCTTGCCGCCCAGGGTCTGCACCAAGGCCTCGGCCCCGGCGGATGCGCAGATGGTGCGGTCCAGCTGCGAAGCGCCCAGCTTGTGGAAGAAGCGCCGGTCCATGCTCTCGCCCTGCACCATGCCCATGGTGCCCGCGTAGCTGTAGGGCAGGATGGCTTCGGGCGCGCGCGCGGCGATGGTCTGCAGGCGCTGGGCGATGTCGGCCAGGGCCTCGTCCCAGGTCACGGGCACGAACTGGCCGGCGCCCTTGGCGCCCGTGCGCTTGAGCGGCGTGAGCACGCGCTTGGGGTGGTAGCTGCGCTCGGTGTACTTGCTCACCTTGGCGCACAGCGCGCCGTCGGTGTGGCGGTGGTCGGGGTTGCCCTGCACGCGGGTGGCCACGCCATGCTCGTCCACGGTGGTGAGCAGGGCGCAGGTGTCGGGGCAGTCGTGGGGGCAGGCGCCGCGCACCTGAATCAGTGCCGATGGAGGGGAATTAGCGTCAGAAGGCGTGGGCATTCGGGGGCTGGATCGTTAAACTGGCTGTCAGGGTTGGAACGGGCGTGCATATGGGTCCCCCGTTTCCAAGGGGCTGCCTACCGGCAGTGCAGAGGGGCATGCCCCTTCTTTCTTCTTACAAGAGCAGAGATTTCACCATGAACCAGACAGTATTGGGGCGCAGGCAGTTTTCGGTGGGCATGGGCGCCGTGGCGCTGGGCGGGTTCGGCCTGGCGCGTGCGCAGGGCGAGGGGCGCATCGTGCTGGGGCAGTCGGCCGCCTTCACCGGCCCGGCGGCGCAGCTGGGCGTGCAGTTCAACCAGGGTGCCAAGCTCTTTTTTGACCAGCTCAACGCCCAGGGCGGCGTGGGCAAGCGCATGGTGGAGATCCGCACCATGGACGACGGCTATGAGCCCGACCGATGTGCCGAGAACACCCGCAAGCTGATTGCCGACGAGGTGTTTGCCCTGTTTGGCTACATCGGCACTCCCACCAGCCTGGCGGCGCTGCCGCTGTTCACCAAGGAGAAGGTGCCGTTTTTTGGCCCCTTTACCGGTGCCGAGGCGCTGCGCCAGCCGTTCAACCGGCTGATCTTTCATGTGCGTGCTTCCTACTACGACGAAACCGCACTCATCGTGCGCCAGCTCACCAACCTGGGGCTCAAGAAGATTGCGGTGTTCTACCAGAACGACGCCTACGGCAAGGCGGGGCTCGATGGCGTGAACCGCGCGCTGGCCGAGCTGAAGCTGACACCTGTGGCGACGGCCACCGTGGAGCGCAACTCCACGGACGTGAAAGCGGCCGTGGACAAGCTGGTGCCCGCCACGCCCGATGCCGTGGTGCAGATCACGGCCTATGCGTCGGCTGCCGCGTTTGTGCGTGCGGCGCGCAAGGCGGGCTTTGGCGGCACGTTCTACAACGTGTCGTTTGTGGGCACCCAGGCGCTGGCCGACGAGCTGGGCAAGGACGGTGCGGGTGTGGTGGTGTCGCAGGTGGTGCCCTCGCCCTACCAGCCCTCGCGCCAGATCACGCGCGAGTTTCTGGAGGCCATCAAGAAGGGCGGCGACAAGGTGCAGCCCAACTACTCCAGCATGGAAGGCTATCTGGCTGCACGCGTGTTCGCCGAGGGCCTGCGCCAGGCCCAGGCCGGCGGAAAGATCACGCGCGAGAGCTTCATCACGGGCACCGAGTCCATCGGCAACCAGGTGATCTCGGGCTTTCCGGTGTCGTTCAGTGGCACCAGCCACGCAGCCTCGAAGTTTGTCGAGATGTCGATGCTGACCGGGGACGGCCGGGTCAGGACCTGATCCCGAACGGGTGGCGGGCGCGCGCCGGCCACCGCCGCCCCGAAGCGATCAGCCCAGCGTGCGCGTGCGCGCCAGCCCCTGCATGAACGCCTCGCAGCGTCCCAGCTGCTCCAGGCTCACGTACTCGTCGGGCTGGTGGGCCTGCTGGATGCTGCCGGGGCCACACACCACGGTGGAGATGCCCGCGTTCTTGAACAGCCCCGCTTCGGTGCCAAAGGCCACCAGGGTGGTGCCTTTTTCGCCCGACAGCTCTTGCGCCAGGCGCGTCACCGGGTCGTCCTTGCTGCCCAGGAAGCTCGGGATTTCGCAGATGGTCTCGAACTCGAAACCCGCTGCGGGCGCCACCTTCTTCATGGCGGGCTCCAGCGATTTGGCGTAGGCCACCACCTCGGACTGCATCTGCGCGGCGTTGGCCGTGGGCAGGTCGCGGAACTCGTAGCGGAACTCGGCGTCGCGCGGCACCACGTTGTCGGCAATGCCGCCGTGGAACTGGCCCACGCTGCTGGTGGAGAACGGCACGTCAAAGCCCTCAAAGCGGGGCTCGTTCTTTTCAAAGTCTTCCGCCATGTCGCGCACCCGGCCCACCACGCGGGCGGCCATCTCGATGGCGTTGACCGAATGCGGCGTGAGGGACGAATGCGCCTCCTTGCCACGCACGCAGCACTTGTAGCGGTACACACCCTTGTGCGCGATGGCGGGGATCATGCTGGTGGGCTCGCCCACGATGCAGGCCAGGGGCTTGATGTTCGCGTCGCGCAGGTCGGCGATGAGTTCCTTCACGCCAAAGCAGCCGATCTCCTCTTCGTAGCTGAATGCCAGATGGACCGCAAAAGGCGCGTCGCTGTTCAGGAACTGCTCTGCGTGCGACACGGCAATGCCAATGAAGGCCTTCATGTCGGCACTGCCGCGCCCGTACAGGTTGCCGTCCTTGACCAGGGCACTCAGTGGGTCCATGGTCCAGTCCTGTCCATCCCACGGCACCGTGTCGGTATGGCCCGAAAGGATCACGCCCGCCGGCTTGCCCTCGCCCAGGGTGGCGAACAGGTTGGCCTTGGTCTTGTCGTCGTTGAAGGTCAGGCGGCTTTTCACGCCCAGCTTGGCCAGGTGGTCGCGGATGAAATGGATCAGTTCCAGATTGGAGTTATGGCTGACGGTGTTCATGCGCACCAGGGTTTGCGCAAGTTCGAGGGCGTGGGCAGAAATCATGGGTGGCTAGCGAATAACCCGGGTTGGCACGTGTGTTGCTGTCGGGCTAGACTGTGAGATCGTAAGGACACATATCATGAACGTTATTGACTCCATCGTCACCCAGGCGGCCAGTATTGCAGCGGTGCGCCGGGACATTCACGCCCACCCCGAGCTGTGCTTCGAAGAGGTGCGCACCGCCGACGTGGTGGCGCAAAAGCTCACCGAGTGGGGCATTCCCATCCACCGGGGTATGGGCAAAACGGGCGTGGTGGGCATCGTCAAGGGGCGCGACGGTGGCGCCAGTGGCCGCGCGATTGGCCTGCGCGCCGACATGGACGCACTGCCCATGCAGGAGTTCAACACCTTCGCCCACGCCAGCAAACACCAGGGCAAGATGCACGCCTGCGGCCACGACGGCCATGTGGCCATGCTGCTGGCGGCGGCCCAGCACTTTGCCAAGCACCGCAACTTTGACGGCACCGTGTACCTGATCTTCCAGCCCGCCGAAGAGGGCGGCGGCGGGGCCCGCGTGATGATCGAGGACGGCCTGTTCGAGCAGTTCCCCATGGAAGCCGTGTACGGCATGCACAACTGGCCAGGCATGCCGGTGGGCACCTTTGCCGTGAGCCCCGGCCCGGTGATGGCATCGACCAGCGAGTTCAAGATCACCCTGCGTGGCAAGGGCGGCCATGCGGCGCTGCCGCACACCGGCATCGACCCGGTGCCGATTGCCTGCGGCATGGTGCAGTCCTTCCAGACCATCATCAGCCGCAACAAGAAGCCCGTGGACGCTGGCGTGATCTCGGTCACCATGATCCACGCGGGTGAGGCCACCAACGTGATTCCCGACAGCGTCGAGCTGCAGGGCACGGTGCGCACCTTCACCACCGAAGTGACGGACCTCATTGAAAAGCGCATGCGCCAGATCGCCGAGAACCACTGCGCTGCGCACGATGCCACCTGCGAGTTCGAGTTCGTGCGCAACTACCCGCCCACTGTCAACTCGCCCGTCGAGGCCGAATTTGCCCGCAAGGTCATGACTGGCATCGTGGGGGAAGAGCGTGTGGTGGTTCAGGAGCCCACCATGGGCGCTGAAGACTTTGCCTACATGCTGCAGGCCAAGCCCGGTGCGTACTGCTTCATTGCCAACGGCGACGGCGCCCACCGCGAGATGGGCCACGGCGGCGGACCCTGCATGCTGCACAACCCCAGCTATGACTTCAACGATGACCTGATCCCGCTGGGCGCGACCTACTGGGTCAAGCTGGCCGAGGAATGGCTGGCCCAGCCCGCCAAAGCGGCCTGAAGCAGCTTGGCGCGCCGTTGATCCTCCTCCACCCGGGCGTGCGCAGCGCGCGTGCCCGGGTTTTCTTTTTGTCTTCCCACTGACTCCTGAAAGCCCTGCCCATGACCGGAATCGTTGAAGCCTTCTCGCCCAGCTACGCCCAGGCGCGCACAAAGTTTCTGGAGGCCGCCGCAGCCGCCGGCCTGTCCATCGAATCGCACGCCCACCCGCTCAAGGGCCGCGATGGCGAAGACCTGGCCATGGACGTGGTGCGCGACGGCCCGGCCGATGCCAACAAGCTGCTCATCGTGAGCAGCGCCTGCCACGGCGTCGAGGGCTACTGCGGCAGCGGCGTGCAGGTGTTTGCGCTGCACGATGCCGAGTGGCGCGCCAAGGCGCGCGATGCCGGTGTGGCCACGCTCTACATCCACGCGCTCAACCCGTATGGCTTCTCGCACGTGCGCCGCTTCACACACGAGAACGTGGACCTGAACCGCAACTTCCAGGACTTCAGCAAGCCCCTGCCCGTGAACACGGCCTACCGCGAGGTGCAGCCCCTGCTGCTGCCCGAGCAGTGGCCACCAGGCCCTGAGAACCAGGCAGCGGTGGCGGAGTACATCGCCACCAAGGGCGAGGCCGCGTGGCAGGCCGCCATCTCGCAAGGCCAGCACGAGTTTCCGCAGGGCGTGTTCTTTGGCGGCACCGAGCCCACCTGGAGCAACCGCACGCTGCGCCAGGTGCTGCGCCAGCACGGTGCGGCCGCGTCGAAGATCGCCTGGATCGACCTGCACACGGGCCTGGGCCCCAGCGGCCATGGCGAGCGCATCTACGCGGGCAATGACAACGCCGTGGCCGTGGCCCGGGCGCGCGCCTGGTGGGACGGCGGCGGCGCCACGCCGGTCACGTCGATCTACGACGGCTCGTCCACCTCGGCCTTCCTCACCGGCCTGATGTGGACATCGATCTACGACGAGTGCCCCCACGCCGAGTACACCGGCATTGCCATGGAGTACGGCACCGTGCCCGTGCTCGACGTGATGAACGCCATCCGTGCCGAACAATGGCTCCAACTGCACCCCGAAACTCCGGCTGACAGGGCTGCCCAGATCAAGGCGCAAATGCTGGCGGCCTTCTACACCGACACGGACGCGTGGAAGGGCCAGATCATCAGCCAGGCACGGCAGTCGATGTTCCAGGCGGTGAACGGGTTGACGGCCTGATTTTTTGCTCCAGAGGCCTCAGGCGCTAGTGCTATATGCCTGAGATGCTATCAATATGGTAGTGTGTGCGCAGCGGTTTGGCGGGTAGTACGGGTTCAGGAGCGTTGGGGTTGCCACCGTGGGGCGGCTACCATCGCCCCAAAAACCAGGAGACACCATGGCCTCTGACCCTCTGCGTGCGCTGAGCCGTAGCCTGCTCCGGCTGTCGGAGCAAGCCCAGCAGGTGGCACCGCAGGACTTGCTGCACCAGGCCATGCAGACCTTGCAGGGGCTGGTGCCTTTTGATTCCGCCTGGTGGGGCGAGGTCTCGGCGGGCGATGTGCAGGTGGCACCCCGCAACTGGCTGCACGGCAGCATTGGCCTGAGCCGCAGCTTTGCCGAGGAGTGGAATGCGCTGGCGGCGGTGGACCTGTTTGGGCTGCAGTCCATGCAGCAGCTGGGGGTGGTGATCCGTGAGCGTGACGTGGTGGGCCCGTTACCCGAGCACCCGGAGGTGGCCGCCTTCAGCCAGCGCCACGGCCTGTACCACTGCATGGCCCTCACGGCCGAGCTGCCCCACAGCGGGCTCATGTTTTTTGTCTCCATCTACCGCCCGCCAACGCGGCCGGAATTCTCGGACGGAGAGACCGTGCTGTTCGGCGAATTCGTCCTGCACCTGCTGCAGCAATGGCACCACCGTCTGCAGCGCCTGCAAAGCGACACGCCCGGCCGCCCCTGGGACAGCTTTGCCCTGGCCCGGCCGTCGGGCGAACTGCTGTTTGCCGGGCTGCGCATCAGCCGGGCGTTGGGCGAGGCCAGCCCCGGCTGGCACGGCACCCACCTGCCGCCGGTGGTGGCGCAGGCGCTGGCGGGCGCGCCCTGCACCCTGTCGGTGGGCAAGGCCTGCCGCCTGCGCTTGGAGCCCTGCGGGCCACTGGTGGCCGTGAGCCTGGCGTCGCGCCAGCACAAGCAAGCCCTGGCACCGCGCGAGTTGAGTGCCGCCATGCTGTACGCCCAGGGCCGCTCGCACAAGGACATTGCGGCCACGCTGGGCCTCACGCCCGCCACGGTGCGCACCTACCTGCGCACGGCCTATGCCGCGCTGGGCGTGAGCAACAAGCTGGAGCTGGTGGCCGCGCTGCGCCACCAGTAGCGATCGGCGGCGGGGCGCCACGCGCGAGTTTGCAGGGCTCGGTAGTTTCCCGCTCCCTCTGCATTTGCAGAGGCTGCAACCACGCCGCCTTTTCCTATCGTCCGCACCGGAGTCCAGTCGCTGGTGCCGGTCATGCCGCCGCCCCGCTGGGCTCCTGAAGAACCGTCATAACAGGAGACCCTTGCATGTTCCCGAACCCCCACCCCTTCGCCGTGGCGTCCCGACGCCACCCTCACCCCCTGGCACGCGCAGGGCGATGGACCGCTGCCTGCACCCTGGGTGCTGTGGCAGCCCTGGCCCTGACCGCCTGCGGCGGCGGCAGCGACGCCAATCCCCCGCTGGCCAGCAAGCCCCTGGCTGAGGCCTGCGCCGCCTACGCATCCACCGCCTTGCCCCATGGCGCCAAGGTCACCCGTACCGAGCTGCGCAAGGCCGAGGGCACGTTGCCCGACGTGTGCATCGTGCGCGGGCAGATCGTCTCGTCGCCCGAGTCCACCATCAACTGGGCGGTGGAGCTGCCCACGCTGACCCAATGGAACGGCAAGACGCTGACCATTGGTGGTGGCGGTTTTGACGGCTTCATCCCCACCGACGACCCGTGGTACCAGCAGCTGGTGGGCCCGTCGGCCAACCCGTACGTGAAGATCAGCTCCGACTCCGGTCACCAGATCCGCGGCTTTGCCTGGGGCAAGAGCGACGTGGCGCTGCGCAACCACGCGTTCGATGCCAACCATTTCGTGCTGGAGGTGGGCACCACGATCGCCACCGAGTTCTATGGCAAGCGCCCCGTGCGGCGCTACCATATGGGCCATTCCAACGGCGGTCGGTCGGGGCTCATCTCCACGCAGAAGTACCCCAAGGACTACGACGGCGTGGTGGCCATGGAGCCCGCCATCAGCCAGCAGGCGCACCAGGTCAACCTGGGGCCCACGGTGCTGCGCCACATCTTCAAGAGCCGCGACAACTGGATGAGCCCCGCCAAGATCGCGCTGTATGCCAAGGCCGAGGTGGCGGCGTGTGATGGCCTCGATGGCCTGAAGGACGGCATCATCGGCAACATCGAGGCGTGCAACTACGTGCCCACTGAGCTGCTGTGCCAGGGTGCGGACAACGACAGCTGCCTCACGGCCGGCCAGATCGAATCCATCCGCCTCATCTACAGCGACCACAAGACACCCGTGACCCTGTCGCGCGGTGCCGTGGGCTACCCGCGCTATGGCCGGGGCGGGGCGTCCACGTCGGACTGGCAGTCGTACATGTTCGGCACCAGCTTTGACATACCCGATTCGTTCAACCACATGGCCGTGACGGAAGCCGCGCGCCTGGTGGAGGGCAACCCCAACGCCAACATCCTGAGCCACGACCCCACGCAGTACCAGGCGCAGTACGCGCGGCTGGCCGAGATGATCGATGGCACGGACCCCGACATCTCCGCCTTTGCCGACAACGGCGGCAAGCTGCTGATCTGGTACGGCCTGGGCGACACCTGCGTGTCTCTGTACCGCACGGCAGACTATTTCGACACGGTCAAGCAGCGCCTGGGCGCCAGCAAGGTGCAGGGCTTTGCGCGCATGGTCACCTCGCCCTCCAACGGGCATGACCTGGACGGCGCAGGCACCGAGTCGCGCTCCATCGACCTGCTCGCCGCCATGGACGCCTGGGTGGAAAAGGGTGCGGCGCCTGACAAGCTGGTCGCCACGAAGTTCGCCCCCGGCACCAGCACCCCCTTGGCCCAGCGCCCGGTGTGCGAGTACCCCAAGTTCCCGCGCTACAACGGCACGGGCGATCCGGCCAAGGCCGAGAGCTTTACCTGCTCTGCGACCTGAACGCGGTGCTGGATGCAAAAAGGCACGCCCCTGGGCGTGCCTTTTTTGTGTGTCCAGTCGTCAGGATGCCAGCGCGCGCATCTCTGCGATCAGGTCCGACTTGCCTTCGAAGCCGATGCCCGGCAGCGGCGGCAGCGTCACGTAGCCGTTCTCGACCTTCACGCCATCGGGGAAGCCACCGTAGGGCTGGAACAGGTCGGGGTAGCTCTCGTTGCCGCCCAGGCCCAGGCCTGCCGCGATCGCCAGCGACATCTGGTGGCCCCCGTGTGGAATGCAGCGGCTGGGGGACCAGCCGTATTCCTTGAGCATGTCGAGCGTGCGCAGGTACTCCACCAGGCCGTAACTGAGCGCGCAGTCAAACTGCAGCCAGTCGCGGTCTTTGTGCATGCCGCCGTGGCGGATCAGGTTGCGCGCGTCCTGCATCGAGAACAGGTTCTCGCCCGTGGCCATCGGGCCCTTGTAAACCTCGCCCAGCTTCGCCTGCAGCTCGTAGTCCAGCGGGTCACCCGCTTCTTCGTACCAGAACAGCGGGTACTGCGACAGGGCCTTGCCGTAGTCGATGGCGGTGGCCAGGTCGAAGCGGCCGTTGGCGTCCACTGCCAGTTGCTGGCCCGGGCCCAGAATCTTGAGCACCGACTCGATGCGCTCGCAGTCTTCGGCCAGCGTGGCGCCGCCGATCTTCATCTTGACCACCGAGTAGCCGCGCGCCAGGTAGCTTTCCATTTCCTTCTTGAGGCCGTCGAGCCCCTTGCCGGGGTAGTAGTAGCCCCCGGCGGCGTAGACAAACACGCGCGGGTTGGGCGTGCCGTTGCCGTAGCGCTCGGCCAGCAGCTGGTACAGCGGCTTGCCTGCAATCTTGGCTGTGGCGTCCCACACGGCCATGTCGATGGTGCCCACGGCCACCGAACGCTCGCCGTGGCCGCCGGGTTTTTCGTTGATCATCATGCGGGTCCAGACCTTGTGCGGGTCCAGGTTCTCGCCCGTCTCGTCCAGCAGGCTGGCCGGCTCAGCCTCCAGCACGCGGGGGATGAATCGGTCGCGCATCAGCGCGCCCTGGCCGTAGCGGCCGTTGGAGTTGAAGCCGTAGCCGATCACCGGCTTGCCATCGCGGATCACGTCGGTGACCACGGCCACGAGGCTCAGCGTCATCTTCGAGAAGTCGATGTAGGCGTTGCGGATGTCCGACTTGATGGGACGGGTCGATTCGAGGATGTTGACGATCTTCATGGTGGTCGCGTTCGTTGGCAAAGAGGGAAAGGGGCGGGATAAGAATGAAAGATCAGCGGGCGAGCGAAGAGCCCCCGCAGATCGCGATGTCCTGCCCCGTGATGGCGGCGGCAGATTCAGACAGAAGAAAGCCCACCAGTGCGGCAATCTCGGCAGGCTCGATCAGGCGGCCGATGGGCGGCAGGCGCGGTGCACTGCCCTGGCGGGCGGGGTCGTTCAGCATGCCGGTGGCGGTGGCTGCGGGCGAGACGACATTCACCGTCACGCCCTGCGCGGCCACCTCGGCCGCCCAGCTGCGCGCCAGTGCAATCAGCGCGGCCTTGGTCGCGGCGTACTGCCCGCGCCCGGCCATGCCCTGCGCCACGCGGCTGCCAATGAACACCACGCGCCCCTGACCGCGCTGGGCCATGCCGGGCACGATGGCATCGGCCAGCCGGGTGGCGGCATCCACATGCAGGCGCCACATCAGCTCGCCGCCCGCATGGTCGAGCTGGCCCAGCGGCCCCACGCGCAGCACGCCGGCCGCATGGACCAGCACGTCCACGTCGGGCAGTGCAGCGGCCACGCGGGCGATGTCTGCGCCATCGGCCAGGTTGACCGGTGTATGGGTGAACGAGGGGTGAACGACCGTCGCCTGGGCCACATCCAGGCCCGTCACGCGCCAGCCGCCGGCCAGCAGCGACTCGGCGATGCTGCGGCCTATGCCGCTGCTGCTGCCGGTGACGATGGCGTGGCGGGCATTACTCGACACGGATGTTCCCTTCGGTGACGATCTTCTGCGAGCGCTCCATGTCGCTGCGCTGGAACTTCGCAAAGTCCTCCACGCTGCCCGGCGTGGTCAGCAGCCCTTGTTCCTTGAGCTTGGGCGTCATCTCGGCTAGGGCCTTGTTCACCTCGGTGTTCAGCCGCTGGGTGATGTCCGTCGGCAGCTTGGCCGGTCCCCACAGGCCATACCAGCTGTAGAACTCGTAGCCCGGAATCGTCTCGCCCACCGTGGGCACGTCGGGCAAGCTCGCTGCGCGCTGGGCCGAGGTCACGGCCACCACGCGCAGCATGCCGCTCTTGTGGTACTGCAGAGACCCCAGGATCGGATCGATGAACCCGTCGATCTGCCCGCCGATCAGGTCCTGGAACGCAGGCGCCGTGCCCTTGTAGGGCACGATCAGGTAGTCAAGGTTGCCTGCGCGCTTGAGCAGTTCGGTCGAGAGGTGCCCGGCCGACCCGATGGAACCCACGGCGAAGGTCATCTTGCCGGGGTTGGCTTTGGCGTAGGCCATCAACGACTTGATGTCGGTGACCGGCAGGTTCTTGTTGATGGCCACCGACAGCGGGGCCTTGGCCACCAGCGCCACGGGCGTGAAGTCCTTGACCACGCCGTAGGGCACGGACTTCATGGTCATGGGCGCCGTGGTGAAGGTGGATGCGTTGAACAGCAGCGTGTAGCCGTCGGCCGGGGCCTTGGCCACCACGTCGCCGCCGATCACGCCGTTGCCGCCCGCCTTGTTCTCGACGATGAAGTTCTGGCCCATCTGGTCGCCCAGCTTTTGCGCGAGCATGCGGCCCACGGTGTCGAGCGTGCCGCCTGGCGGAAAGGGGATGACCATCCGGATGGGCTTGGCGGGGTAAGCCTGCGCAAAGCTGCTGGCCGCCATCGCGAGCGTGGCTACACCCAGGGCGGCGCGGAGGAAAAGGTGGCGTTGCATGGTGTCTTGTCTCCTTGTCGGTTTTCTTGTGTGCAATCAGGCGCGGGGGACTCAAAATCCCCCGCGCCTCGCAGGGACCGCTCAGCGCTTGAGCAGGCCGGCCTGCTTCACTGCAGCGCGCAGCGCTTCGACTTCCTTGGCGTTGGGCGCCTCGGTCGGTGGGCGCACGGTGGCGTCGTCGATCACGCCTGCCAGGTACATGCCACCCTTCATGCGGGCGTGGGCCTCGCCAGTGGGCTCGCCGCCGCCATACACCGCGTCCTTCAGGGGCGTGATGACAGCCTGCACCGCCATGGCTTTCTTCAAGTCGCCGGCCTTCACCGCATTCCACAGATCGATGATGAGCTGGGGGATGAAGGTGGCAAAGCCCACCAGCGCGCCGTCCACGCCCTGCACCATCGAGGCCAGCAGGTACTCGTCGTGGCAGGTCAGGATGGCCTTGGACGCGTCGGCCTCGCGGATCGCCTGGATGTCGCGGGCGTACTTGTTCATGTCGCGCTGGCCCACCTTGAAGGCCTGCAGGTAGGGCAGCCGGGCCAGGTCGGCCAGCAGCTGCGACGAGTACGAGGCGCGCGTCCAGGCCGGGTAGACGTGGCAGACCAGATCGGCGTTGGGCGCCGCCTTGTGGATGGCCTCGAAGTACTGCAGTGCATGGCCGGGCGTGAAGCCAAAGCGCAGCCAGTGGTGCGGGGGCATCACGTCCAGCGCCACGGCACCAGCCTCGACGGCAGCGCGGGCATGGTCGGCCGCGTCGGCCAGGCCTTCGCAGACGATGGACGAAATGACAGGCATGCGCCCCTTGAGTTCGTCGGCCACGATGCGGGTGACCTCGGCGCGTTCAGCCGGTGTGAGGGAGAACACCTCGCCGGTGTGGCCGTTGGTCATGACGGCCACCACGCCCTCGTGGCCTGCCAGCCAGGCGGCGAGCTTGCGCAGCGCGGGCTCGTCGATGCGGTGGTCGGGGGTGAAGGGGCACGAGATGGCGGGGATGATCCCGCGATAATTCGAGATGGCAGGCATGCTTTCTTGTCTCCGTTGGAAAAGCTGGTGAACAACGGGGTGGATCATTCCGCGCCATGCTGCAGCGGTCCAATACTCGAATCGCATACAACTATCTACCGATCCATCGCGGAGACACATGGGACCCGGCAACCGACCCCTGGACCTGGAATGGCTGGAGGATTTCCTCGCCCTGGCCGAGACGGGCAATTTCTCGCGCGCGGCGGAGGCCCGCGCCATTGCCCAGCCCGCCTTCAGCCGCCATATCCGCGCACTGGAAGACTGGGTGGGCGTGGAGCTGTTCGACCGCAGTGCCCATCCTGCGGCGCTCACGGCGGCAGGCCAGCGCTTTCTGCCGCTGCTCGAAACCATCCTGGCCAATCTGGAGGCTGCGCGCATCAAGGCCCGCGCTGCACACGACTTGGCGGCTGCCAGCCTGCGCTTTGCGGCCACGCACGTGCTCTCGCTCACGTTCTTTCCGCGCTGGCTGGTGGGCATGGAGGCCCGGCTGCGGCTGGGGCCCATCCAGACCATGTCCGACAGCTCGCAGGCCTGCGAAGACCTGATGCTCCAGCGGCGTGTGCAGTTTGTGCTGTGCCATGGCCACGCCGAGGTGCCGGGGCGCCTGGACGAGGCGCAGTACCCCATGTGCCGCCTGGCGGACGACCGGCTGCTGCCAGTCAGTGCGCCGCAGCCCGGCGGCGCAGCAGGCCAGCCGTTGCATGCGCTGGGCCAGCAGGCCTCGGTGCCCGTGCTGGCCTACAGCGAGGCGTCGGGCCTGGGCCGCATCATGCGGGCCCGCATGCGCGGGGTGTTCGCTGACGGTGCTGACGGCCCGGTGGCGGTGGTGTTCACCGCGCACCATGCGGTGTTGCTCAAGACCCTGGCCCAGGAAGGGCGGGGCGTGGCCTGGCTGCCCGAAAGCCTGATTGCCGACGAGTTGCGCGCCGGCACGCTGGTGGCTGCCGGGGGCGCAGACTGGAACGTGCCGGTGCAGATCCGCCTGTACCGCCAGCGTGCCGAGATGTCGCCAGTGGCCGAGTCCTTGTGGGAACTGGCGGTGGCGCAGGTGGCACCGCAGGCCTGAGCGCTTGCCGTTCCCCTGGCTGGCAGCCGATTCTTAAAGGCCCAGGTCGCTCAGCCCCGGATGGTCGTCCGGCCGGCGCCCCAGCGGCCAGAAGAACAGCCGGTCTGCGGCCTGGATGGGGCGGTCGTTGATGCTGGCGTGGCGTACGGCCATCAGGCCTGCGTCGTTGAACTCCCAGTTCTCGTTGCCGTAGCTGCGGTACCACTGGCCTGCGTCGTCATGCCATTCGTAGGCAAACCGCACGGCGATGCGGTGGCCGCTGAACGCCCACAGCTCCTTGATGAGGCGGTAGTCCAGTTCGCGTGCCCACTTGCGCTCCAGCAGCTGCCGGGCGGCCTCGCGGCCCACGGGGAACTCGGCGCGGTTGCGCCAGCGCGTGTCCTCGGTGTAGGCCAGGGCCACGCGGGCAGGGTCGCGCGAGTTCCAGCCGTCTTCGGCCAGGCGCACTTTCTGGACGGCGGTGTGTTGGGTAAAGGGGGGCAAAGGCGGGCGTGTTTCCATGGGAACCTCGACGGTGAAGGGTTGATGTAGACAGGTCTGTCTACGTGCCATCATAAAGTCATGTAGACAGACTTGTCTACAATGAGCGAATGACCTTTGATCCGCTCCCTCCCGGCTGGCAAGACCTGCCCGCCCGAGACCGCCTGCTGCACACGGCGCACGCGCTGTTCTACCGGGATGGCATCCGCGCCACGGGCATCGACCGGGTGATTGCGGAGTCTGGCGTGACCAAGGTGACCTTCTACCGGCATTTCCCGAGCAAGAACGCGCTCATCTGTGCGTATCTGGAGTACCGGCACGCGGGCTGGATGGGCTGGTTCGCCGACGCGCTGCAGCGCCATGCGCACGCGCTGCCCTCAGGGGCGGATCGCACGCGGGCATTGGCGCCTGCCCTGGCGGAATGGTTGGGCAGCAAGCACTTTCGGGGCTGTGCCTTCATCAACAGCGTGAGCGAGCTGGGAGACACCGTGCCGGAGGTGCTGGAGATTGCGCAGCGCCACAAGCGCGACATGACGGCGTTGCTGGCTGCCTTGTTGCCAGCGCCTTCCCACCGTGCGGAGGACGCGCAGGCGCTCACCCTGGTGGTGGAGGGCGCCATCGTGCGTGCGCAGATGGGCGAACCCGTGGCCGCGGTGGTGGCCGCAGTGTCCCGCCTGACGGATGCGCTGGTGGCGGCGCCTCCTCAGCGCAAGGGGTGAGCCTGTCGGCCGATAGGAAAGATGGGAACGTTTCTGGCGGCCGCCCGCATGGTCAGTCCAGCCGTGCGCCTTGTGTGGCACCGTGGCGGGTGCGCTGGTCGTACTGCTTCTCGCGTGCCACGTGGTCCTGCAGCAGCCGGTGGCCCAAGGCGTTGGCTTCGCGCTCCAGCGTGGCGCAGTCGGACGCTGCGGGCATCTGGCGGATAGCCTTGTCAATGGCCTGCGCTGCATCGCGCCCGATCTGCACATGGCCTTGCTCGTGGTGGGACAGCGCCTGCAAATAGCGGTCAAAAACCGCCTGCTGCGACGGGCTGGCGGCCTGCAGGTCGGGCAGCTGCACTTCGGTGCGCAGCCGGGTGTTGACTTCGGTGATCGCACAGCGGCCCGAGGCTTCGCGCCACCAGCGGAAGGTCCAGCGCACGTTCCAGCGGGTGTAGCCATGAAAGCGCTGTCCACCCACCGAAATGGGCGTTGCAGCATGCAGGGCATCGCGCAGTGTCTCTCCGGGCTGGGCGCGCACCACGTAGGGCCGCTGGGTGCTTTCTTCCTCCACGGCCGCGTGTGCCCCACCCGCAGACAGCAGCAATGCCACCACCCACCCCAGACACACGCAGGGTGGTGGCTCTGGCAACGCAGATGCGTTCAGTCGCCCCACGGCAGCATCAGCGTGAGCAGGGACAGCTGGTCGAACTCGGGCGCAAAGGCATCAATGATCTGCTGCGGCTCGGGGCACAGGGTGGTGTCGGTGATCACGCCAAACTGCACGCCGCCGCCGTAGCTGAGGATGGAGACCCCCAGCCCGATGTCACCCGACTGCGGCACCCAGAACATGCACTGCGTGACGCGTGCGCCGCACAGCGTCAGCTGCTCCTTGGGGCCGGGCACGTTGGTCATCACTGCCGTGGTCTTGCGGCCAAACAGGTTGAGCAGTGCATCCTGCGCGGGCTTGATCATCAGGCCTGCCACGGCCAGCATGGCAAACGCCAGGATGGGCTGGGTGCTGCCCTTGAGCGCATTCATGCGCTTGCGCACTTCGTACACGCGCTCGACAGGGTTGGCCAGGCCAATCGGCAGCACCAGCGGCACCAGGCCAAAGCGGTTGCCCAGCTTCCAGGCCTCTTCCATGGGCCGCAGGTTGACCGGAATCATGGCGCGGATCTCCTGGCCCGTGGGGTCGTCGCCCTGGCTGCGCAGGTAGCCGCCGATGGCGCCCGCCACACACGACAGCAACACATCGTTGATGGAGCAGTTGAGTGCTTTGCCGATGGCCTTGACCTCTTCGAGCGGAATCGGCGGGCACCAGGCCACGCGCTTGGCGCTGCCGGGCTGGCCCTTCAGGCGCGTGGGCGAGTCGTCAGGCATCAGTGCCAATGCCGCCGCATCGCTGACGAGCTGGTAGGCCACGCGGGCCATGTCCATGGTGCCGGTCAGCCCGTGGTGCATGGCCTTTTCCGGGTCGCCCAGCATCTGCAACGACTTGGCGGCGCTGTCGCCCGCCAGGTCCAGGGCCTTGACGGTGAGGCCGGTGAAGGGCTTGATGAGTGCGTCGGCGATCCAGTCCTCGGCGGTGGCGGCTTCCTTGTCTGCCCGCGCCTTGCGCTTGGGGGGTTCCGAGCCGCCATCGACCAGCGACATGGTCACCGAGATGAGTGCAATGCCGTCCGCAATGCAGTGGTGGATGCGCACGATGAGCGCGCTGCCCTTCGCGCCGTCGTCACCCACAAAGTCTTCGATCAGGTGCATTTGCCACAACGGGCGGCGTGTATCGAGCGGCTGCATGGCGAGTTCGCCCACGCGGTCCTGCAGTGCGCGCTGCATGCTGTGGCCTGCGCGGTGGGGCAGCTTTTCGCGCAGCACATGCGCAGCGATGTCGAAGTTGCGGTCCTCCACCCAGGTGGCGCCTGCGGCATCTTCCACCACCCGCTGGCGAAAGCGCGGGTACTGCAGCAGGCGCTGCTGTACGCGTTCGCACAAGGCCTCCCAGGTGATGCCGGGTGACAGGGTCCACACGCCGTTGATCATCATCAGGTTGCTGTGCGAATCCATGCGCAGCCAGGCGGTATCAACCTTGCTCATGCGTTCGCCCGACAGGCCCAGCATGCCGGTGGCCGCGCGGCGCACGTTCTTCTGCACCACGGTGGCGGCCTTGCGGGCTGCGGGGGGCAGGGCCTGGGCGGCCTTGCGTGCCACCTCAGGCGCCTGGTAGCGCATGGTGCGCAGGGGGCTCGTGCTGCGGCCGGGGGCAGCTTTGCGGGGGGCTGGAATGCGGGTCACCATCAGATGTACACCTATTGTTTGATTTTTGGGGGCTTGCCTCTATGGATTGAGCGGCCCCGGGCCGTGCTCAGCCCGTAAGATACAACGCAGCAAACCCTTGCCGACACCGTTCTTTCCCTCCCCCCACACATCCCAAGGAGCACACCGACATGGCCGACCTCAATGCCACCTTCGAAGCCGCCGTGGCCAATTCCAAGAACCTGAGCGAGCGTCCCGACAACGCCACGCTGCTCAAGATCTACGCGCTGTACAAGCAAGCCACCGCCGGCGACAACACCGAGAAGAAGCCCAGCTTCTCCGACATGGTGGGCCGTGCCAAGTGGGACGCCTGGGAAAAGCTCAAGGGCACGGGTGCCGACGAGGCCAAGCAACTGTATGTGGACCTGATCACCTCGCTGAGCTGATACGGCGGTGACCCCCCAAAGAAAAAGGCGACCTTGGTCGCCTTTTTCTTTGGGGGCAGAGGCGCCTAACGCTGGACCCACCCCTTGGGCAGCCCGGCTTCCGGCGTCATGCCGTAAACCGGCTCGCCCGGCAGCCCCGCCTGCAGCGGCACGCGGGCGGCCATCAGGCGCTCCAGGTCCACCCCCGTGGCAATGCCCATGGCTTCGAACATGAACACCAGGTCTTCGGTCACCACGTTGCCCGACGCGCCCGGCGCATAGGGGCAGCCGCCCAGGCCGCCCAGCGACGCATCAAAGGTGCGCACCCCCACGTCGTAGGCCGCCAGGCAGTTGGCCAGCCCCAGCCCACGGGTGTTGTGCATGTGGGCCGCACCGGCCTTGGCACCAAGCTCGGCGCGCAGGCGCGTGAACAGGCGGCGCACCTGCGCCGGGTTGGCCATGCCGGTGGTGTCCGACAGGCCCACCTCGTCGGCGCCGGCCTCGGCGCACAGGCCTGCGAGCCAGATCACATCGTCCTCGGGCACCACGCCCTGCAGCGTGCAGCCAAAGGCGGTGGACAGCCCCACCTCCACCAGCACGCCGGGCGACTGCGCGTCACGCAGCTGTGCCACGGCGCGCACCTCCTCGACCATGGCCTCGCGCGTCTTGCGCACATTGGCCAGCGAATGGGCAGCACTGGCCGATACCGGCAGGGTGACCTTGTGCACCCCTGCTGCCAGCGCCGCCTCGGCGCCGCGCAGGTTGGGCGCCAGGGCCATCACGGTGATGCCAGGGTGGGTGAGCGCGTGCCGCACCACTTCGGCCACATCGGCCATCTGGGGCAGCAGGCGGGCGGGCACGAACGAGCCGACTTCGATCTCACGCAGGCCGGCCGCCACCAGGGCGTCGATCCAGCGCAACTTGTCGGCCGTGGGCATGGTGGCTTTGACGGACTGCAGGCCATCGCGCGGGCCGACTTCGCTGATGAGGACTTGGGGTTGCGTCATGGTGCTGGACGGAGAATGCCGCCGAGGATAGCGCGCTGGCGCTGCCAGAAGGTGCTCTGGGGGTTTTGAACAAAGTGGCAATTTGTGATGCCATACCTGCAAACAGCCCAGCAATATGCAGCAGATTGGGCGATTCCCATTGTTTTGGCGCTTCGAGACACTGCTTGGAGCCGTATCCATTTCCATTCGGAGACAAGCGCCATGCCCTCACACCATCCTTTTTCCACCCGCTACCTCAGTGCCACCGATGTCATCGACATGGTGCAACGCAAAGGCGTCGAGGCCTGCCTGCGCGGCATTGCCGACTACATCCAGGCCGACTTTCTGCGCTGGGGCGCATTCGACAAATCCGCACGTGTGGCCAGCCACTCGCGCGACGGCGTGATCGAACTCATGCCCATTGCCGATGACCAGACCTATGCGTTCAAGTACGTCAACGGCCACCCCAAGAACACGCGCTGGGGCCTGCCTACGGTAATGGCGTTTGGCGTGCTGGCCGATGTGGCCACGGGCGCGCCGCTGCTGCTGAGCGAACTCACGCTCACCACGGCCCTGCGGACCGCCGCCATGTCGGCCGTGGCCGCCCGCGCCCTGGCGCGGCCTGGCAGCCGCACCATGGCGCTGATCGGCAACGGCGCCCAAAGCGAGTTCCAGGCACTGGCCTTCCACCACCTGCTGGGCATCACCACGCTGCGGCTGTTTGATACCGACCCGGCCGCCACCGCCAAGCTGCAGGCCAACCTGCAAGGCACAGGCCTGCGCACCGTGGCCTGCAACAGCACGGCCGAGGCCGTGCGCGGCGCCGACGTCGTGACCACGGTCACGGCCGACAAGACCAACGCCACCATCCTCACGCCCGGCATGCTGGCGCCCGGCATGCACATCAACGCCGTGGGGGGCGACTGCCCCGGCAAGACCGAGCTGCATGCCGACGTGCTGCGCCAGGCCCAGGTGTTTGTGGAATACGCGCCGCAGACGCGCATCGAAGGCGACGTCCAGCAGCTGCCGGCCGACTTTGGGGTGACCGAGCTGTGGGAAGTGCTGGCAGGCCAACACACCGGCCGGGCCAGCGATGCTGCAATAACGGTGTTTGACTCCGTAGGCTTTGCGCTGGAGGACTTTTCCGCGCTGCGCTTCTTGCGCGACACGGCCGCCGAGCTGGGCATGGGCCAACCCATCGAACTCATCCCCCAGCTGTCAGACCCCAAGAACCTGTTTGGGCTGCTGCGCACGCACAACCCCCTGCTGCGCGCTGTGGCCTGACGCCTGTCCGGTCACCCCTTCTCAGTCCCTCCAGACCACGCTGCTGGCGGAGTCGGCGCGTGTGGTGCGGAAATGGTTGGCCGGGTGGGCTGGGTCCGCCATGCCAAAGGAGATACCGCAGACGATGCTGCGGTCGTTGCCAATGCCCAGCACCTCGCGCAGCACGCCGGGGTAGGACGCCAGCGCCGCCTGTGCGATGGAGCCCACGCCCAGGCTGTGCGCGGCCAGCATGAAGTTGCTCACATACGCGCCACAGTCCACCGCACCATAGACGCCCAGTGCCTCGTCGCTGGTGACGATGGCCACATGCGGTGCGCCGAACATCGTGAAGTTCTGCGCCGCCTGGCGGGCCGAGGCTTCGCGGTCACCCTTGGCAATGCCCAGGGCTTCGTACAGGCCCCAGCCGCATTCGCGCCGCCGTTCCTGGTACACGCCCCGGTATTCGCGGGGCCAGGGCAGGTCGGGGTTGGGGGCTGCGGTGGTCATGTGCGACTGCAGTGCGCTGCGCAGGCGCTCCAGCGTGGCGCCGCTGGCTATGGTGAGCTGCCAGGGCTGCGCGTTGCACCACGATGCTGTGCGCTGCGCGGTGGCCAGGATGGCTTCGATGGTGCCGCGCGGCAACGGCTCGGGCAGAAAAGCGCGGCAGCTGTAGCGGGTGTGGAGCAGCGTGGAGAGGGTGTCAAACGCCGGGCTGTGGGCGGCGGTCTCGCTCGCGGTGGATGTCATGGCGGTGGCTAGGCCTTCTTGGCCTTGGCGGCAGGCTTGGCCGCTGCCTTGGGGGCCGGCTTGTCAGCATCCGCGTCTGCCGCATGTTTCTTCTTGTCGGCGGCGGGCTTCTTGGCGCCAGGGTGGGGCGCGTTGAGCAGGGCGTCCAGCTGCTCGCCAATTTCGGCCTCGATGCGGTCCTTGAACGCGCCGAACAGAAAGCCGAGCTGTGCTTTCATCTCGAACTGGTGCGCATCCACCAGCAGCGTGCCCTTGACGCCCGAGCGGGTGAAGGTGAGCAGGTCTTCCTTGTCGCCCTCTTCGTAGGTGCATTCCATGTCGAATTTTTCTTCGGCCTTCTCGGCCCAGGAGAAGGCGACCTTGCGGGCTTCCTTGAAACCCAGGTGGTGTTCGCGGTGGATATGAATGTCAGGCACCGGCTGTCTCCTTGAGGTGTTGGGGGTCAGGTAAAAGGGCGCGCAGGGCCTCGTGCCGCTCGGGCTGGGGCTGCTGCGTCAGTTGCCGTACGGCATCATAAAACCGGGGCCAGTTGCGCCCCTCGCGTTCAAACAAGGCCTCGAACGCGGGCACCAGTTCGTCGTAGGCGGCCTGGGCGGCAAAACTGGCGTTGTTGGCCTGGGCCACCCAGCGGTCGTAGCCTGCCACCTGGGCTGTGGTGGCCCGGGGGAGCGTCCCGCCGGGCGTGTCCAGCCAGCGTGCGCGCAGTGCGGCATAGTCGTCGCGAAATGCTTGCATTGCTTCTTTTTTCATAGCGCTCAAGGCATGATCTTCTAGCGCTTGAAGCTCCTTCTGCTCATAAATGGCCGACAGGCGGGTGCGCGTGGCCCGGGTGAGCATGCGGAAGGCGCTGCGCCGCGCTTCGCTGGTGGCGTAGGCCTCGCGCGCGGCGGGGGTGGACTGCGTGGCCAGCCACCGCGCCACGCCAATGCGTTCCACCGCCGTGGCAAAGGACTCGTTGAACAAGGTGTCGTTCTTGGCATAGACCACCTGGTGCGCCAGCTCGTGGAACAGCAGGCGCACAAAGTCTCCCTCGGGCCAGGCGATGAAGGTGGACAGCAGCGGGTCGCCGCCCGCCCAGTTCATGTAGCCCAGCGTGGAGTAGGCGGGCACGCCGTACACCTCCACCTCCAGGCCCTGTGCGGACAGCTCGGCGGCCTCGGCCTGTGCCGCAGCTTCGGTGAAATAGCCCCGGTAGCCGATGCAGCCCGTGACCGGAAAGCACCAGGTGTGCAGCGTCAGCGAATAGGGCGGCGCGGCGACCACATTCCACACGGCGGCGGGGCGCTTCAGGTCGGCATAGCGGCGGTAGCTGGCGTTGTCGGGCAGGCCGAGTTCTGCCACCGCAAAGGCCCGCGCACGTTGCGCCAGCTGCAGCCGCTCGCGCAGGGCGGGCGAGATGTCCTTGCGCGCCACCCAGTCGTCAATCGGTTCTGCGGCATGCATGATCTGCATGTGCCCGCGCAGCGATTGCCAGTAGTAGCCCAGCGCGCTGGAGGGACCGGTGGTGCCGGCGCAGCCGGCCAGCACCAGGCAAAACATCAGGCTGAAAGTGGCCCTCAGGCGGGAAAGTGGCTGGCGCATGCAGCGCAGTTTATGGGCAGATTGAACCCTTTGCGTTCGCCCTGTCAGCAGCCTGGCTGTTGCGCTTTCTAGAATGCCGCGCATGACCCCTTTGACCGCTCCCGATCCTGCTCGCCCACCTGCGCTGGCCGACGGCCTTTTCGCCGACGAGGCGGGGTGCCCGCGCTGCACCTGGTGCCAGGCCACGCCGCTGTACCGCCACTACCACGACACCGAGTGGGGCTTTCCAGTGGCCGACGACCGCCGGCTGTTCGAGAAGATCTGCCTGGAGGGTTTTCAGTCGGGCCTGAGCTGGCTCACCATCCTGAACAAGCGCGAGGGCTTTCGCGCGGCGTTCGCGAACTTCGACGCCGAGCAGGTCGCAGCCTTCGGCCCGGCCGAGGTCGAGCGCCTGGTGCAGGACGCGGCCATCGTGCGCCACCGGGGCAAGATCGAGTCCACCATCAACAATGCCCACCGTGTGCTGGAGCTGCGGCGCGAGTTTGGTTCGCTGGCGCACTACGCCTGGCGCTACGAGCCCGCTGCCACCGACCGGCCCGAGCGCCTCACGCGCGAAGTGGCGCGCACCCTGTCCACATCGCCGGCTTCCATTGCCATGTCCAAGGACCTGAAAAAGCGCGGCTGGAGCTTTGTGGGTCCGACCACGGTGTACGCCTTCATGCAGGCGATGGGGCTGGTCAATGACCACCTGGAAGGCTGCCACTCGCGCCCCGCAGCGCTCGCTGCGCGCAAGGCGTTTGTGGTGCCGCGCGGTTGATTGTTCAGACCCGCGCCACGGGACGCAGTAGCCACAGCGCTCCCAACGCGGCGAGGCCCAGCAGTGTGGTGAGCCACAGGGCCGCTGCCCCGGCGCTGTCCAGCAGCATGCCAAACAGCACCGGTGCAAAAGCCTGCGCCACGCGGGCGGGCACCATCATCAGGCCCTGGCGCGCGCCGTAGCCTGCTGGCCCAAACAGCACCAGTGGCAGCGTGCCCTTGGCAATGGTCAGTATCCCGTTGCCTGCTCCGTGCAGCACGGTAAATACTACGGCAGCAGGCCCGCCCAGCACCATCAGCAGGCCCGCGCCCACGGGGTGTGCGGCGGCAGCCAGCTGGGCCGACAGCAGCGGGTGCAGGCGGCGCAGAAAACCAAACTCCAGCAGGCGCGCCGCCACCTGTGCCGGGCCCACCAGCGCCGCCAGGGCCACTGCCGCCTGCAGCGATGTGCCACTGGCCTGCAGCAGGCGAGGCAGGTGGGCTGCCATGGCGGTGCTCGTGAACCAGGTGACCGCAAACACGAAGGACAGCAGCACGGTGGTGCGCAGCGGGTGAGCTGGAGTGGGCGGGGCGGATACGGCCGGTTCTGTGGTGGGCGCTGCGATGGCGTCCGTCGATGGTTCGGGGGCCTTGTCTGCGGCGTCGGCGCGCGGCAGCCAGCCATTGAGCGGCACGCCCACCAGCAAGTGCAATGCGGCCCAGCCCGCACACGCGCCGCGCCAACCCCACTGCGTCTCCATCCAGGCCGACAGCGGCCAGCCCACGGTGCTGGCGAACCCCGCGATCAGCGTGATGCCGGTGATGGCGCTGCGCGCGCCCTGGCCGTACAGCCGCACCAGCGTGGCAAACGCCGCCTCGTAAAGGCCCGACCCCATGGCCACGCCCATCAGCACCCACGCGGCAAACAGGCCCACCGGGCCTTGCGCCAGGGCCATGCCCGCCAGAGCAGCTGCAAACAATAGGTTGGTGCCCATCAGCACCGGGCGGCCGCCATGGCGGTCGATGGCTCGGCCCGCGAAAGGCCCGAGCAGCGCCGACACGATGAGCGCCACGGAAAACGCCGCGAACACCGTGGGGGTGGCCACACCCAGGTCGCGCGCCATGGGCGCGGCCAGCATGGCAGGCAGGTAGTAGGACGAGGCCCAGGCCAGCGTCTGGGCCGTGCCCAGGCGCGCCACGGTCCAGCGTTGCGAGGCGGCGCTCATGCCGCGCGGTGGGCCATGGCGGGGGCGCGCGAGGTTGCCTCAGACACGCTGGCCCTGCGCGTTGATGACGACTTCGCCATCCTCCTTGGTGAAGGCGCCTTGTTGGGGCGCGGGCAGGATGTCCAGCACTTTCTCGGACGGGCGGCACAGCCGCGTGCCCAGGGGCGTGACCACGATGGGGCGGTTGATGAGGATGGGGTGCTGCAGCATCGCGTCGATGAGCTGTGCGTCGGTGACGCTCGGTGCGTCCAGTTGCAGCTCGGTGAAGATCGCTTCCTTGGTGCGCACGGCGTTGATCACCGGCTCGCCCGTGGCAGCAATCAGCGCCACCAGCGTGGCACGGTCGGGCGGGGTCTTGAGGTACTCAATGACCTCGGGCTCCACGCCGCTGTTTCGGATCATGGCCAGCGTGTTGCGGGACGTGCCGCATTTGGGGTTGTGATAGATCGTGATGGTGGTCATGGCGTGCTGGAAAGTACGGAAACAATGGGCGAAAGTTTGCCACTGCGCTGGGGCCAGCCCGGTAAATTTTCCAACGCGTTCAGCAGCCGCAGGCCCGCATCGCCCAGCGCTCCGTCGTTGTGCACCTCCAGGCTGGCCGCGCCCGGCGGCGGGCTGTAGGCCAGCGCGCGCTGCACCCGGGCCTCCACCTCTTCGCGCGTCTCGCGGCCGCGCGCCAGCAGACGTCCGCGCAGCACCTGCGGGCTGGCGGTGATGTGCACGGCCACCAGGTCCGGGAACCGTGCCAGGGCCTCAGGCAGGTAGGCGCGCGAGCCATTGAGCAGCACCCAGTGGCCTTGGGCCAGCGGCGCCAGTTGCGCATGCCGCACGCCGTAGCCCAGGCCGTTGGCCTGCCAGTGCAGGGCAAAGGCGTGGTCGCTGCACAGCGCAACAAACGTTTGGGGCGAAACGCTTTCATGCACTTCGCCGGCAGACGTCGCGGCACGGCTGATGGTGCGCTGCGCCCAGTGCACGGTGCAGGGCTGAGGCAGGTGGGCGCGCAGCCAGTCCAGCAGGCTGTCCTTGCCCGCGCCCGAGGGGCCCATGCAGTAGACCAGCCGGCCCGCGGTCATGCGCCCATCTCCAGGTGATCCAGCAGCACAAAGTCGGCGCCGGGTGCGGGCTCTGCGAACAAGGCCAGGCTGTTGAACTTCAGGATGGGCAGGTCCGAGAAGAACTCCTGCGCGGCCTCGAACACCAAGGCCTGTGTTGGCGGGTCCACCTGCGCCAGGCTGCCGGTGAGCGACAGGTGAAAGCGGAACTCGTCCAGCACAAAGGGGTAGCCCCATTGCTGCAGCAGCGCGTCCTGCCGGGCAGTGAGCCCCGCCGAGCGGCGCCGGGCGAGGTCGGCGTCGGACAAGGGTGCGGCCAAGGGCTGCAGCGCCGTCACGCAGGTGGCGGCGGTCTCCTGGATCTGCGCATTGGCGGGGTGCAGCGGCGGGGGCACCAGCGCCAGAAAGTCGTTGATGCGTTGCACCTGCAGGGGCGGCAGCACAAAGGGTTGCAGCCCGCGCGCCACGGACTGCACGGCCTGGTGCAGCGTGATCCAGTCGGCGCCGGGCGCCAGCGCAAACGGCGCCTTGAGTGTGGCGTGCCAGCCGTAGCGGCGGGGCGCTGCGGTCAGGCGGTGCAGGTCGTCCGCCGCCACGCCGTCGATGGCGAGCTGTTGCAGCGGCTGCAGCAGCGCAGCGCAGCGCCCCAGCCAGTGGCTGCCGGCGAGCCAGCCCAGGCTGCCCGGGTTGGGTGCGAAATAGACCGCATAGCGGTGGTGGGTGGGTGGCATGTCAGGCGTGTTCATCGTGGTCAATGGTCAGTTTCACGCGGTCGCCTGCAAACCAGGCGCGCGCCCATTCGATGGGCGTGCCTGCCAGGTCCACGTTCAGGCTCTCTACCTGCAGCACAGGGCGTGCGGTGGGCTGGCGCAACTGGGCGGCCACTTCGGCGCTCGGCAGCTCGGCGGTGATGCGGCTTTCGCGGCGCGTGTAGTCGGCCACGCCATGGGCGGTGAAGCCTGCGGTGATGGAGCCAGTCTCACGCACCACAGCCGCCAGGTTTTCGAAGCGGGGCAGGGGAAAGTAGCGCTCGCTGATGTGCAGGGGCTGGCCTTCGGCGTCGCCCCGCACGCGCAGCGCCAGCAGCGGGCTGCGCGCTGGCACCTGCAGCGCCTTGGCCAGCGCCGCCGTGGCGCGCGTGGTCTGGGTCTGCAGCACTACCAGGCTGCCGCGCAGACCGGCCTGTGCCAGGCCCTGCTGGTGGCGCGTGCGCTTGCCCAGCACCAGGTCCACCGCAAAGTCTTCCACATAGGTGCCACTGCCCTGCGTGATGCGCACCAGCCCCTGGCTGCACAGGCTGGCGAGCGAGCGGCGGATGGTGTGGCGGTTCACGCCGAACTGCTCGGCCAGCGCGTGCTCCGAGGGCAGTCGCTGGCCCGGCGGATAAACGCCGCTGCCGATGGCCTCGGCCAGCTCGGCGGCTATGCGCGTCCAGAAGCTGTCGCGCGCAGGGCGCAGTGGTGGTGCTTGCGGGACCTGTAGCGGGGTCGTGAGAGAGGTGGTGCTGGCTGTCATGAAACCTACATGCGCGCTCTTTAAGCTGGCGCCAGTTGTTCAATTTGTCTATACAACTTTCAGGGTACCACTTCCATGTTTCAAGCCTTTGACAACCCGGGACCGGGCCGCCCCCTGGGCCGCGCGCAGTGGATGGCGCTGCTGGCCCGGGCGCCGCTGGGGCTGCTCGAATCTGCCTTGCACGAGCATGCCACGCGCCCCGCGCGCTGGCTCCGTGCGCCAGAGACCGGCCTGATAATGGTGCAGGGCCGCGCCGGTGGCACGGGCGAGCGCTTCAACCTGGGCGAGGTCACCGTCACCCGCTGCGCGCTGCGCGTGGCCGACGCATCGGACGCCGCCGAGGCCACTGTGGGCGTGGCCTACGTGCTGGGCCGCTCGCACCGCCAGGTGCAGCTGGCGGCCTTGGCCGATGCGCTGCTGCAAGACCCTGTTCAGCAACCGGTGCTGGACGCACAACTGCTCGAACCCATCCGGAACCACCTGCGCAATACCCAGGCCGAGCGCCAGGCGCGGGCCGCCAGCACCAAGGTGGACTTTTTCACCGTGGCGCGCGAGAGCGGTGCAGACAACGACGAGGACACCGAATGAGCACGACCCCCTTGGCATCGCTGGGTGCCGGATTCTCGAAAGAAGCCTTTGGCAGCCAGGCGGTGTTCCGCGCCGTGCTGCAGGCGCTGTCGCACCCCGGCCGCACGGTGGCGGTAGAACACGACGTGCAAGCTCCTGCCGTGGGGCATGCCGCATCGGCTGCCGTGCTGCTGGCGCTGCTCGACAGCGACTGCACGTTGTGGCTCTCGCCCAAGCTGGTAGCCAGTGATGCCGGTGCCTGGCTGCGCTTTCACACAGGCTGCACCTTGGTGACCGATCCGGTGCAGGCCCGCTTTGTGTGGGTGGCGCAGGGCGACGAATGGCCAGCGCTCGGCAGCCTGGCCTTGGGCACCGACGTCTACCCGGACCAATCGGCCACCTGCGTGGTCGATGTACCGCGCGCCACCGCCACCACGGCGGACGCCATCAATGCGTGGCAATTGCGCGGGCCGGGAATTCAGGAGATGGCGGCCTTGCAGGTGGACGGCTTGCCCGACGACTTCGAGACCCAGTGGTTTGCCAACCACGCAGCGTTTCCGCGCGGTGTGGACTTGTTGCTGGGCACCCCAGACCACATCGTGGGCCTGCCACGCACCACGCTGGCGATGCGCAGCGCCACTGCCCTTCAGGAGGCCTGAGCATGTACGTAGCCGTCAAAGGCGGAGAAGCCGCCATTCTCAACAGCTACCAGTTGCTGGCCCGCCAGCGCCGGGGCGATGTCTCGCACCCCGAACTCTCGGTGGCGCAGATCCGCCAGCAGCTGAAGCTGGCGGTGGACCGCGTCATGACCGAGGGATCGGTGTACGACCCCGAGCTTGCGGCCCTTGCCATCAAGCAGGCAGCAGGCGACCTGGTGGAAGCCATCTTTTTGCTGCGCGCCTACCGCGCCACGCTGCCGCGCCTGGGCACCACCTGCGCGCTGGACACCAGCCGCATGGTGCTGGACCGGCGCATCTCCGCCACCTTCAAGGACCTGCCGGGCGGCCAGGTGCTGGGCCCCACCTATGACTACACGCAGCGCCTGCTCGACTTCAAGCTGCTGGCCGAAGGCCCTGGGATGGAGTCTGCGGGTACTGCCGCAGCGCCATCCGCAACACCGCCAAGCCCCACGCCGCGTGTGGTGGACCTGCTCAACCAGGAAGGCCTGATCGAGACCCGCCCTGTGCCCCCGGGCGACCCTGCGCCCACGGACCTGACCCGCGAGCCTTTGCGTTTTCCCGCCAATCGCGCCACACGCCTGCAAAACCTGGCGCGGGGCGACGAGGGCTTCTTGCTCGCCATGGCGTATTCCACGCAGCGCGGCTATTCGCACTCGCACCCCTTTGTGGGCGAGGTGCGGCTGGGCACGGTGGCGGTGGAGATCGAACCCGAAGAACTGGGCTTTGCCATCGACATTGGCGACATCGAGATCACCGAGTGCGAGATGGTGAACCAGTTTGCAGGCAGCAAGAGCCAGCCCCCGCAGTTCACGCGCGGCTATGGCCTGGCGTTTGGCCACAGCGAGCGCAAGGCGATGGCCATGGGCCTGGTGGACCGCGCCCTGCGTGCCGATGAGCTGGGTGAGCCGGTGGAGTCGCCCGCGCAGATGCAGGAATTTGTGCTGGGCCACAGCGACAGCCTCGAAGCCTCGGGCTTCGTGCAGCACCTGAAGCTGCCGCACTACGTGGACTTTCAGTCCGAGCTGGAGCTGGTGCGCAAGATGCGCGCCGCTGCCGCCCACCCCACCACCCCCGCCGAGAAGGATGCCGCATGAACGCGCCCATGGAACCCGCCGTAATGGGCCTGCCTGCCGACGCCGCACCGGTGGACGGCCACTTTAACTTTGCCTACCTGGACGAGCGCACCAAGCGCATGATCCGCCGCGCCATCTTGAAGGCCGTGGCCATCCCCGGCTACCAGGTGCCCTTTGGCTCGCGCGAGATGCCGCTGCCCTATGGCTGGGGCACGGGCGGCATCCAGGTTACCGCGTCCATCATCGGCCCGCAGGACTGCCTCAAGGTCATTGACCAGGGATCGGATGACACGGTCAACGCCGTCAACATCCGCCGCTTCTTCGAGCGCACCACGGCCGTGGCGACCACCACCCGCACGCGCGAAGCCACGCTGATCCAGACGCGCCACCGCATCCCCGAGACACCGCTGACCGAAGGCCAGGTCATCGTCTACCAGGTGCCCGTGCCCGAGCCCATGCAGCGCCTGGAGCCACGCGAGACCGAAACGCGCACGTTGCACGGCCTGGCCGAGTACGGGCTCATGCACGTCAAGCTCTACGAAGACATCGCACGCTACGGCCACATCGCCACCACCTACGACTACCCCGTGCTGGTCAACGGCCGCTATGTGATGGCGCCGTCGCCCATCCCTAAGTTCGACAACCCCAAGATGCACATGAACCCCGCGCTGCAGCTGTTTGGCGCGGGCCGCGAAAAGCGCATCTACGCCGTGCCGCCTTATACACCGGTGGAGAGCCTGGGTTTTGAGGACCACCCCTTCGAGGTGCAGCGCTGGGATGCTGCCTGTGCGCTGTGTGGCGCCACCGACAGCTTTCTGGACGAGGTCATCACCGACGACCAGGGCGGGCGCATGCATGTCTGTTCCGATTCGGACTACTGCCAGGAGCGCCAGGCGCAGCAGGCCGAAACGGCGCGGGTGGAAGGCGGCGCCGCATGAGCACCGTGCACCTCCGCGAAGCCCGGCAGGCAGACCTGGAGAGCGTGCTGGCGCTGTATGCCGCCATTGAAGACAGCCCGGTCGACGTGCTGACCCTGGAAGAAGCCCAGGCCGTGTGGGCCCAGTTCGCCCGCTACCCCAGCTACCGCCTGTGGGTGGCCTGCGACCCCGCGCAGCACGGCGCCGTGGTGGGCACCTATGCGCTGCTCGTCATGCACAACCTGGCGCACCGGGGCACGCCCTCGGCCATCGTGGAAGACGTGGTGGTGGCGCCGGACCAGCAGGGCCGAGGCATTGGCCGGCAGATGATGGCCCACGCCATGCAGCAGGCGCGCGACGCGGGCTGCTACAAGCTCGCGCTCTCGTCCAACGCCCGCCGCAAGGGCGCGCATGCCTTCTATGAATCCTTGGGCTTTGCGCAGCATGGCCTGAGCTTTGTTGTCGAGACCCTCACATGAATCACCCCGAACCTTCTGCGCCGCTGCTGAGCGTGCGCAACGTCAGCAAGCGCTATGGCGACCGCGTGGCGCTGCAAGGCGTGTCCTTTGACCTGTGGCCCGGCGAGGTGCTCGCCGTGGTGGGGGAGTCGGGCTCCGGCAAGTCCACGCTGCTCAACGCCATTGCAGCACGCAGCGCCCCGGACGAAGGCACGGTGCAGTTCCGCCAGCGCAGCGGCGAGCTGCAGGACATCTATGCCATGACCGAAGCGCAGCAGCGTCTGCTGGCCCGCACTGACTGGGGCTTTGTGCACCAGAACGCGGCGGACGGCCTGCGCATGGATGTGTCCGCCGGTGCCAACGTGGGCGAGCGCCTGATGGGCCTGGGTGAGCGCCACTACGGAAAGCTGCGCGCCACGGCCACCGAATGGCTGCAGCGCGTGGAGATCGACGCGGCGCGCATCGACGATGCACCGCGCACGTTTTCGGGCGGCATGCGCCAGCGCCTGCAGATTGCGCGCAACCTCGTCACCCAGCCCCGCCTGGTGTTCATGGACGAACCCACCTCGGGCCTGGATGTGTCGGTGCAGGCGCGCCTGCTGGACCTGCTGCGCCAGCTCACACGGCAGATGCAGTTGGCGGCCATTGTGGTCACGCACGACCTGGCCGTAGCGCGCCTGCTGGCCCACCGCATGGTGGTCATGCAGCGCGGCCGCGTGGTCGAAGCGGGCCTGACCGATCAGGTGCTCGACGACCCGCAACACCCCTACACCCAGCTCCTCGTTTCTTCGGTACTGCAGCCATGAACCAGTCTTCCATTGCGCCCATTCTCCAGATGCAAGGGGTGGCCAAGCGCTTCACCCTGCACCACCAGAACGGCATCGAACTGCCGGTGCTCGCCCACGTGGACCTGGCCGTGCAGCCCGGTGAATGTGTGGTGCTGGACGGACCCTCGGGCATGGGCAAGAGCACGCTGCTCAAGATGATCTACGCCAACTACCGGGTCAATGCGGGGCGCATCACGGTGCGCTCGGCCGATGGCGCCGTGGTGGATGTGACGCAGGCCACGCCGCGTGCGCTGGTGCAGCTGCGGCGCGACACCGTGGGCTATGTGAGCCAGTTTCTGCGGGTCATCCCGCGCGTGTCGGCGCTGGACGTGGTGGCCGAGCCACTGGCGGAAGACGCCGGCGACGACCCAGCGGGCATCGAGGCCGCACGCGAGGCCGCCCGCCAGTGGCTGACCCGTCTGCGTATCCCTGAGCGGCTGTGGCACCTGCCACCTGCCACGTTCTCCGGCGGGGAGCAGCAGCGCATCAACATTGCCCGCAACATGATCAAGCCCAAGCCGTTGCTGTTGCTGGACGAGCCCACCGCATCGCTCGATGCAGCCAACACCGAGACCGTGATCGCCATGATCCGCGAGGCCGTAGCGCGCGGCGCGGCCCTGGTGGGCATCTTTCACGATGCGCAGGTGGGTGCGGCGGTGGCCACGCGCCGCGTGAACGTGGGTGACTTTCGGGGAGCATCGGCATGAATGCAACAGTGTTCAAGAACGCCCGCATGGTGTTGCCGGGCGAAGTGGTGTTGGGCAGCTTGCACGTGGATGGCGGGCGCATTGCGTCGCTGGACAGCGGGGCCACTGCGGCCTTGCAAGGCATCGACCTGGGGGGCGACTACCTGCTGCCCGGGCTGGTTGAAATCCACACCGACAACTTCGAGCGCCACCTGATGCCGCGACCCAAGGTGCAATGGGCCGAGATGCCTGCGCTGCTGGCGCACGACGCCGAGATTGCGGCGGCCGGCATCACCACGGTGCTGGACGCGCTGGGCGTGGGCGAGGCCGATGTGGACAGCCTTCGCGGCAGCGCCTGGAACCGCGTGCTCGACACCATCGACACCTGCACCGAGCGCAACCTGCTGCGGGCCGACCACCACCTGCATGTGCGCTGCGAGCTGCCTGCGCCCAACACCATCGACCTGTTCGAGCCCTTCCACGGGCACCCGCGCCTGTCGTTGATCTCGCTGATGGACCACACCCCGGGCCAGCGCCAGTGGGAGAACATCGAGCAGGCGCGCACCTACTACACCGGCAAGAAGGGCTGGAGCGCCGAGAAATTCGAGCGCCAGGTGGCGCACGCGGCCACGCTGCAGGCGCAGTATGCCGAGCCACACCGTGCGTACTTTGTGGATTACTGCCGCACACACGGCATCTCGCTGGCCAGCCACGACGACACCACGGTGGCCCATGTGGAGCAGGCCCATGCCGAAGGGGCCGCGATGTCGGAGTTCCCGACCACACTGGCCGCAGCCCAGGCTGCGCATGAGCGGGGGCTGCTCACCGTGATGGGCGGGCCCAACGTGGTGCGCGGTGGTTCGCATTCGGGCAACGTGGCGGCGGCCGACTTGGCGCGCAGGGGGCTCTTGGACATCCTCTCGTCCGACTATGTGCCCGGCAGTCTGCTGAGCGCGGTGATGCGGCTGGTACAGGACGACATCCTGCCCCTGCCACAGGCCGTGGCCACCGTCACCCACAACCCGGCCAAGGCGGCGGGCATGCTGGACCGGGGCGCACTGGCGCCCGGCCTGCGCGCCGACCTGGTGCAGGTGCACATGGCCGAGCTGCCCGATGGCGGCCGCCAGGCCGTGGTGCGTGGAGTGTGGCGCGAAGGGCAGCGCGTCCTGTAGAGCGCGTGCAAGTCTTTCCTGACATCCAAACTTCTCCCAACTGTCAAAGCACTGTCACGCCCCACAACCACACTCCGGTTGTCTAGACGACTTAACCCCCAGGAGGCTGCCATGACCGCCGCACTGCACATCCACCAACTGAACAAGCATTTCGCCAACGGCAAACACGCCCTGCGCGACATCAACCTCACCGTGCAGCGCGGCGAGATGGTGGCGCTGATTGGTGCCTCGGGCTCGGGCAAGTCCACCCTGCTGCGCCACGTGGCGGGCCTGGTGGTAGCCGATGCGGCCAGCGATTCGCTGATCGAAGTCGATGGTCGCTGCGTGCAGCAGGGCGGGCGCATCCACAGCGACATCCGCAAGGTGCGTTCGCAGGTGGGCTTTGTGTTCCAGCAGTTCAACCTGGTGGACCGCTTGCCGGTGTTGATGAACGTGCTGGTGGGCCTGCTGCACCGCACGCCCTGGTGGCGCGGCTGGCTGCGCATGTTCAAGCCGCAGGAGCGCGCGCTGGCGCTGGAAGCGCTCCACCGCGTGGGCATTGCCGAATGCCATGCACAACGTGCTTCCACCCTGTCCGGCGGGCAGCAGCAGCGCGCGGCCATTGCCCGCACGCTGGTGCAGGGCGCCAAGGTGGTGCTGGCCGACGAGCCCATCGCGTCGCTCGACCCGGAGTCCTCGCGCAAGGTCATGGACATCCTGGCCCGCATCAACCGCGAGGACCGCTGCACTGTCATCGTGTCGCTGCACCAGGTGGATGTGGCCATCAAATACTGCCCCCGCGTGGTGGCCTTGCACCACGGTCAGGTGGTGTACGACGGCCCCTCGGCGGCCCTCACGCCCGCACTGCTGCGCAGCCTGTATGGCGTGCACGCCGACGAAATTCTGGCGGATGCAGCGGGTGCCCCCACAGCACCCGTGCACGCCCCAACACCCGTCCCACAGTGGGCGCCCGCCATGGTCCAGGCCGCCTGAACGGCCTTTTGTTTCTTTTCAATTCCTTTCTCTGGAGTTTTCAACATGTTCAAGAAACTGTGTGCCGCCCTGACGATCGGGCTGGGTTTGACCACGGGCGCGTTGGCCCAGGACATCAACTTCGGCATGATCTCGACCGAGGCCTCGCAAAACCTCAAGGCAGACTGGCAGCCCCTGCTGGATGACATGGCCAAGCAGACCGGTCTGAAGATCAATGCCTTCTTTGCATCCGACTACGCAGGCCTCATCGAAGCCATGCGCTTCAACAAGATGCAGGTGGCCTGGCTGGGCAACAAGTCGGCCATGGAAGCCGTGGACCGCGCCAACGGCGAAGTCTTTGCGCAGATGGTGAACGCCGACGGCACGCAGGGCTACTACTCGCACCTCATCGTGCACAAGGACAGCTCCCTGGCCACCCTGGATGACGTGCTCAAGAACGGCAAGTCGCTGAGCTTTGGCAACGGCGACCCCAACTCCACCTCGGGCTTCCTGGTGCCCGGCTACTACGCCTTTGCACAGAACAAGATCGACGCGAAGACGCACTTCAAGATCACGCGCAGTGCCAACCACGAGACCAACGCGCTGGCCGTGGCCAACAAGCAGGTGGATGTGGCCACCAACAACAGCGAGAACCTGGAAAAGATCAAGGAGCGCCAGCCCGAGAAGTTCAAGGACATCAAGATCGTCTGGACCTCGCCCCTGATTCCGCTGGACCCGCTGGTGATGCGCAAGGACTTGCCCGAGGCCACCAAGACCAAGATCCGCGACTTCTTCTACAACTACGCCAAGACCGATGCGCGCGAGAAGGAGATCGTGATGAAGATCTCCAAGCTCTCGGGCTTCAAGCCATCAACGAACGCACAGCTCACCCCCATCCGCCAGCTGGACCTGTTCGGCAAGCGCAACAAGATCGAGGCCGACGCGACGCTGGCTGATTCTGACAAGAAGACCCGCCTGGCCGAGATCGACCAGCAGCTGGCGTCGTTGAAGTAATCCGTAGGTTTCTTGTTATGGCCCGGGTGTCTCCATGTCCTCTGCTTTGAATCCCTCGCTGGCCACACTGGCCGGCACCTCGTCGCCCAAGCGCAGCCTGGCCTGGTACCTGTCGTGGGGCATCCTGCTGGTGTTGCTGGCGGCGTCCTGGAAGGGCGCCGACATGCGCCCGTTCGATCTGTGGAACGACTCGGGCAACATGGTCAGCTATGCGGCGGAGTTCTTTCCGCCCAATTTTGCGCAGTGGCAGATCTATGTGCAGGAGATGCTGGTCACGCTGCAGATCGCGCTGTGGGGCACGGCGCTGGCGGTGGTCACCGCCGTGCCGCTGGCACTGCTGGCCTCGTCCAACATCGTGCCCTGGTGGGTCTACCAGCCGGTGCGCCGCGTGCTGGACGCGTGCCGCGCCATCAACGAAATGGTGTTTGCCATGCTGTTTGTGGTGGCCGTGGGCCTGGGGCCTTTTGCGGGTGTCCTGGCCCTGTGGATCCACACCTCGGGCACCCTGGCCAAGCTGTTCTCCGAAGCCGTGGAGGCGATTGACCCGCAGCCCGTGGAAGGCATCCGCTCCACCGGTGCGAGCGCACTGCACGAAATCATCTATGGCGTGATCCCGCAGGTCATGCCGCTGTGGATCTCGTACACGCTGTACCGCTTTGAAGCCAACGTGCGTTCGGCTTCGGTGGTGGGCATGGTGGGCGCCGGGGGCATTGGGGTGGTGCTGTGGGAAATCATCCGGGGCTTCCAGTACGCCGAGACCTGCGCGGTCATGCTCATCATCGTGGTCACGGTGAGTGTTATCGACCTGGTGTCGGCCCGCATCCGCAAGGCACTGGTCTGACAAGGAGCACACCGTGGCATTGACCCTTGAAGACATCACCCACCTGCTTGCCACGCGGGGCGTGAACCAGTACGGCCGCGAGGCGGTCAGCCAGCTGGAGCATGCGCTGCAGTGTGCACAGTGGGCCGAAAAATCGGGTGAAACCCCGGCCACCGTCGTCGCGGCCCTGCTGCACGACCTGGGCCACCTGCTGGCGCCGGGGGGCGACACGGCCGAGCAGGACGACCTGCACCAGTACATGGCCATCCCGTTCTTGCGGGGCCTACTGCCCGACGCGGTGCTGGAGCCCATCCGCCTGCATGTGGATGCCAAGCGCTACCTGTGCACCATGGAGCCGGGGTACTGGGAGACACTGTCGCCCGCATCGCAGCACAGCCTAGTGCTGCAGGGCGGGCCCTTCACGCCCAAAGAGGCGATGCAGTTTGCGGCCCAGCCTTTTGCGCAGGAGGCCATCCGCCTGCGCCGCTATGACGACCACGCCAAGGTGCCGGGGTTGGTCACGCCCCCGCTGGGCTACTACATGGCGCTGGTGCAGCGTCTGGTGCCAGTTCCGGCGACTGTTGCTGCTGCGGCTGAACTCGCCCCGGTGGCTGCGTAAAAAGCCGCGCGACCAAGCCGAGGCCGCCCCTGCGCATCAACCTCCCTTGTCGCCATTCACCCAGCCCAGGTCCAGCGGCCGGTCCTCGAATTCGGTGTTCAGGACCACGGTGCTCGTGGTGCGCGCCACGCCGGGAATCGCCTTGATCTGGTAGAGCACGTCCTCCAGCCCGCGTGCGTGTGTGGTGCGGATCTTGGCCAGGAAGTCGTGCTCGCCAGCCACGCTGTGCAACTCCTCCACCTGGGGGATACCGCGCAGGCGCGGCGCAATGTCGCGGCAGTGCGCGCCGCCATCGTTGCGGATCGCCACAAACGCGGTGAAGTTCAGCCCCACGCGTTCCGGGTCCACGCTGATCGAAAACCGGCGGATCACGCCCTTGTCCAGAAGCTTCTTCACGCGCTCGTGCACGGCGGCGGTGGACAGTCCCACTTCGGCCCCCACATCGGCATAGGAACGTCGCCCATCGGCGCCTAGCGCCGAAATAATTCTGGCGTCCATGTCATCTGTCTGAATATTTGCTTGCATAGCCGCTCGATTTTGGTAAAAATTCCGAAAACCTTGCGGTTTCCATAAATTATTCGGTCAGGTGAAGAATATGCCGGCAATTTTCAATGCGCAAGCCCGCGCACAGCGCAAAGGGGCGGTGGCCATGGCACTGCTGTTGGTCTACATCGTCTGGGGCACTACCTATTTCGCCATTGGTATTGCGCTGCAGAGCATGCCGCCACTGCTGATGAATGCGATCCGCTTCCTGTGTGCAGGGGGGGTGATGCTGCTGATTGCGTTGTGGCAAGGCCATGCATTGCCCACGTGGGTGCAATGGCGCAACTCGGCGGTGGTTGGCGGCTGCATGGTGTTTTTGGCCATGAACCTGATGGGTTTTGCGCAAAAGCTGGGCATTGGCTCGGGCCTGATGGCCACAGTGGTCACCACCATGCCCATGTGGCTGGCGTTGTGGTCGCGCTGGGGCGGCGAGCGCGTGCCGTTCACCAGCTGGATCGGCCTGGCCCTGGGCGTGGTGGGTGCGCTGCTGCTGGCGCTGGAGGGCGACTTTTCAGCCACCTGGCTCGGTGCGCTACTGGCCTTTGGTGCTCCTCTGTGCTGGAGCGTGGGCTCGTATGCATCGCGCAAGCTGTCGCTACCCGCGCCCGCCATGGCATCGGCCGCGCAGTGGTTTGCGGGGGGCGCCATGGGGCTGGTGGTAGCGTTGTGGTTTGAGCCGTTGAGCGCCCTGGGCCACGTCACTGCCAAGTCGTGGGCGGCGTGGGTCTATCTGCTGGTGTTTGGCACCTTGGTGGCGCTCAATGCGTACCTGTGGCTGCTGCAGAACACGTCGGCCGCGCTGGCGGGCAGCTATTCGTTTGTGAATCCTGCGGTGGCTTTGCTGGTGGGCGTGGCGCTGGGGGGCGAGCTGCTGACGGGCTGGGTGTTTGCCGCGCTGCCGTTGATTGGGGCGGCGCTGGCGTTCATTCTGTACGGGCAAGCGCTGCAGCGGTGGCTGGAAAAGCTCAGTCCGGGATTACAGCGGTTGCTTCAATCTCGATCTTCGCGCGCTCTTCCATAAGCCCCGCCACCTGCACGCAGGCCATGGCCGGAAAGTTCTTGCCCAGCACCTCGCGGTAGACCGCGCCCAGCTCCTTCAAGCGGCTGTTGTATTCGTTGCGGTCGGTCACGTACCAGGTCAGCCTCACCAGGTGCTCGGGGCCTGCGCCGCCAGCCTCCAGCACCGCCCGCACGTTCAGCAGCGTCTGCCTCGTCTGGTCGATGAAGTCGTCGCTCTCAAACTGCTGCTGCGCATTCCAGCCGATCTGGCCGCCGGTAAAGACCATGGTGCCGCGTGCGGCCACGCCGTTGGCGTAGCCCTTGGGTGTGACCCAGCCCTCGGGCTGCAAAAGGGTGTTTTTCATCGTCATGTTGTTTTTGTGGAAGTGTGCGATCCGGCGGAGGGTGATGCGGCCGCACCCTGGCGCAGCTTGAAGCGCTGCAGTTTGCCGGTTTCGGTGCGCGGCAGGGCGGTCACAAACTCCACCACGCGTGGGTATTTGAACGGGGCGATGGTGGCTTTCACATGGTCCTGCAGCGTCTTGACCATGGCGGCATCGCCTGAGTGGCCGGGCTTCAAGACGCAGAGGGCCTTGACCACCATGCCGCGCTCCTCGTCGGGCACGCCGATCACGCCGCACTCGGCCACGGCCGGGTGGCGCAGCAGGGCGTCTTCCACCTCGGGGCCGCCCACGTTGTAGCCGGCGGTGATGATCATGTCGTCGTCGCGCGCCTGGTAGAAAAAGTAGCCGTCGGCGTCTTGCGTGAACGCATCGCCCGGGTAGTTCCAGCCGTCCTTCACGTACTTGGCCTGGCGCGGGTCGTCGAGGTACTTGCAGCCCGTGGGGCCGATCACCGCGAGCTTGCCCACGGTGCCCCGCGGCAGCTCATTACCTTCGTCGTCCACCACCTTGGCGGTGTAGCCGGGCACCACCTTGCCGATGGCGCCGCGCCGGCTCTCACTGCCGGGCGAAGAGATGAAGATGTGGAACATCTCGGTGGCGCCAATGCCGTCCGTCATGTCCAGGCCGGTCGCCTCCTTCCACAGCTGGCGCGTGGCGTCGGGCAGCCCCTCACCCGCGCTCACGCTGGTGCGCAGCTGGGGCAGGCCGATCTGTTTGGCGAACGGTGCCATCTGCCGGTAGAAGGTGGGGGCGGTGTAGCAGATGGTCACGCCCGCGTCGCGCATCAGCCGCACCATGGTTTCGGGCGTATAGGGCTGGTCCGGAAAGTACACGCTGGCCCCGGCCCACATCGGAAACACCAGCAAGCCGCCCAGGCCAAAGGTGAACGCCAGCGGCGGCGAGCCCGCCACGATGTCATCGTGCGTGGCCTTGAGCACATGGCGCGGCCAGGCCTCGCAGCCTGCCAGCACATCGCGGTGCGTGTGCACGGCAGCTTTGGGCGCGCCGGTGGTGCCCGAGGTGAAGGCCATCAGCGCGATGTCGTCGGCAGCTGTGGGGCAGGGCGGCGTGGTGCCGGGCTTGCCCTGCGCGCGCTGCAGCAGGTCGGCTGCATCCGGCGCTGTGTGGAAGGGCACGATGGTGGCGAGCACGGGGTGCTGCGTCTGCGCGGCCTGCAGCTCGGCCAGCAGGCGGCCGTCGCACAGTGCCAGCGTGGGCTGGGCGCGGTCGATGATGCTGCCCAGCTCCACCGCGCGCAGCAGCGGCATGGTCGCCACCGCCACCAGCCCCGCGTAGACGGTACCCAGCCAAGCCAGCGCCATCTCCACCGTGTTGCCGCCGCGCAGCAGCACGCGGTTGCCGGGCACCAGGCCGTGGTCTTGCGTCAGCACCTCGGCAATGCGCGCGGCCTCGGCGCGGGCGTCGCGGTAGGTGTACGTGCGGTGCGGGCCGCGCAACAGGGGGCGGTCGATGTGGCCAGCGCGCTCGGCCTGGTCGAACAGCGCCTGCACCAGGTTGGCCTGGTTGGCGATCTGCAGCTCAGGCAGGTCGTAGCGCAGTGTGGGCCAGGCCTCGGGCGGCGGCAAGCGGTCGTGCACGAAGTGGTCGGGCTGGGCGGAGGGGGCTTTCATGCGTTTACTCCTGCAGAACGGCCTTGCCGATGATCAGTTGCTGCACCTCGGTCGCGCCTTCGTAGATGCGCAGCGAGCGGATGTCGCGGTACAGCGATTCGACCTTGCTGCCCACTTCCACGCCGCGCCCGCCGTGCAGCTGCAGCGCCATGTCGATGACGCGCTGGGCGTTTTCAGTGGCGGTCATCTTGGCCATCGCCGCTTCGGCAGTCACGCGCGCCTGGCCCGTGTCGCGCAGCCAGGCCGCGCGGTAGGTGAGCAGCGCGGCGCTGTCCACCAGCGCGGCCATCTCGCCGATCTTGGCTTGGGTGAGCTGGAAGTCCGCCAGCGTCTGGCCGAACATGCGGCGCTGGCGGGCGTGGTGCACGGCCTCGGCCAGTGCGCGGCGCGCCATGCCCAGTGCGGCGGCGGCCACCGATGCGCGGAAGATGTCGAGCGTGCGCATGGCCAGCTTGAAGCCGCCGTTCTCGTCGCCCAGCAGCGCGGTGGCGGGCACGTTGCAGTTGGTGAACTGCAGCGTGGCCAGCGGGTGGGGCGCCATCACATGGATATGGCGCGAGGCGTCCAGGCCCGGCGTGTTCGCATCGACGATGAAGGCGCTGATGCCGCGCGTGCCGCCGCTCGGGTTGGTCTTGGCGAACACGCAGTAGAAGTCGGCGATGCCGCCGTTGCTGATCCAGGTTTTGGTGCCGTTCAAGCAAAAAGTGCCTGTAGCGCTAGTCGAAGCTGAGCTGGAAGCTATGGTTTGCATAGCGCCCACATCTGACCCCGCCTCGGGTTCGCTCAGCGCGAACGCAGCGATTAGTTCGCCACGCGCCACGCCTTGCAGGTAGTGCGCCTGCTGCGCGGGGCTGCCCGCCAGCGTGATCGCACCGCTGCCCAGTCCTTGCATCGCAAACGCAAAGTCCGCCAGCGGCGAGTGATAGGCCAGTGTCTCGCGCAGCAGCACCAGCGCGCGCGAGTCGAGCGCAGGCAGCGCGCCGCCGTGCGCGGCGGGCACGCAGTAGCGCAGCCAGCCGCCCGCGCCCAGGCGCTGCACCCAGTCGCGGCAGGCGGCGCGGTCGTCGGTTTCATCGACCTCTTGCGCAGCCACCCAGGGCACCAGGCCCTCGGCCAGCGCGCGGTGGGCATCGTCAAAAAAGGGCAGCGCCAGGTGCGCCGTGGAGGGCGGGCGAGGTGCGGGGGGCGTTGCAACGTGCATGGGTTCAATCTCCCTGGAACACGGGCTTTTGCTTGGCGGCGAACGCTTCGTAGGCGCGGCGGAAGTCTTCGGTCTGCATGCAGATCGCCTGCGCCTGCGCCTCGGCCTCGATGGCCTGCTCGATGGTCATGCTCCACTCCTGGCTGAGCATGGTCTTGGTCATGCCGTGGGCAAAGGTGGGGCCATCGGCCAGCGTGCGCGCCGTGGCCTGCACGTTGGCCAGCAGGTCGGTACTCTCGTACAAATCGTTGAAGAAGCCCCAGGCCAGACCCTCGTGCGCGGTCATCGCGCGGCCGGTGAACAGCAGCTCGCTGGCGCGGCCCTGGCCGATCATGCGGGGCAGCAGCGCACAGGCTCCCATGTCGGCACCGGCCAGGCCCACGCGGGTGAAGAGAAAAGCGGTTTTGGTCGCCTCGGTGCCGTAGCGCATGTCGCAGGCCAGTGCCATCATGGCGCCCGCACCGGCGCAGATGCCGTCGATGGCCCCCAGGATGGGCTGCGGGCAGGCGCGCATCGCCTTGATCAGGTCGCCCGTCATGCGCGTGAACTCCAGCAGCTCGGGCATGGTCATGGTGGTCAGCGGGCCGATGATCTCGTGCACGTCGCCGCCGGAGCAGAAGTTGCCGCCCGCGCCGGTGACGACGATGGCCTTCACGTCGGTGGCAAACCGCAGCGCGTAGAAGAAGTCGCGCAGCTCCGAATAGCTCTGGAAGGTGAGCGGGTTCTTGCGGTCCGGTCGGTTGAGCGTGACAGTGCCCACGCCAGCATCGAAGCTCCACGCGAAATGCTCGGCCACATAGCTGGCCTGGGGGTTGAACTGCTCGCGCATGGGGTTGCTCGCGCCGATGAAATGTTTCATTCCGTGGTCTCCAGAGAGTTGTCTTGTGTGTGTTCCTTGACCCTGCCCAACAGGCGGTACAAGGTGGCGATGTCACGTTCGCCCAGCGTGGCAAACGCTTCCACGATCCACTGCTCGTGTTGGCGCGCCATGTCGTTGAACTGCTGGCGGCCTTGCGGCGTGAGGCGCACGAGGTAGGCGCGGCGGTCGCCTTCCACGTCCAGGCGTTCCACCAAGCCTTCCGCCACGAGCTGGTCGGTGATGCCGGTGATGTTGCCGCTCGTCACCATCATGCGGCGCGAGAGCTCTTTCATCTTCATGCCGTCCGGCGCACGTTCCAGCTGCGCCATCAGGTCAAAACGCGGCAGCGTGGTGTCGAACTGCGCGCGCAAGTTGCTGCGCACCTGTTTTTCGATGAGCTGCGTGCAGGTGAGCAAACGCAGCCACAGGCGCAGCGCTTCGGGGTGCTCGCTGGGGGCGGCGCCGTGCAGGCGGGCTTCGAGGTCCATGGCTAACCTTCTTCCTCGGATGCTCTGTTTTTGGTAGCTGAAAGCGCTTGTGCAGCCAGCGCTGCGATCTGTTTTTGCTTGGAAATCTCGCGCAGCATCTGGTCGCGGCCGCTGGTGTACTGCACCGGCCAGTCGGTGTGCGCTGCGGCCACGGGGCTCAACTGCGCGGCGGCGTGCAGCGTCCAGGCCGGGTCGGCCAGGTGGGGGCGGGCAATGGCACACAGGTCGGCGCGGCCGGCCGCGATGATGCTGTTGGCGTGGTCGGCCTCGGTGATCGCGCCCACCGCCATGGTGGCAATGCCCACCTCGTTGCGGATGCGGTCGGCAAACGGAGTCTGGTACATGCGGCCATACACCGGGCGCGAGTCGCGTGTGGTCTGGCCGGAGGACACGTCGATCAGGTCCGCGCCTGCCGCCTTGAACAAGCGCGCAATGGCGATGGCGTCGTCGGCAGTATTTCCGTCAGGGAGCCAGTCGTGGGCCGAGATACGCACGGAGAGCGGCTTGCCGGCCGGCCACACGGCGCGCAGCGCGGTCAGCACCTCCAGCGGGTAGCGGCAGCGGTTCTCCAGGCTGCCGCCGTATGCATCGGTACGCTGGTTGGTGGCGGGGCTCAAAAAGCTGGCCAGCAAGTAGCCGTGCGCGCAGTGCAGCTCCAGCCAGTCAAAGCCGCAGGCCATGGCCCGGCGGGCGCTGTCCACAAAAGCGGCGGTCACGCGGTCCATGTCGGCGCGGGTCATGGCGGCAGGTGTCTGGTTCTGCGCGCCGTAGGCGACGGGGCTGGCGGCCAGCAGGGGCCAGTTGCCCGCCTCCAGCGGCTCGTCTGTGCCCTCCCAGCCCACGCGGGTGGAGCCCTTGGGGCCGCTGTGGCCGAGTTGCAGGCCGATCTTGGCCGTGCTGCTGCCGTGCACAAAGTTGACGACGCGCGCAAAGGCGGCTTGTTGTGCGTCGTTCCACAGACCGGGGCAGGCGGGGGTGATGCGGCCCTCGGGCGTGGGGCTGGTCATCTCCACCATCACCAGCGCCGCGCCGCCGAGGGCGCGCGCGCCCAGGTGCACCAGGTGAAAGTCCTGCGGCACGCCCTCGACTGCGCTGTAGGTGGCCATGGGCGAGACGACGATGCGGTTCTTGAGCGTGAGGCCCTTCAAAGTGAACGGCGTGAGCATGGGCGGAATCGCGGCCTTGCCACCCGCGAGCCAGGCCTCATAGCCCTCCAGCCACGCGGCATCGCGCAGCCGCAGGTTCTCGTGGCTGATGCGCTGGCTGCGCGTGAGCAGCGAGTAGGTGAACTGCTCCACGGGCATGCCGGCGTAGCGCGCCACGTTTTCAAACCACTCGGTGCTGTTGCGCGCGGCGTTCTGGATCTTGAGCACCTCCACGCTGCGGCGCGCTTCATAGTGCTGCAGCACTTCGTCGATGGGCAGGCCGGTGGCGAACTCGTTGGCGAGGTCGATGGCGTCTTCCAGCGCCAGCTTGGTGCCGCTCCCAATCGAGAAATGTGCGGTGTGCGCTGCGTCGCCCATTAGCACGATGGGCACGTGCTTGCTGTCGATGGCTTCGCGGTGCACCCAGGTGTTGCAGATCACACGCGGAAAGCGGATCCAGTTGGCCGAGCCGCGCAGGTGCGTGGCGTTGCTGATGAGCGCGTTGCCGTCCAGGTATTGGGCAAACAGCTTTTCGCAGAATGCAATGGCCTCGGGCTGCTCCATCTGGTCCAGGCCGTGGGCCTTCCACACGGCCTCGGGCGTTTCGACGATGAAGGTGGAGGTGTCGGCGTCAAACTGGTAGGCGTGTGCCTGGAACCAGCCATGCTCGGTCTGTTCGAAAGCAAACGTAAAAGCGTCGAACTTTTTCTTGGTGCCCAGCCATACGAAGCGGCACTGGCGCAGATCGATGTCTGGCTGGTAGGTGGCTGCGTAGCGGGTGCGGATGCGGCTGTTGAGGCCGTCGCTGGCGATGACCAGGTCGGCGTTGTACTGCGCAGCCAGCGCTTGGTCGTCGGCCACGTCGGTTTCGAACACCAACTCCACGCCCACCGCCAGGCACCGGTCCTGCAGGATGTTGAGCAGGCGCTTGCGGCCAATGCCGCAGAAGCCGTGGCCGGTGGAGCGCACGCTGCGCCCCTTGAAGAACACCTCGATATCGTCCCAGTGGTTGAACGCGTCGCCGATCAGGGCTGCCGTGGGCGCGTCGGCCGCCTGCAGGTTGGCCAGCGTCTGGTCCGACAGCACCACCCCCCAGCCGAAGGTGTCGAACGGCCGGTTGCGTTCGACCACCGTGACGCGGTGCGCGGGGTTTTGCTGCTTCATGAGCAGTGCGAAGTAGAGACCGGCGGGCCCACCGCCAATGCAGAGGATGTTCATGCCAAAATAGTTTAGGCTTAAACAAAATACTGTCAATGGGGCCTTCCCGGCGAAACCCCTGATGCCATTGCGGGGTGTTGACGCAGTGCAGCAAATTTTTCAAGATGCGCCGCATGAAGCACTTGCTGCACACCTTGGAGGGGCGGCTGGCGGCCTTGCCGGTGCCGATGGCGGTCCAGTTGCCTGCGGGCCAGCAACTGGGCGCGCCCGAGCCCGCCGTCACCTTGCGCTTTCGCGACCGCATGGCCCTGGTGGCGCTGGCCACAGGCGAAATCGGCAGCGTGGGGGCTGCCATCGTCGAGGGGCGTGTGGCGCTGGAAGGCGGCATGCGCGACCTGATGGCCGCCGCTGCGGGCCTGTTGACCCGCGACCCGGCCCGCGACCAACACCTCGGCTGGTGGCAGCGGGTGCTGGCACGCGCGCGGTCGATGGCGGTGCACACGCTAACGCACGACGCGCGCCATGTGCAGTTTCACTACGACCTTTCGGACGACTTCTACGCGCTGTGGCTGGATCCGCGCCGCGTGTATTCGTGCGCCTACTACCGATCGCCCGCCCTGACACTGGCGCAGGCACAAGAGGCCAAGCTCGACCACATCTGCCGCAAGCTGCAGCTGCAGCCCGGCGACCGGTTCCTGGACATTGGCGCGGGCTGGGGTGGCCTGCTGCTGTGGGCGGCCGAGCACTACGGTGTGGATGCCACAGGCATCACGCTGTCGCGCAACCAGCACGCCCATGTGCAGCGGCGCATTGAAGAGCACGGACTGCAGGGGCGCGTGCGCATGCAATTGGTGGATTACCGCGAGCTGCTGGTGGAGCAGCCCTTCGACAAGATCGCCTCGGTAGGCATGTTCGAGCATGTGGGCCGCGCGCAGATGCTGCGTTATTTTGAAACCGTGGCCCGCCTGCTGCGCCCGGGCGGGCTGGTGCTGAACCACGGCATCACGGCCGGAGGCGCAGACAACGCGCAGCTGGGCGCAGGCATGGGTGACTTTATCGAGCAGTACATCTTCCCCGGCGGCGAGCTTTTGCATGTGAGCGCGGTGTTGCACGACATGGCGCGCGCGGGCCTGGAGATGGTGGACACCGAGAACCTGCGCCCGCACTATGCGCGCACGCTGTGGGCGTGGTCCGACGGGCTCAAAGCCCGATTGCCTGCAGCCCGTGAGGTGCTGGTCGCACAAGGAGGGGAGGAGCAGGGTGATAAGGTCTTGCGTGCGTACCGCCTGTACCTTGCGGGCAGCGCCCTGGGTTTTGAACGTGGCTGGATGGCGCTGCACCAGATACTGGCCGTCAAGCCGGATGGCGACACGGCCAGAGGCCTTTTGCCCGGCGCACAATCGAGCTATCCGTTCACCCGCGACTACATGTATGCGGACCCCGGCAACCTCTTCCGATAGGCCTTGACCATGCTCTACAAGTTCAAATCCCGCGCCACCGCCGACCTGATCATGCTCGAACCCCAGGGGCGCCAGATCGTGACCATCATCGGCAAGACACCCGGCGCCAGCGGCATCGTGACCGCTGCCCAGATCCCCGGCGCCATTGCCGCGCTGGAGGCGGCCGTGATCGCCGACGAAGCCCAGCCCGAAGCCCAGGAAAACGATGAGGCCGCGGCTGAAGAAATCAACGAGGCCGTGCGCCTGCGCCAGCGTGCTGCGCCGTTCATCGAGATGCTCAAGCGCAGTGCTGCGGCGGACGTGGATGTGGTGTGGGGTGTGTGACCTGATCTCGAGTGCGTCTGCCGCTAGCGAGCGTTGTTAGCTTGGCTGCGTACGTTCGGCTGGCGCCGCAGCCAATGGTCGCGCCACGGCTGATGCGGTGGCGCCAACCATCAATCCACCTTGGCCCCCGAAGTCTTCACCACCTGCGCCCACTTCTTGTGCTCGTTGTCGATGTGCTTGGCAAATTCGGCCGGGGTGTTGCCGCCGGGGATGGCGCCTTGTGCCAGAAGCCGCTCCTTCATGGCGGGCGTGGCCAGTGACTTGGCGACTTCCTGCTGAATGCGGTTGACGATGTCGGTGGGTGTGCCCGCCGGGGCCAGCAGACCGAACCAGGAACTGGCTTCGTAGCCCTTGAGTGTGGGGCCGCCCGCTTGCTCCACGGTGGGCACATCGGGCAGTGCGCCCGAGCGCTCGGAGCTGGTCACGGCCAGCGCGGTGAGCTTGCCGGCCTTGATCTGCGCCATGGACGAGGGCAGGTTGTCGAACATTACGTCCGCATTGCCCGCCACCATGTCCATGAGCGCCGGGCCCGAGCCACGGTAGGGCAGGTGCAGCATGAAGGTGCCGGTCATGCTTTTGAACAGCTCGCCAGCCAGATGGATCGACGTGCCGTTGCCGCTGGAGGCCATGTTCATCTTGCCGGGGTTGGCCTTGGCCACCCGGATGAAATCCTGCACGTTGTGAATGCCCTGGGCCTTGGCCTTGTCGGCATTCATCACCATCACATTGGGAACAGCCGCCACCATGGTGATGGGCACAAAGTCCTTGATGGGGTCGTACGGCAGCTTCGCGTACAGCGCACGGTTGATGCCGTGGGTGCCCACGGTGCCCATCAACAGCGTGTAGCCGTCGCCGGGCGACTTGGCGACGATCTCCGCGCCCACATTGCCGCCGGCGCCAGCGCGGTTGTCCACGATGAACTGCTGGCCGAAGGCCTTGGACAGCTCGGGCGCCATGGCGCGGGCCAGGATGTCGGTCGTGCCACCGGGCGCAAAGGGCACGACGATGCGCACCGGCTTGGTGGGCCATGCCCCCTGGGCGCGCGCCATGGTGGGCAGCAGCGCCGCCGCGCAGGCCAGAGCAAGCGCACTGGCGGCCAGGGTCAGCGCCTGGCGGCGTCGCGCACGAAGTGGGTGCACGGCGACTGTCGCACCGGATGGGCGAGTGGGTGCGTGGGGGGGAGTGCGTGCCATGGAGATCGATCCTTGATGTCGGGGGGGGGAGATAGGTCTGCCCTGGTTCTACGCGCGTTGGCGCAGTGGGGGCAGATGGATAACCCCAATCCTGTCGGCACATGGGATTTGCCAGGCGTTATGTCTTGCGCATGGTGCGAGTAACACCCCACCACACACCCATGAAAAAAGCCGCAACGCGGCGGCTTTTTTTGAGGGGCTGGCAGGGCTGCGTTCAGAGCCCTGCCAGGTTCGGGAGCATCAGTCCGCGTAGGTGCCAGCGGCCTTGATGACGGCGCCCCACTTGTCGATCTCAGCCGCCACAAACTTCTTGTGTTCCGGACCATCGATGCGCTTGTCGGTGATGACCACGGCGCCCAGGGCTTCCTGCTTCTTGATGAACTCAGGGTCCTTCAGTGCGATCTTGAGGGCTTCGTTGATCTTCTTCTGCACATCGGCTGGTGTGCCCTTGGGGGCGTACAGGCCGTGCCAGATGCTCACGTTGAAGTCCTTCAGACCGGATTCGGCCAGGGTGGGCAGGTCCTTGAGCGCGGGCGTGGTCAGGCGCTTGGCGGTGGTCACGGCATAGGCCTTGACCTTCTTGCCTTCGATCTGGCTGGTGGTGTTGGTGGTCTGGTCGCACAGCAGGTCGATCTGGCCGCCAATCAGGTCCGTGATGGCAGGGGCCGTGCCCTTGTAAGGCACATCCGTCATGTCCGTCTGCAGGGCGGACTTGAACATCAGTCCGCACAGGTGCGAGGCCGCGCCCAGGCCCGCGTTGCCCAGGTTGATCTTGCCCTTGTTCTGCTGGATCCAGGCGGTCAACTCCTTGAAGTTGTTGGCGGGCATGGTGGGGCGAGCGATCAGCGTCATGGGCACTTCGTTGACCATGCCCAGGTATTCAAAGTCGTTGGGTACACTGAACGACAGCTTGCGGTACAGCGCAGGCATGGTGGACATGCCGATGTGGTTGAGCAGCAGCGTGTAGCCATCGGGTGTGGCGCGGGCTACGCGGGCGGCACCGATCGAGCTGCCTGCGCCGGCGGTGTTGTCCACCACAACGGTCGCGCCCAAAGGCTTGCGCAGCGCCTCGGCCAGGTCGCGCGCCACACGGTCGGTGGGGCCACCCGCCGCAAAGGGCACCACCAGGGTGACTGTCTTGTCCTTGGCGGGGAAGTCCTGCGCATGGGCGCCAAAGGCGGCCACTGCAGCGGCAGCGACGAGGGCGAGTTTCAGCGTTGTTTTCATGGGTGCTCCTGTAAATGACGGGCCATGATAGCGAGGGGTATTTCCGGCAACATTGCGGATAGTACGTAGCACACAAGCCATATGGTCTTTAAGCCAAAGAGGCCTGTAGCGCAGATATTTATTGGCTTAAATGCTATTTAAAAGATAGCATTTGTAAGGGTAAACACTGCGGTACCCCGGCGCGCAAAGTGGACATGTTTTGCGCTGTCGCAAGGGCTGGCGCGATGTCCTGGTCATTGATGTGCATGCACATCTTTTGAGCGCCTGCATGCGTTGCCGGCGCTGCCAGCACCGGCTCACGCAGCGCTCCTGCGGCCCCTGCGAGAACGTCAGCGGGCTCTCAGGGGCTACTTGTAGCTGCGCGCGTCTTCGATGACCTTGCCATCGTTGGGCAGTGTGCCCGGCGGCACCATCTGCACCTCGCCGCGCAGCTTGGTCACTTCGCGGATGGCGTCGCTGAGCTGGTGGGCCAGGCCCTCGGCGGTTTCGGTGGTCTCCACCTGCAGCACCATCTGGTCGTTGGCCATCTCGCCGCTGACCACGAGCCGGGCGCGCTGCACCTGTGGAAAGCGCCGCGCGATGGTGGCGATCTGGCCGGGGTGCACGAACATTCCGCGCACCTTGGTGGTCTGGTCGGCCCGGCCCATCCAGCCCTTGATGCGGGTGTTGGTGCGGCCGGTGGGGCACTGGCCCGGCAGCACCGCCGACAGGTCGCCAGTACCAAAGCGGATCAGCGGGTAGTCAGGGTTGAGCGTGGTGATGACCAGCTCGCCCACCTCACCCTCGGGCACGGGGTCGCCCGTGCCGGGACGCACGATCTCGACGATCACGCCTTCATCCAGCACCAGGCCTTCGCGGGCCGAGGTTTCATACGCAATCAGGCCGAGGTCGGCGGTGGCGTAGCACTGGTAGCCCGCGATGCCACGCTCGGCAAACCAGTCGCGCAGCGAGGGCGGGAAGGCCTCGCCCGACACCAGGGCCTTGGTGACGGTGGGCAGCGCCACGCCCATCTCGGCGGCCTTCTCGATAATGATTTTCAGAAAACTGGGGGTGCCGATGTAGCCCGCAGGCTTCAGCTCGGCCATGGCCTGCACTTGCTGCTCGGTCTGGCCCGTGCCACCGGGGAAGACGGTGCAGCCCAGCGCGTGGGCGCCGGTTTCCATCATCGAACCCGCAGGCACAAAGTGGTAGCTGAAGCTGTTGTGGATCAACTCGCCGCTGCGAAAGCCCGCTGCGTGGATCGCCCGCGCCATGCGCCAGTAGTCGCGACGCGTGCCCTCAGGCTCGTAGATGGTGCCGGGGCTGGCAAAAACCCGGGTCATACCCGGCCCGAAGCCCAGTGCACTGAACCCGCCAAACACGTTGGCCGCGCGGCCTGCCTGCTGGCGCTCCAGCAGCTCGTACTTGCGCGTGATGGGCAGCTGCGCCAGGGCTGCGCGGCCGGTGATGGTGGTTGCATCCACACCAGCCAGGATGCCGGCAAAAGCGGGCGATGCCTTCTGGGCATGGGCGATCTGCTGCGGCAGCGCAGCCATCAGCGCCGCTTCGCGCTCTGCGGGGCTGCGTGTTTCCAGGGCGTCATAGAACGTGCTCATGCCTGGGTTTCCTTGTGAGGTTGTTTGAGTGAAATATGCCTCTAGCGCTTTTCGATCAAGCGTAAGCAGCTATGAAATTGAGAGTGATTCCGTTCGAGGTCTGAAAAAGAACACGGCCCTGGTCGCCCGCGCTAACCCACCAGCGCACCCGTGGAACTGGCTTTGCCAGGCCACCGGGTGCGTCCCCCTGAGGGGGAAGGCGCGCAGCGCCACAGGGGGCTCCTCAAGCCAACCAGCGCTTGCGCCGCTTGTAGCTTTTGACATCCTTGAAACTCTTGCGCTCGCCGCCGCCCACGCCCAGGTAGAACTCCTTGACGTCCTCGTTGTTGGCCAGGTCGCTCGCGGCGCCGTCCATCACCACGCGGCCGCTTTCCATGATGTAGCCGTAGTCCGAGTACTTGAGGGCCATGTTGGTGTTCTGCTCGGCCAGCAGGAAGGTGACCTTCTCCTTGGTGTTCAGATCCTTCACGATGTTGAACACCTCCTCCACGATCTGTGGGGCCAGGCCCATGGAGGGCTCGTCCAGCAGCACCATGCTGGGGTTGGCCATGAGCGCGCGGCCGATGGCGCACATCTGCTGCTCGCCGCCCGAGGTGTAGGCCGCCTGCGAGGTACGCCGCGTCTTCAGGCGCGGAAAGTAGTTGTAGACCTTCTCCAGGTTGGCCGCGATTTCGGCCTTGCTGGTGCGGGTGTAGGAGCCTGTCATCAGGTTCTCTTCGATCGTCAGGTGGGCAAAGCAGTGCCGCCCCTCCATCACCTGCACCACGCCACGCTGCACCAGGTCGGCGGGCGACAGGTTCTCGATGCGCTCGCCACGCAGCTCGATGGAGCCCTTGGTGACCGCGCCGCGCTCCCCCTGCAGCAGGTTGGAGATGGCCCGCAGTGTGGTGGTCTTGCCTGCGCCATTGCCGCCCAGAATGGCCACGATGGAGCCCTCGCGCACCTGCAGGGAGACGCCCTTGAGCACCAGGATCACGTGGTTGTAGATGACCTCGATGCCGTTGACGTTGAGAACGATATTGCTGTTGGAGTCCATGGTCTTGCCTTCCTGTACCAATCCAAAAGGCTGTGGGTCAACCCTTTGGATTGGCGGCTGCTCCCGAGAGCGCAACCGCGAATCACTGGCCGTTGAAACGGTCGCAGCCTGAAATACCAGTGCCACCGTGCAAGGGCCGCCCCGCCGCACCGGTGGCGTCCCCCTTCCCGCAGCGCGAAGCGCTAAGAGAGAAGGGGGAAGCGGCGCAGCCGCTCAGGGGGATGAGCTCAAGACTGGCAATCCGCCGCATCCCGGCGCGTCATCTTCTTGTCGGCCAGGTACTTGTCCGCACCGGCCTTGACCATGGGCTTCAGGATCTGCTCATCGGCCTGGTACCAGTCGGACGAGAAGTTCCACTTGCTGCCATCCCAGGTGTGCACGCGCGCCCAGGTGGAGCCCATGTGGTCGGCGCAGCTGGTGGACAGCGGACGCATCACGCCGCCAAAGCCCAGCGCATCGAGCTTCTTCTGGTCCAGGGCCAGGTTTTCCATGCCCCAGCGCACTTGTTCGCCAGTCATGACTTTGCCCTTGCCAAAACGCTCCTGCGCGCGGCGCACCGATTCGACGGCCAGCATCTGGATGATCACGCCACGGGTGTACAGCACCGAGCCCACCTCGTCCTTGGGGCCCGTGCCCTGGCCCTTGTCGTGCACGTTCTTCAGGATGTCCTGGATCACCTTGGGCTGCTGGCCCGAGGTGTTCAGGGCCAGCGCGTTGTAGCCCTTGGCGCCTTCGCCCACGTCACGCACATCGGGCTCGGCACCAGCCCACCACACGCCGTACATCTTGTCGCGGGGGTAGCCGGTGGCCTGGGCTTCCTTCAGGGCGGTGGAGTTCATCACGCCCCAGCCCCACAGCAGCACGTAGTCGGGGCGGCTCTGGCGCACTTGCAGCCAGGTGGCCTTCTGTTCCACGCCAGGGGCTGTCACAGGCAGCATCTGCAGCTCAAAGCCGTGCATCTTGGCGCGCTCCTGCAGCAGCGGGATGGGCTCCTTGCCGAACGGGCTGTCGTGGTACACCAGCGCAATCTTCTTGCCCTTGAGCTTGTCCAGACCGCCGTTGGCCTTGCCAATGTGCTGGATCAGGATGTCGGCGCCGGTCCAGTAGCTGCCCATGAACGGGAAGTTCCACTTGAACGCCTGGCCGTCCTGCGCCACCGACAGGCCGTAGCCCAGCGTCATCAGCGGAATCTTGTCCACGGGGGCTTTTTCGGTCAACGCAAACGTGATGCCGGTGGCCTGGGGGTCGAACAGCGACACGCCGGGGCGGCTCTTGAGGCGCTCATAGCATTCCACGCCACGGTCCGTGGCGTAGCCCGTTTCACATTCTTCAAAAGTCAGCTTCACACCATTGATGCCGCCGTCGCGGGCATTGATCATCTTGATGTAATCCTGCTTGCCGTTGGCCCATGGCACGCCGTTGGGCGCATAGGGGCCGGTGCGATACGACAGCAGCGGGAAGAACTGCTCCTTGGCTTGTGCGAAAGCGCTCGTCGCGATGGACGATGCACCGGCAGCAACCACCGTAGCGGCGATCACGATTTTCGAAAGCTTCATGGATGTCTCCTTTGGATGAATGTGTTGAAGCACGGGAAAAAACAGGACAGATAGACAGTTAACGCGGCAATGCGACAGGCACGTATCGGGACTTGCGAGTAAGGGGTTTCCTGCAGTGCCGTCCGGTCAATGGGGGAAGGGCCACAGGCGCAGCTTCTGCTTGGCGGTGGACCACAACTTGGCCAGGCCGTGGGGCTCGACGATGAGGAACCACACGATCAGCGCACCGAAGATCATCAGCTCGGCATGCGAGACGCCCGCCGTGGACACCTCGATGCCAAAGAGCCCCATGAAGGCCGGCAGGAACTGGTTGAGCACGATGGGCAGCACCACGATGAAGGCTGCACCAAAGAAGCCACCCATGATCGAGCCCAGCCCGCCGATGATCACCATGAACAGCAGGCGGAACGATATTTCCACCGAGAAGGCTGCTGGCTCCCACGCGCCCAGGTGCACAAAGGCCCACAGTGCACCGGCCATGCCCACGATGAACGAGCTGACCGCAAACGCGCTGAGCTTGGCGTACATGGGGCGGATGCCGATCACGGCCGCGGCCACGTCCATGTCGCGAATCGCCATCCACTCGCGGCCAATGGCGCCACGCACCAGGTTCTTGGCCAGCAGGGCCACGATGACCAGCAACGCCAGGCAGAAAAGGTATTTGCTGGTGGCGCTTTCGATGGGCATGCCCAGCACCTGCAGGTTGTTGACCGACACCGACCCCGAGTCGGAGTTGTTGGTGAACCACTTGATGCGCAGGAACATCCAGTCGCTGAAGAACTGCGCCGCCAGCGTCGCCACGGCCAGGTATAGCCCCTTGACGCGCAGGCTGGGCAGCCCGAACAGGATGCCGAAGAACGTGGCGCACAGGCCGCCCAGGATCAGTGCAGGGATCAGCGGCATGCCTGGAAAGCGCACGAAGAAGTTGTAGGCGCCGTAGGCTCCCACGGCCATGAAGGCGCCCGAGCCCAGCGAGATCTGCCCGCAGTAGCCCACCAGGATGTTCACCCCCAGGGCCGCCAGCGCCATGATGACAAAGGGGATCAGGATGGCGCGGAAGATGTAGTCGCTGGCCAGCATGGGCACGGCGATGAAGGCAATGGCCAGGATGATGCCGATGGCAATGCGATCCTGCGCGATCGGAAAGATCTGCTGATCGGCGCGGTAGCTCGTCTTGAACTGGCCGTTTTCGCGGTAGAGCATGGAAGTCTCCTGTTCTTGTTGTTATGCGTTACACGCGGTCAATGATCTTCTCCCCGAACAAACCTTGCGGTCTGAACAGAAGGAACACCAGCGCCAGCACATACGCAAACCAGATCTCGATGCCGCCGCCCACGAAGGGGCCCAGGTACACCTCGGAGAGCTTCTCGCCCACGCCGATGATCAGCCCACCGATGATGGCGCCGGGCACTGAAGTGAGGCCGCCCAGGATCACCACGGGCAGCGCACGCAGCGCCACCGTGGTCAGTGAGAACTGCACACCCAGCTTGCTGCCCCAGATCATCCCGGCCACCAGGGCCACGACACCGGCCACGCACCACACGATCACCCAGATGCGGTTGAGCGGAATGCCGATGGACTGGGCGGCCTGGTGGTCGTCGGCCACGGCGCGCAGCGCGCGGCCGGTGGAGGTCTTCTGGAAGAACACCGACAGCAGGGCCACCAGCGCGGCGGCAATGGCGGCGGCAATCACGTCTTCCTTGTTGATCAGGATGCCGCCCTGGAATATGGACTCCAGCGCAAAGATCGGCTCCTTGGGCATGCCCACATCGATCTTGTAGATGTCGCTGCCGAACAGCGTCTGGCCCAGACCTTCCATGAAGTAGGTGATGCCCAGCGTGGCCATGAGCAGCGTGGCGCCCTCCTGGTTCACGAGGTGGCGCAGCACCAGCTTTTCAATCAGCCAGGCCACCACAAACATGATGGCGCCTGCGATCACAAAGGCCGCCAGGTTGGCCACGATGGGGCTGCTGATGCCCGTCCACTTGGGGATCCACTCGGCAAAACGGGCCATGGCCAGCGCTGCGAACAGCACCATGGCGCCCTGCGCAAAGTTGAACACGCCCGAGGCCTTGTAGATCAGCACAAAGCCCAACGCCACCAGCGAATACAGCATGCCGGCCATCAGGCCGCCGATCAGTGTTTCAAGAAAGAATGCCATGTTGTCTTCTCCTGATCAGTGCGAGGTGCCGAGATAGGCACTGATCACGTCTTCGTTGCTGCGCACTTCGTCGGGGCTGCCGTCGCCGATCTTCTTGCCGTAGTCCAGCACCACCACGCGGTCGCTGATGTCCATCACCACGCCCATGTCGTGTTCGATCAGCACGATGGTGGTGCCGAACTCGTCGTTCACGTCCAGGATGAAGCGGCACATGTCCTGCTTTTCTTCCACGTTCATGCCGGCCATGGGCTCGTCCAGCAGCAGTACCTGCGGCTCCATGGCCAGGGCGCGGCCCAGGTCCACGCGCTTTTGCAGGCCGTAGGGCAGCTGGCCCACGGGTGTCTTGCGGTAGGCCTGGATTTCCAGGAAGTCGATGATGTGCTCGACGTATTCGCGGTGGCGGATCTCCTCGCGCTCGGCCGGGCCGATGCGCAGCGCCTGCATCAGCAGGTTGCTTTTGATCTTGAGGTTGCGGCCGGTCATGATGTTGTCGATCACGCTCATGCCCTTGAACAGCGCCAGGTTCTGGAACGTGCGCGCCACGCCCATCTCGGCCACCTGGCGCGAGTTCATGTGGTCAAACGTCTTGCCCCGGAAGGTGATGGAGCCCTCGGACGGCGTGTACACGCCGTTGATGCAGTTGAGCATGGAGCTTTTGCCTGCGCCGTTGGGGCCGATGATGGCGCGGATCTCATGCTCCTTGACATTGAAGGAGATGTCGGTGAGCGCCTTCACGCCGCCAAACCGGAGGCTGATGTTCTTGACGTCGAGGATGACGTCGCCGATCTTTTTAGTGGTCATGGTGGGGGGCTTCTCCAGCGGGTAGAGCGCGGGCTTCATGCGGCACTCTTCACAGGCGCAAATGTCTTTGTGTCCGACAGCTTGAGCGTGGCGCTCACGCTGCCGGTGCGGCCGTCCTCGAACTTGACCTGGGTCTCGATGTACTGCTCGGTGCGGCCTGCGTACAGTGCATCGACCAGCACGCCGTACTTGTCGGCAATGAAGCCCCGGCGGACCTTGTTGGTGCGGGTGAGTTCGCCGTCGTCGGCGTCCAGCTCCTTGTGCAGCACCAGGAATCGGCTCACCTGGCTGCCAGCCAGCATGGTGTCGGTGGCCAGGTCGGCGTTGACCTTCTCGATGCACTCGCGGATCAGTTCGTACACCTCGGGTTTTTGGGCCAGGTCGGTGTAGCCAGCGTAGGGCAGGTTGCGGCGCTCGGCCCAGTTGCCCACGGCGTCGAAGTCGATGTTGACCATCACGCAGACCTTCTCGCGCTTGTCGCCCAGGGCCACCACTTCCTTGATGTGCGGGAAGAACTTGAGCTTGTTCTCCACGTACTTGGGCGCAAACATGGCGCCGTCGTTGGCGCCGCCCATGATGCGGCCCACGTCCTTGACGCGGTCGATGATCTTGAGGTGGCCATGCGCATCCAGAAAGCCTGCGTCGCTGGTGTGGTACCAGCCGTCGGCCGTCAGCACCTCGGCCGTGGCGGCCGGGTTCTTGTAGTACTCCTTGAGCAGCCCGGCCGACTTGACCAGGATCTCGCCGTTGTCGGCCACCTTGATTTCCACACCGCGAATCGGCACGCCCACCGTGTCGGCGCGCGCCTGGTTGTCGGGCTGCAGGCACACAAACACGGCGGTTTCGGTGGAGCCGTACAGTTGCTTCAAGTTGATGCCGATGGAGCGGTAGAAGGTGAAAAGGTCAGGGCCAATAGCCTCACCCGCCGTGTAGGCCACGCGCACGCGGCTGAAACCCAGGTTGTTGCGCAGCGGGCCGTACACCAGCACATTGCCTAAGGCGTACTTGATGCGGTCGAGGGTGCCCACGGGCTCGCCATCCATGAGGGCGGGGCCCACGCGTTTGGCGACGCGCATGCAGGCCTCGAACATCTTGCGCTTCAAGGCGCCCGCGTCTTCCATGCGGATCATCACGCTGGTGAGCAGACCTTCAAAGATGCGCGGTGGCGCAAAGTAGTAGGTGGGGCCCACTTCCTTCAGATCGATGGTCACCGTGCTGGCCGACTCGGGGCAGTTGACCACGTAGCCGCAGGCCAGCCACTGGGCATAGCTGAAGATGTTCTGGCCGATCCAGGCGGGTGGCAGGTAGGCCAGCACTTCTTCGCTGCTGGTGAGCTTGTCGAACTCGGCGCCCGCGCTGGCGCGGTCCAGCAGCGTGCTGTGGGTGTGGACCACGCCCTTGGGGTTGCCCGTGGTGCCGGAGGTGAAGAACATTGCAGCCACGTCGCCGGGCTGGGCTTTGGCCACCTCGGCCTTGAACCAGCCGGGGTTCTTTGCTGCAAAGGCCTTGCCGGATTCGATCAGGGCATCCAGCGATGCCAGTCCGGGCTCTGCGTAATTGCGCAGGCCGCGGGGGTCGTCAAAGAAGATGTTGGAGATCTGCGGGCATTGCTCGCGGATTTCGAGCAGCTTGTCCACCTGCTCCTGGTCTTCCACCAGGCAAAAGCGCACCTCGGCGTTGTTGAGCGGGAAGATGCATTCGGCCGCCACCGCGTCTTGGTACAGCGGCACGGGGATGGCGCCCAGCGACTGGGCGGCCAGCATGGTGGCGTACAGGCGGGGGCGATTCGCGCCCACCACCACCATGTGTTCATGGCGCTTCAGGCCCGCCAGGTGCAGGCCGGCGGCCACCTGTTCCACCAGGCGCACCAGGTCGGCCCAGCTGTGGGTTTGCCAGATGCCATATTCTTTTTCGCGCAGGGCCGGGGCATTGGGGCGCTCGGCGGCATGCTTGAGCAGCAGTTGCGGGAACGTGGTCAACATTGCAGGTTCCTGAAAGTGAGAAGGTGTCAGCCCGGTGACTGCCGGGCGCGCAAGCTTGTGATTGCGCGATGGGGGAATGCTAGGACCCACTTTGACGTCATCTTGTCTTGCCGACGACAATTTAGGGGTAACTCCCGGGTGGGTAAAACCCTGCCCACGGGCGGGCGGTATCCTCCGGGGCATGTACGCCCCGTTCTTCGGCCTTCAGCACCCGCCGTTCTCCATCGCCCCCGACCCCCGCTACCTGTTCATGAGCGAGCGGCACCGCGAGGCGCTGGCGCACCTGCTGTATGGCCTGGACGCCGGCGGCGGTTTTGTGCTGCTGACCGGCGAGGTGGGTGCGGGCAAGACCACGGTGTGCCGCTGCTTTCTGGAGCAGATCCCGCCGCATTGCAACGTCGCTTACATCTTCAACCCCAAGCTCACCGTGGGCGAGCTGCTGCGCTCCATCTGCGACGAGTTTGGCGTGCCGCACCGGCCCTCGGTGGCAGGCGTGGAGACGGTCAAGGACTACATCGACCCGCTCAATGCCTCACTGCTGGCGGCGCACGGCGCCGGGCGCAACACCGTGCTGATCATCGACGAGGCGCAGAACCTGTCGGCCGACGTGCTGGAGCAGCTGCGCCTGTTGACCAACCTGGAAACCAGCGAGCGCAAGCTGCTGCAGATCATCCTGATCGGCCAGCCAGAGCTGCGCACCATGGTCGCCAGCCCGGCCTTGGAGCAACTGGCCCAGCGGGTGATTGCGCGTTTTCACCTCGATGCGCTGAGCGCGCAGGAGACCCAGCAATACATCGCCCACCGCCTGGCCGTGGCGGGCCTGCAAGGGCCGCTGCCCTTCAGTCGCAGCGCCATCCGGCGGGTGCACACGCTGTCGCGCGGCATTCCCCGGCGCATCAACCTGCTGTGCGACCGGGCGCTGCTGGGTGCCTATGCCGCCGGGGTGCGCGAGGTCAGCGCCCGCATCGTCCAGCGCGCGGCGGCTGAGGTGTTTGATGCGCCAGCGTCGGCCGCTGCTGCGCGCAACGCCCGGGGCCTGTGGCCGCGCTGGGCGGTTGCGGGCCTGGGCGTGGTGGCGGGAGCAGCCCTGGTGGCGGGCGGCTGGGCACTGGGAACTTGGCCGCAATGGTCTCGACAAGGCGCCGTGACATCCGCCGTGCCTGCGGGCGCCATGGCCAGCAAAACATCTGCCAGCGCGCCACCGAGCGGCGCTGCCAGCACAGCGGGGGTAACGCCCGCAGCCCCTGCGTCAGGGGCTTCGGCCCCGCGCGGGGCAGCGCCGGTGGCCATGTCGGACCTGCAGCAGTTTGTGGCCGCACTGCCCGCCAGCGATACCGCCGCCTGGCAGGCGCTGGCCTCGGCCTGGGGTGCCAGTGTGGCCGATGGCGCCGACGCCTGCGCCGCATTGCCCCGCGACGGCTTGCGCTGTTATCGCAACCGCCGCGCCGGCCTGAACCTGGTGCGGCAGATCGATCGCCCGGTGCTGCTCACGCTGTTCCCGTCCGAAGAGGGCGACGTGGCCGTGTCGGCCCTGCTGCGCCGCCTGGACGGCGACACGGCCACGCTGGAAGGCGGGGGCCGCACGGTGCGTGTGCCCGTGGCCGAGCTGGCCCAGGTGTGGCGCGGCGACATCGCTACGCTGTGGCGCACGCCGCCCGATATGCCCGACAAGGGCGACCTGGCGGAGACCCCCGCTGGCGCCGCCTGGCTGGACCAGCAACTGGCCACGGCTGCAGCAGGGGGCACGCGGGCTGCCGTACCTGCAGCCGGCCGCGCGACCACGCCGGCCCAGCGCCAGTCCCGCATCCAGCGCTTCCAGCTGGCCCAGGGGGTGACCCCGGACGGCCGGGCGGGCCCCTTGACCCTCATGCTGCTCAACCGTGTCAACGGCGTGAGCGAACCGCGCTTGCGCACCGGAGGCTGAACCCAGTGTCTTACATCCTTGATGCGCTGCGGCGCGCAGAAGCTGAGCGCGGCCGTGGCGCTGTGCCCGGCATCCATACCCCGGCGGTGCCTGTCCCCGGTGCCGTGCCGGTGGCAGGGCGATCGGCCATCAGCCCGGTGCTGGTGGCCGTGGCGGTGGTGGTTGTGGCTGCTGTGGCGGCCGGTGGTACCTGGTGGTTTATGCAGCGGCCGGTGCCTGCGGGCGCCGTCGTTGTTGCTGCCGCGCCCGCCACATCCGCCGCTGTGGCGCCGTCCATGCCGGCGGTAGCGTCCACGGCGACGCCCGCAGCGCCTGCAGCTCTGCCGGCTGCCCCCGAAGCGACCCCTGCGGTGGTGGCGGCGGTGACGCCCCCTCCGGCAGCCGCGCCCCGCGCGGCGGCACCGCAGCGGGAGCGGCCTGCGCCGGTGTCCAGCAGCCCGGTCGCGCCGCGCTCCCCCGCCACAGACTCCGAACGGTCACGCCCTGCAGAGCCTGCCCCCCGTGAGCGCGTGCCTGCGGCCCCAGCGCCGCGTGTACCCGACATGGCTGCGGCCGGTCCAGCTCCTTCTGCAGCACCGGCGGCTACGGGCACCGTGTTTGCCCAGGCCGACCTGCCCGAGGCTGTGCGGGCGCAATTGCCGTCGCTCAAGATCTCTGGCGTCACCTATTCCAGCAACCCGGTGTACCGCATGGCCATCGTCAACGGCCAGGTGCTGCACGAGGGCGACCCGGCCGGGCCGGGCCTGCTGCTGGAGAAGATCGAGCCCGGCCGCACCATCTGGTCGTTCAAGGGCTACCGGTACGGATTGGCTTCGCAATAGCAGTATTTGGGCAAAATTGGCCGGTAGCGCCAGTGCAATATGCGCTGGTAGCTATTTAATTGATAGCAATTGTGTGGGCATGCACTGAGCCACCTGTGCCGCTCACATTCGCTGAGAACTGGGGGGACCCAGGGCTATCGCAAGAACCGCCCGTCGCGCCCCACCAGCGTGAGCTCCACAAAGCGCGAGGCGTTGCGGTCGGGCGTGCTGGCGCTGATCTCGAACCCGCCCAGGTCCCACTTTTTCAGGTTCCAGGTGGCGTCGATGAAGGCCGCGCGCGTGGGGTTGCGGCCTGCGCGCTGCAGGGCCTCGGCAAACACGCGGGCGTTGATGTAGCCCTCCAGCGCCAGGTGCGAGGGCTCGGCCGTGGCGCCGGATGCCTTCCAGGCGGCCTGGAATTCGCGCACCACGGGCATCACCACGTTGGAGGGCAGGGGCACCACCTGCGAAATCGCCATGCCCGTGGCGTCCGCGCCCAGGGCCTTGACGGTGGCCGGGGTGCCCATGACCGACAGCGCGTACAGCGTCACGCCCCGCTTGAGCGCGCGGAACGCCTTCACAAACTCCAGCGTGGGCTTGCCCGCGAGGCCAATCACGATGGCCTCCAGGTTGCCGCCGGCCAGCTTGGTAGCGGCGGCGCCTGCGTCCGAGGCATTGTTCTCCACGGTCACCGTGACGGCCTCGGGCAGCTTGAGCCGGTCCATCGACTGCTTGGCCGCGTTGAACACCTCTTTGCCGAACGAGTTGTTCTGGTAGACGATGCCAATGCGCTGGATGCCGATGGTGGACAGGTGCTGCACCAGCTTCTCGGCCTCGTCGACGTAGCTGGCGCGGATGTTGAACACGTTGCGGGCGTTCTTGGTGCGGCTGAGCTGTGCGCCGGTGAAGGGCGCAAAAAACGGGATGCCGCTCTCGATCACCTTGGGCAGCATGGCGTCGATCATGGGCGTGCCCATGCAGTTGAACAGCGCAAAGTACCCAGGGTCGGCCAGAAACTGCTCCACATTGGCCAGTGCCTTGGGCACGTCGTAGGTGTCGTCCTGGGTGACGAGTTCAATGGCCTTGCCATGTACTCCGCCGCGCGCGTTGATGCCCGCAAATGCGGCCTTGGCGCCCTGGTGCATGGCCGAGCCCAGGTCGCCCAGCGGGCCGGTGAGGGCGGTGGATTGCGCAATCTTGATTGCGCCCTCCTGCGCGCGGGCCGCGCCGCTCCAGCCCAGCCCGGGCAGGCCAACGGCCGCTGCGGTGGCGGCTGCGGCGGCCAGCACCTGGCGGCGGGCCAGGGGGCGCGGCGCGGTGGGCGCGGGTGGGACGGTGCGTGCGGTGATGGAAGGGTGTTGGGTCATGGTGCTTGTCTCCTCGGGGGCTCCGGCCCTGTACGGGCGGGGCGCGAGGCGACATCATCCCGTCACGATTGGCATTTTTTTGTCGGTCTGGCGACAATTGGGATCGTGGTATTCCCGCATGCCGAGGCGGCTGCCGGGCGCCCTTTTTCGTGAGAACCTTTGCGCCATGGACCCACGCACCCACCAGGACCTGTCGCTGCACCAGCGGCGCCGTTCGCCCACGCCGCAGGAGCTTGACGGTATTCCGTGGCTCGACTTGCTGCTGCCCGCCGAGCGAGAGCGCGCCGTGGCCTCATTGCTGGTGGGGGACGCCAAGGCGGGCGACTATGTGTGCCGCGTGGGGCGCCCGGTGACCTACTGGTTTGGGGTGGTGGAGGGCCTGCTCAAGATGAGCACCGACAACGCCCAGGGCCAGACCATGACCTATGCGGGCCTGCCGCCCGGCGGCTGGTTTGGCGAGGGCACCACCATCAAGCGCGAGCCCTACCGCTACAACATCCAGGCCCTGCGCAAGAGCGTGGTGGCCGGGCTGCCGATTGACAGCTTTCACTGGCTGCTGGACCACTCCATCGGCTTCAACCGCTTTGTGATGAACCAGCTCAACGAGCGCCTGGGCCAGTTCATTGCAGCCCGCGAGATCGACCGCCTGAACAACCCCGATGTGCGTGTGGCGCGCAGCCTGGCGTCGCTGTTCAACCCCGTGCTGTACCCGGGCGTGGGCGAGGTGCTGCGCATCACGCAGCAAGAGCTGGCCTATCTGGTGGGGCTGTCGCGTCAGCGGGTGAACGAGGCGCTGGCGGCGCTGGAGGCGCAAGGGGCGATCCGGGTGGAGTACGGCGGCCTGCGGGTGCTGGACCTGGCGGCGCTGCGATCCAGTGTGACACCCCCCTGAGGTGCTGTGCGCCTTCCCCTTGGGGGGGGCGACGCCCTCGCTGCGGGGCGGTCCTTGCTTGGCGCCCCTGGCGTGGAGTGCGCCCGATTGAAAGTCCCGTCAGCTGCGCGGCAGTGCGGGAGCGCGGGATGATGGGGCTGAGGCCAGGTGGCGCGGGGCTGCCGTGCGCGTGGGCGCTGGCACTGCGGTGGGCGATGCGGAGGCGCTGGCCGTGCCCCAGCTGTTTTCGTCGCCGCCGTCGCGCGTCAGGCGGAAGGTGCCCACCATCTGTGTCAGGCGTCCGGCCTGGTCCTTGAGGCTGTCGGCAGCGGCTGCGCCTTCCTCCACCAGGGCGGCGTTCTGCTGGGTCATTTCTTCCAGCGCACCCACCGACTGGCTCACATGCCCGATGCGCTGGCTTTGCTCCTGCGTGGCCGCCGTGATCTCGCCCATGATGTCGGAGACGCGGCGCACCGACTGCACCAGTTCTTCAATCGTCTTGCCGGCGTGGTTGACGAGCGTGCTGCCCTCTTGCACCTGGTCCACGCTGGTTCCGATCAGCGCCTTGATTTCGCGCGCGGCCTGGGCCGAGCGCCCCGCCAGGTTGCGCACCTCGCCCGCCACCACCGCAAAGCCGCGGCCCTGCTCGCCCGCACGGGCGGCTTCCACCGCCGCGTTCAGCGCGAGGATGTTGGTCTGGAACGCGATGCCATCGATCACGCTGATGATGTCGGCGATCTTGCGCGAGCTGGCGCTGATGGTGTCCATGGTGCGCACCACCTGGCCTACCACTTCGCCGCCGCGTGTGGCCGCATCGGACGCGGTGGACGCGAGCTGGTTGGCCTGGCGGGCCGAGTCGGCGCTTTGCGACACCGTGCCGGTCAGGTCCACCAGCGCTGTCGCGGCGCCCTGCAGGTTGTGCGAGGTCTGTTCGGTGCGCTGGCTCAGGTCCAGGTTGCCCGAAGCCACTTCGGAGCTGGCCACCAGGATGGAGTCGGCGGTCTGGCCGATTTCGCCCACCAGGGTGCGCAGGCGCTCCTGCATGGCGGCAATGGCTTCAAGCAGGCGGCCGGTTTCGTCGTGGATGCGCACTTCGACCTGCGAGGTGAGGTCGCCGCGTGCAATGCGTTCGGCCACCACGACTGCGCGGCCAATGGGGGCGGTGATGCTGGCCGTGATGCGCCAGGCAATCAGCGCGCCCAGCCCGATGGCCAGCAGCACCAGCAGCCCGCCCACCACGCGGGCACTGCTCTGGGTTTGCTCTGCCGAGACTGTGGCCTCGGCATTCAAGGTGTTTTGCAGCTCGATCAGCTCACGCAGCTTGGCGCGCCAGGCAGTTTCTGCGGGGGCCACGCGGGTCATCAGCGCCAGCGTGGCGCTCACGGTATCGCCGTCGTCAGCGGCCTTGATGGCGCTGTCCAGTTCGGGGCGGGTCTTGCCGCCCAGGGCCTGCACCTCGGTCAGCAGCTTGAGTTCTGCGGGGGTGGCCGTGGCAGGGGTGAGCAGCTGGGTCAGAGCAGCTTCTTGCGTGGCGTATTCCTTGAGCGTCTTGCCCACGGCCCCGATCTGTTCGCGCGCCTGCTTGGGGTCGATGTCGTTGAGCATGGCGGCGGAGCGGCTCTGGATGCCGATGGCGCTCACGCTTTCCAGCATGCCGTTGACCAGCTTGGCCTTGTTGGCGCCCACGCCGGTGATCTGCGTCATTTGATCGTGCACTTTGCCCACGGACAGCTGGCCCACTGCCGCCACCGCCACCAGGAGCACCAGCATGCAGCCAAACCCCAGGCTGAGCCGGCTGGAAATCGACAGGGATTTGAAGGTGGAAGCAGCCGGCATGGGGGTCCTTGGGTATCGAAAAGGATCAAAGCGTGATCAAACGGGGCCTCTGCGCAAAGCAATAACGGTGCCCACCGGCCGCCGCGCGTCCGTTGAACGGGCGCGGGAGTCGGTGCAGTGTAGGCAATAACAACAAAATGTGTCATGAGCGTTGAGGATGGTCCCATGCCCGATCTGCATAGTCATGTTTGTTACAAATACAGCGCTGCACGCCCCTGGTGCACTGGCGCCAAAGTGCAACAGAAGGTGGTGCTGAAATTATTCGCAAAACCATCGCAGGCGCCGGTAATTAATATCTGTGTTGCTATCAAAAACAAAGTGAATGTGGGGCTTGGGGTTTGCCCTTGCCCCCGCCACGGGCGCAACCGATCAGGTATAAACCTGTAACACTTGCGAGGTCTTTCATGCATCCGTTTTTTCCCTCCTCCACGCTGCGCACCACCTTCGCTGCAGCCGCCCTGGCCTTGCTGGCCGGCTGTGCGGCACCCCGGCCAGACACCGGTTTGCGCGAAACCCTGGTGGCCGTGACGGCCTCGCATGAACTCATTACCTTCCAGGCCGCGCAACCCGAGCGCATCCTGGAGCGGCGCCCTGTGACGGGCCTGGCGCCCGGCGAGCGGCTGGTGGGCATCGACTTCCGCGTGGCCAAGGGCGTGCTCTATGCGCTGTCGCAGGCGGGCCGCCTGTACACGCTCGACATCCCCACCGGCGCGTTGCGCCCGGTGGGCCCCGCACCCGCCGCGCTGGCGCTGCAAGGCGCAGCCTTCGGCTTTGATTTCAACCCGGCAGCCGACCGTATCCGGGTGGTGTCCAACACCGGCCAGAACCTGCGTCTGCACCCCGACACCGGGGCGGTGGTCGATGGCGACACTGCGGTGGAGGGGGTGCAGCCCGACCCCAGCCTGCGCTACGCCTGGGGCGACGTCAACGCCCGCCGCAGGCCCGACATTGCCGGTGCCGCCTACACCTACAACCCCAACGACAGCAAGATCACCACCAATTACGCCATCGACCGTGCGCTGGGCGTGCTGGTGATGCAGGGCTCGCGCGAGGGCACCCAGCCCGTGGTGTCGCCCAACGCCGGGCAGCTGCGCACCGTGGGCCCGCTGGGGCTGGGGCCGCTCACGGACGTGAGTTTTGACATCGCCGACGTAGGCAACACCGCCCTCATCGCCGTGCGCACCGCCGCCGATACCCAGACCCGGCTGCACCAGGTGGACCTGGCAACCGGCGCCACCCGCCCCCTGGGCCTGGTGGGCGATGGCGCGCCCCTGGTGGGCCTGGCGATCGAACCATGAGGCCGGACGGCCTGCCGTCGCTGCGGCCGCGCGCGGTGCGCCAGGCCTTGCGTCACGCCGTGCGTACCTCGTTAGCGGCACTCGCTGCGCTGGCGTTGGTGGCCGGCGGCGCGCAGGCAGGCACCGTGCAGGTGGATGTGTCCGACGCTGCGGGCAAGCCTGTGGCCGATGCGGTGGTGTTCCTGGACTCGGCCGAGGCGCGCAAGCAGGTCAAACCGCTGACCGGTGTGGAGATGGCGCAGGAGAAACGGCAGTTTTTGCCCGGCCTGCTGGTGGTGCCGGTGGGCACCGAGGTGCTGTTCCCCAACCGCGACTCGGTGCGGCACCATGTGTACTCCTTCTCGCCAGCCAAGAAGTTCGAGCTCAAGCTCTACAGCGGCACGCCATCCAACCCGGTGCTGTTTGACAAGGCCGGCGTGGTGGCCCTGGGCTGCAACATCCATGACCAGATGGTGGGCTGGGTGCTGGTGGTGGACACGCCGTACTACGCCCGTACCCCCGCCGCCACGGGCAAGGCGCAGCTCGACAATGTGCCGCCCGGCACCTACACGCTGCGCACCTGGCACACCCGCCTGCCGGTGGGTGCGCCTGCCCTGGAGCAGGCGCTGACCGTGCCCGCTACAGGCTCTGCCACGGCGTCGGTGCGCATGACGGGGTTGCAACCTTGAAGCGGCTGCGCCTGGCCCGGCGCAGCCTGATCCTGCGGTTGGTGGGGTTGTCGCTGCTGCTGCTGCTCATCGTGCAGGCGGCAGGGTTTGCCGTGGTGCGGGCCTCCATCGACCGCAATGCCCGCGCCCAGATCGCGCGGGCCCTGGACCTGGACGAAAACATCTGGCGCCGCCTGCTCGACCAGAATGCCGAGCAGCTGCGCCAGGGATCGGCCCTGCTCGCGGCTGACTATGGCTTTCGCTCGGCGGTCAACTCGGGGGACGAGGAAACCATCCAATCGGTGCTGGAGAACCATGGCAGCCGCATCGGCGCAGCCGTGACTGCGCTGCTGGGAACGGACTTGGAGCTGCGCGCGGTCAGCCTGTCCGACAGCATGGAGCAATTCCCGGCCACGCTGCGGCAGGTGGTGCCGCGCCTGGCGCAGCAGCCCCAGGGCAGCCAGATCGCGGTGATGGATGGCGTGCCCTACCAGTTCGTGATGGTGCCCATGCGTGCGCCGGTGGTCATTGGCTGGGTGTTGATGGGTTTTCGCATCGACCAGTCGCGTGCCGACGAAATGCGGCAGCTTTTGTCGGTGCATGTGGCCCTGATGATCAAGTCCCCGGAGGGGGCGATGACCCTGTCGGTCAGCACCTTGCCCGCAGATGCGCGGGCCTTGCTGCTGAGCACCGGTGGCGCGGCGGGAGAGCTGCAGACAGCCGAGGGCACCTTGCTCGCGCGCTCCAGCCCGCTCGACAGCGTGGGGGGAGAGGTGCACTCGCTGCTGCTGCGCTCGGTGGACGAGGTGGTGGCGCCCTACCGCCAGCTGCAGGTGTTGCTGGCCATCATCACCGTGGCGGGTGTGCTGCTGTTTGCGGCAGGCACGGGCCTAGTGGCGCAACGGCTCACCACGCCCCTGCGCTCGCTGCTGGCGGCCACGCAGCGGCTCTCGCGCGGTGAATACGATGTGCCGCTAGAGCACACCGACCGCACGGACGAGATCGGCAACCTGGCGCGCTCGTTCGACCACATGCGCGTGGACATCGGCGCGCAGCAAACCGAAATCCGCCGCCTGGCCTACTGGGACCGCCTGACGGGCCTGCCCAACCGGGAGCGCTTTCGTGACGCCGTGGTGCAGGCCATCGCCGCAAGTGCCGATCCTGCGCAGCCGCTGGCCGTGCTCACGCTGGACCTGGACCGCTTCAAGCATGTCAACGACGTGCTGGGCTACGCCTTTGGCGACCGCCTGCTGCAGGCCGTGGCCGAGCGTCTGAGCCAGCAGGTGCGTTCGCCCGATGACATGGTGGCCCGCCTGGGGGGCAATGAGTTCGCCATCCTGCTGCAGCGCGCCGACGCAGCTGCGGCACACGAGATTGCCCAGCGCATCAACCAGTCGTTCGAGGAACCGCTGGCCTTTGAGGACCAGACGGTGGACCTGAGCGCAGGCATTGGTTTTGCCTGCTGGCCGGGCAATGCGGGTGACGCCGACACGCTGCTCAGCCGCTCTGAAATCGCCATGTATGCCGCCAAGCGCAAGCTCAGCGGAGCCCTGCAGTACGACGCAGCGTTTGATTCGTCCAGTGCGCAGACCCTGTCGCTGCTGACCGAGCTGCGCCACGCCGTGGAGCACCATGAGCTGCGCCTGTACCTGCAGCCCAAGGTGCCTTTGCACGGGCAGCCGGGCCTTGCGGCCGAGGCGCTGGTGCGCTGGCAACACCCGCAGCGCGGGCTGGTGCCGCCCATGCAGTTCATCCCGTTTGCCGAGCAGACCGGGTTTGTGCGCCACCTCACGCTGTGGATGTTTGAAGAAGTCGCACGCCTGCTGGCCGACCCGCGCACGCAGGGCCTGCCGCTCAGGGTGTCGGTCAACCTCTCCACCCGCGACCTTCTTGACCCCGAGCTGAGCCACCGGCTCGCTGACATCCTGGCGCGCCACGGAGTAGCGGCCAGTGCCTTTTGCCTGGAGATCACCGAAAGCGCGATCATGGACGACCCGCAGCGCGCCGAGGCCATGCTCAACCGCTTGTCGGAGCAGGGTTTCAAGCTGTCCATCGACGATTTCGGCACGGGCTATTCGTCGCTGGCCTACCTCAAGCGCCTGCCGGTCGATGAGCTCAAGATCGACAAGTCGTTTGTGATGGGCATGGAGACGGGCGAAGACGACGCGATGATTGTGCGCTCGACCATCGACCTGGCGCACAACCTCGGGCTCACCGTGGTGGCCGAAGGCGTGGAGACCGCCGCCATCCTGGAGCGCCTGCGCCTCCTGACCTGCGACGAGGCACAGGGGTATCACATTGCGCGGCCCCTGCCGGTGGATGATTTCCTGGCCTGGCAGGCCCGCCAGGGGTAGCTGGCGCCAGGCCGTTGCATCTCAGTTTGGGGGCGAAGAACCTGTTCAAAGCAGTTCACAGGCGAAAATACACGCAATGTCTTCCTCCTCCTCTCGCCCGCCCGCGGGCTCCGCTGCTGCCCCAGCCTCTGACGCTGGCGGCTCCACGCCTGTTTCTTCCTCTGCGCCTGCCGCGCGTCCCGTGCTGCGCCGCCCGACCCTGGCGGCCAAGCCTGCGCCTGCACGGCCTGCGCCCCCATCCAGGGCCCCCCGTCCGTCGCGCGCTCCAGCGCCGTCCAGCTACCGCGTCGCGTCAGGCGCCTTTGTGGCGCCCGTGCGCCAGGTGCCTGCGCCAGCCACCAGCACCGTGGGGGGCTTGCCCACCTCGCGCCTGAACAAGCGCATGGCCGAGCTGGGTCTGTGCTCGCGCCGCGAGGCCGACGACTGGGTGGAGCAGGGCTGGGTCAAGGTCAACGGCGTGGTGGCGACCATGGGCCAGCAGGTCACGGCGGCCGACCGCATTGAGGTGGACAAGATTGCCCAGGGTTTCCAGGAGCAGCGCGTCACCATCCTGCTGAACAAGCCCATTGGCTATGTGAGCGGCCAGGCCGAGGACGGTCACACGCCCGCCGTGGCGCTGATCAACCCCCGCACCCACTGGCGCGATGACCCCAGTCGCAACCGTTTCTCTCCGCCGCAGCTGCGGGGCCTGGCACCTTGCGGGCGGCTCGATATCGACTCGGTGGGCCTCTTGGTGCTGACCCAGGACGGCCGCGTGGCCCGGCAGATCATTGGCGAGGACTCCGAGATGGAAAAGGAGTACCTGGTGCGCGTGGTCTACCAGGCCCCCGGTCAGGCGGTGCCACGCCACCCCGGCGAGCGCTCCGTGCCGCTGCAGGAAATCGACGAGCGTGACCCGGTCAGCACCAATGTGCAGGCGGTGTTTCCCAGAGAGTTGCTGGAACGCCTGCGCCATGGCCTGAGCCTCGACGGCGAACCGCTCAAGCCCGCCAAGGTCGATTGGCAAAACCCCGAGCAGCTGCGGTTTGTGCTCACCGAGGGCAAAAAACGCCAGATCCGCCGCATGTGCGAACTGGTGGGGCTCAAGGTGGTGGGTCTCAAGCGCATCCGCATCGGCCGGGTGACCTTGGGCAACCTGCCGGTGGGGCAGTGGCGTTATCTTTCGCCCAACGAGCGGTTCTGAGAGCCCCGGGCTCCCTGACATTTTTTTAACGGAGCCCTTTCATGCCCCCACCGTCCACACCCCGGCTGCGCAAGCCTGCTGCTTCTGCCCCTCCGGTCGACGGCGCCATTGCGGCGAAGGCCAACCCGCTGCGCCAGTTGCGGGCGTCCGACCTGCGCGGTGTCGCGCGCCTGGCCGCGCAGGCCACCACCGGCATCAGCCGGGTGGCCGAGGGGGTGCACCAGTCGGTGCTGGGCACGCTGGGGCTGCCGGGCGGTGCCCAGCCGGGTCGTACGCGGGGGCTGACCGGGTTGGTGTACCAAAGCATCCGGGGGGTAACGCAGCTGGTGGATGCGGGCCTGCAAGCCGGGCTGGCGCGGCTGGAACCGTTTTTTGCTCCGGCCACGCCATCCGACGCAGTGCATTGGGAGCGCGAGGCGGTCATCGCCGCGCTCAACGGCGTGATGGGCGACCGCCTGCAACGCGACGGCAACCCGCTGTGCACGCATATGGGCTGGTACCAGCACGGTCTGCCCCTGGACTTGCGCGCGCTGGCTGCACCGGGCGCCGCCACGGGCAAGCTCCTGGTGCTGGTGCATGGCCTGTGCATGAACGACCTGCAGTGGCTGCGCCATGGCCACGACCATGGCGCCCATCTGGCCGAGGTCCTGGGCTATACCCCTGTCTACCTGCGCTACAACACCGGCCAGCACACATCCACCAACGGTGCCGAGTTATCGGCCCTGCTTGCATCCCTGGTGGCTTCGTGGCCCGTGCCGGTGACGGAGCTGTCCATCCTGGCCCACAGCATGGGTGGGCTGGTGGCGCGCAGCGCCTGCCACCATGCCGCACAGGCCCCGGCAGGCTCCGGCGGCTGGCTGCCCCGGCTGCGCCACCTGATTTTTCTGGGCACCCCGCACCACGGCGCGCCCCTGGAGCGCGCGGGCCATTGGGTGGATGTGCTGCTGGGCAGCACCGCGTACTCACGCCCCTTTGCCCGCCTGGCCCAGTTGCGCAGTGCGGGCATCACCGACCTGCGCTACGGCCATGTGCTCGATACGGACTGGCAGGGGCGCGATCGCTTTCGCAAAAGCCCCGACCAGCGCACCCCGGTGCCGCTGCCTTCCGCAGTGGCGTGCCACGCGGTGGCGGCCACCCTGGCTGCGCGGCGCAGCCCGGTGGGCGAGCGGCTGGTGGGGGACGGGTTGGTGCCCTTGCACAGTGCGCTGGGCATCCACGATGATCCCGAGAGGACGCTGGGCTTTGCCAAGCCCCGGCAGGCGGTGTTCTACCGCCTGGGCCACCTGGACCTGCTGGCAGATGCGGGCGTGGCCCGGCAGCTGCAGGAATGGATGCAGGTATGAGTACCTGGGCGGCCTGCTTTTTGACGCAGGCGGCGCTTGCCAGGGGCCGGGGCGCGGCTACCATGTCGCGGTGCGCTACGTAACAAGGAGAATTTAGTGAGTGATGCGAAATATCGCCTGGTGACCCGCAGTGACTTTGACGGCCTGGTCTGCGCGGTGCTGCTCAATGAGCTGAACCTGATCGACGAGATCACTTTTGTCCACCCCAAGGACATGCAAGACGGCAAGGTGCCTATCACCAGCCGCGATATCACCACCAACCTGCCCTACGTGCCAGGTGCGCACCTGGTGTTCGACCACCACGAGTCCGAAACCATCCGCAACTCGGGTCGCCGCGACGAGAATCACATCATCGAGGCCCACGCCCCCTCGGCCGCGCGCGTGGTCTACAACCACTACGGCGGCAAGGCGGCCTTCCCGCGCATCACCGACGAGATGATGGCCGCCGTGGACCAGGCCGACTCGGCCCAGTACTCGCGCGAGGACATCCTCAACCCCCAGGGCTGGGTGCCGCTGAACTACCTCATGGACTCGCGCACCGGGCTGGGGCGTTTTCGGGAGTTCCGCATCAGCAACTATGCGCTGATGATGGACCTCATCCAGTATTGCCGTGACCACACCATCGACGACATCCTGGCCCTGCACGATGTGCAGGAGCGGGTGCAGCTTTACCGCGAGCATGCGGCCAAAGCCAAGGAGCAGCTGCAGCGCTGCGCCATCCGCATCGGCAAGCTGGTGGTGCTGGACCTGCGCGAGGAAGAGACCATCTGGGCCACCAACCGCTTCATGATCTATGCGCTGTTCCCGGAGTGCAACATCTCCATCCACGTGATGTGGGGGCTGCAGAAGCAGAACACGGTGTTTGCCACGGGCAAGTCCATCCTGGACCGCAGCAGCCACGTGCACATCGGCAACCTCATGCTGGAGTTTGGCGGTGGTGGCCATGCGGCTGCAGGCACCTGCCAGGTGTCCAACGAGAAGGCCGACGCCATCCTGCAGACCCTGGTGCAGCGCATCACGCTCGAAAACTGAGCGGTCTATCGCTCAGTCTTCGCCGAACAGGCCCCGGTAAATGGCGGCGCCCAGCAAGGCGCCCGCAATGGGGGCGGCCCAGAATACCCACAGCTCCGACAGCGCATAGCTGGGCCCAAACAGGGCGGGGCCGGTGCTGCGCGCCGGGTTGACCGAGGTGTTGGTCACCGGGATGGAAATCAGGTGGATCAGCGTGAGGCACAGGCCGATGGCCATGCCACCCACGCCTTCCGCCGCGCGCCGCGAAGTGACACCCAGGATCACGATCAGGAACACCGCCGTGAGCACGACCTCGGCCACCACGGCCGCCAGCAGTCCGTAGCCACCGGGTGAATGTTCGCCGTAGCCGTTGGTGGCAAACCCGCCAATGTCCGCCCCGGGCTTGCCCGTGGCGATGAGGTAAAGCACCCCGGCGGCCGCAATCGCGCCCAGCACCTGGGCCACCACGTAGCCGGGCAGCTCGGACACCTTGAACCGCCCGCCCAGCGCCAGGCCCACGGACACCGCCGGGTTGAAATGCCCGCCCGAGATGGGCCCCAGCGCGTAGGCCCCGGTCAGCACCGTCAGGCCGAAAGCCAGGGACACGCCCAGAAACCCGATGCCCAGCTGCGGAAACGCAGCCGCCAGTACCGCGCTGCCGCAGCCGCCGAAGGTGAGCCAGAACGTACCGAGTAACTCGGCAGACCATTTTTGCAAAGAGGTGGGCATGGGCTTGTCCAAAAAAGTAGGGGGCAGCTGCTGGCGCAGGCCCGCAGCCAATGCGGCATCTTAGGAGGGCAAAATGGGCTGAACAAGCGTTAATTGCGCGCAAATTGTCAACAATCCTCTTCCGGTTGCCGGGAGGGCGTTAAGCGCGTCAAAGCCGCATCAGATGGCGGAACTGCTGTCCATGCCCTCTCAGTCGCTGCTCACACTCCGCCGGTCTTGAAATCGCGCCATCCGCCCCGAGGTGAACACGCGCGAATGTCTTTTGCACCGCAGGTGCGCCCAAGACGTTTCTCAAGATCGCAAGAAGTAGCCCATTCCAAGACCAAGACACCATGAGCACAAAACAAACCCTGTCTTTCCAGGCCGAAGTAGCGCAACTGCTGCACCTGGTCACCCATTCGCTGTATTCCAACCAGGAGATCTTCCTGCGCGAGCTGATCTCCAACGCGTCGGACGCCTGCGACAAGCTGCGTTTTGAAGGCCTGAACAACTCCGCGCTGTTTGAAGACGCCCCCAACCTCGAAGTGCGCGTGACCTTCGACAAGGCCGCCAAGACGCTGACCATCACCGACAACGGCATCGGCATGAGCCAGCAAGAAGCCATCGACCACCTGGGCACCATCGCCAAGAGCGGTACCAAGGACTTCATGGGCCGTCTCTCAGGCGACCAGAAGGCGGATGCCCAGCTCATCGGCCAGTTCGGCGTGGGCTTTTACTCCGGCTTCATCGTGGCCGACAAGATCACCGTGGAATCGCGCCGCGCGGGCCTTGCGGCCGAAGAAGGCGTGCGCTGGATCAGCGGTGGCACGGGCGACTTCGAGGTGGAAACCATCACCCGCGCCCAGCGCGGCACCAGCATCATCCTGCACCTGCGCGACGATGCCGAGGAATACCTCAACGCCTGGAAGCTCAAGCAGGTCATCGCCAAGTATTCCGACCACATCAGCCTGCCCATCCTGATGGAAAAGGAAGAGTGGAAAGACGGCGAGCTGATCAACCCCAATGACGAAAACGGCGGCCGCCAGCCCGGCGGCATGGTCAAGACCGGCGAGTGGGAAACCATCAACAAGGCCAGCGCCCTGTGGACGCGCCCCAAGAAGGACATCACCGAAGAGCAGTACGCCGAGTTCTACAAAACCATCAGCCACGACCACGAGGCCCCGCTGACCTGGGCGCACAACCGAGTGGAAGGCAACACCGAGTACACGCAGCTGCTGTACATCCCCGCCAAGGCGCCGTTTGACCTGTGGAACCGCGACAAGAAGGCCGGCGTGAAGCTGTACGTGAAGCGTGTGTTCATCATGGACGACGCCGAGGCGCTGATGCCCACCTACCTGCGCTTCGTCAAGGGCGTGATCGACTCCGCCGACCTGCCGCTGAACGTGAGCCGCGAGCTGCTGCAGGAAAGCCGCGACGTGCGTGCCATCCGCGAAGGCTCGACCAAGCGCGTGCTCTCGATGCTGGAAGACCTGGCCAAGCACGACAAGCACGACACCGCAGCGGGCGCCGACGGCGTGACCGACGTGGTGGATGCCGACGACAAGGCCAAGGAAGGCAAGTACACGGCGTTCTACAGCGAGTTTGGCGCCGTGCTGAAGGAGGGCCTGGGCGAAGACTTTGGCAACCGCGAGCGCCTGGCCAAGCTGCTGCGCTTTGCCAGCACCACCAGCGACGCCGTGACGGTGGGCTTTGCCGACTACAAGGCCCGCATGAAGGAAGGCCAGGAGGCGATTTACTACATCACCGCCGACACCCTGGCCGCTGCCAAGAACAGCCCACAGCTCGAAGTCTTCAAGAAGAAGGGCATCGAAGTGCTGCTGATGACCGACCGCGTGGACGAGTGGGCGCTGAACTACCTGCACGAGTTTGACGGCACCCCGCTGCAAAGCGTGGCCAAGGGCGCGGTCGACCTGGGCACGCTGCAGGACGAAGCCGAGAAGAAGGCGGCCGAGGAAGCTGCCGAAGCCTTCAAGCCTGTGCTGGCCAAGCTGAAAGAAGCGCTCAAGGACAAGGCCGAAGACGTGCGCGTGACCACCCGCCTCGTCGATTCACCCGCCTGCCTGGTGGTGCAGGACGATGGCATGAGCACCCAGCTGGCGCGCATGCTCAAGCAGGCTGGCCAGCAGGCGCCCGAGACCAAACCTGTGCTGGAGGTGAATGCCGAGCACGCGCTGGTCAAGAAGCTCGATGGCAGTGTGCACTTCCACGACCTGGCGCACATCCTGTTTGACCAGGCCCTGCTGGCCGAGGGCGGCTTGCCTGAGGACCCCGCCGCGTATGTGAAGCGCGTGAACGCCTTGCTGGTATAAAAACTAAGGCCAAATCGGCATCTGGCGCTTGTCCATAAAGCGCTAAGTGCTATAAAAATAATAGTAAAAACCGGTGGTGCCTGGCACCACCGGTTTTTTTATGGACATTCCAAAGCCGCTCAATCTTCGGGCTGGGCCTGCTCCAGGATGCGGCTGTGTGCCTGGTTGCGTTCCTGCGAGGGGGTGTCGATCAGCTCCTTGAGCGCGCCCTCTGGCAAACGCAGTCCCTTGCGCCGGTCGTTCTTGACCGGCAGGTTGCGCCAGCCCGACAGCACCAGCCAGTCCCACAGCTCCCTGGGCAGCGGATGGGTGACGGCCATCTTGACCTGCCCCCGCAGGATCACGGTGCCCACGGCGGGCAAAGGCCCCACGGGAGCGGGCTTGCGCTTCTGGCGAATGGAGAGGAGCGTGCGAAACATGTCCTTCATGGGTGGGCCAACTCGCGGTAGATCGAAGATGGCGCAGCATAGCCCAGGGGCCCCCAGCCGGTCCACCACCCGTGCTGCCAACCGGGGTGGCGTGCACCCGTGGTGCAAACAATACGCAATACCGTTCGCAACCGTTAACGATTGTTGCCGCGCGGATTGCGCCCCCGTCCGTCGATAAATTCCAACCCAGCCTTGGTCCGTGGCGGCCACGGTACATCCACGCACTCCCTGCATTTTTTGCCAGCCCCTCGGGGCCTGGTGAGGTTGCGGCGTGGCCGGAAGTCGGAGCCATTCACCTCAGGAGTATTTTTGATGCTTTATCGATTGACGCGATCTTGGGAGGGCGCATGCGCCTTCTGGCGCGCGCGCACATCCAGTGGGCCCGCGCAGCCTGCTACAAGCCCTGCGCACAGCGCGGTACGCCGCTTTCGCTGGCTTTTGCTGGCGGGTGGCCTGTTTGCGGGTGCAGCCATGGCGCAGTCCGCCGACCTGGTGGTCAACCATGCGGATTCGCCGGACCCTGGGCCCGCAGGCGGCATCTTCACGTACACGCTGCGCATCGACAACAACGGCCCCAACGGCGCCACCGGCGTCACGCTGACGGACACACTCCCGGTGGGCTCCACGTTCGTGGATGTGGCCACCACAGCAGGCACCTGCAGCCAGGCGGCGGGTGTCGTCGATTGCACGTTGGGCAATATCCCGTTCAACAGCAACCAGACCGTGACCATCCGGGTGCGGCTGCCTTCCGCCGGGGTCTGGACCAACACCGCCACGGCTGGCAGCGCCACGTCCGACCCGAACACCAGCAACAACGTCAACAGCGTGCAGGACACCACCGCCACGCAGGCGGCCGACGTTGCGCTGGTGGCTACGCCCTCCACGGCCAACGTGGTGGCCGGCCAGGCCTACAGCTACGCGCTGCAGGCTGCCAACAACGGCCCGAACGCGGCCGATGGCAGCCAGCGCATTACCTTCACAGTGCCAGCCGGCGCGTCGATTACCTCTGTTCCGACAGGCACGGGCTGGTCCTGCACGCCATCGGGCGGCTATCCGCTGAGCAGCGGCAATGTGACCTGCACGCGCACGGGCACCCTGGCCAGTGGAGCGTCCGCCTCGGTGCTGACGGTTCCCGCCGTGTCCAACGTCAATGGCACGGTGACGGCAGCTTTTGCCATCGATGGCATCAAGCCCGACAACTCCGCCATGCCCGATGGCAACACCGCCAACAACACCACGTCGGCGGACGTGACGTCCACCTCGGGTGCCGACGTGTCCATCACCAAGACAGCCGCCAGCTCCAACGTGGCCCAGGGTGCCAACGTGGTGTACACGCTCACGCCGCGCCTCAACGGCGGGGTGTCGCTGGCGGGTCAGCCGGTCACCGTGACCGATACGCTGGGCGCCGGACTCAGCTTCGTATCTGCCGTCGGCACGGGTTGGGTCTGTGACGCCACAATCACCTGCACGCGCACCGAATACACCGGTGCCAACTTCAGCAACATGCCCACGATCACCGTGACCGCCACGGCCAACAGCGCAGGCACGCTGGGCAACACGGCCGGTATCAGCACGGGGCTGCCAGACCCGGTGTCCGCCAACAATTCGGCTTCGGTCAACGTGACGGCCAGCAACGACGCCGACATGCAACTGACCAAGACGGCCAGCATCAACCCCGTGGTGCCGAACCAGGCGTTCAATTACACCCTAACCGCGCGCAATACCGGGCCGCTGGCCGTGCCCAATGGCCAGACCATCACCATCACCGACCAAGTGCCGGCGGGCGTGAGGCTCGACAGCCTGGTCAGCGCGACGGGCTGGACTTGCGATGCTTTGCCGTTCACGGGCCCAGGCAACTGGACCTGTTCGCGCTCTACCGGACTTAACGCCAATACCAATGCCCCTGCCGTCACGGTGTCGGCCGTGCTGACAGGCACTGGCACCGCCACCAACAACGCCTGCGTGGCGCTGGGGGCGGGTGTGCGCGTGGACAGCAACGGTGCGAACAACTGCGTGGGCGTGGGCGTGACCTCCACGGCCACCGAGGCCGACCTGCGTGTCGTGTCCAAGACCGCTGCGCCCGACCCTGTGGTCGCGGGCCAGAACCTGACCTATGTCATCACGGTGGACAACGTCGGCCCGGCCGCTGCCACGAACGTGGTGGTGTCGGATACGCTGGGCAGTCTTGTGAACACCGGGGGGTTTCAATCTGCAGTGGCCTCGCAAGGCAGTTGCACGCCCAACGCTGTTACCAACGGCACCTCGCAGAACCTGAGCTGTAACCTGGGCACGCTGAACTCCGGCGCGCAGGCCACCGTGACCGTGGTGGTGCGCCCCAGCATTGCCGTCACTGGCCCGCGCAGCAACACCGCGACCGTGCGCTCTACCGACGTGGGCGACCCCAACCAGGCCAACAACAGTGGCAGCGTGACCAGCCAGGTCACGGCCATCGTGGATGTGACGGCTGCCAAGACGGCCACCCCGTCCACCGTTGCGGCCGGGGCACCCATCACCTTCGTGGCGACGATTGGCAACACAGGGCCTTCCACGGCACAGACCGTGCAGATGGTGGACACCCTGCCGTCCAATGCCGCCTTTATCGATGTGGTGAGCGTGAGCGGGGGCGGCAGCTGCGCGCCCATCGCCGCGGGCACGGTGGGCGGAACGCTCACCTGTAATTGGGCCAGCATCAATTCCGGATCGCAGCAGACAGTGAACTACCGCATGCGCCCCTTGGGCAGTGCAACGGGCAGCACGGTGGTCAACAGCGTGGCTGCAACCACGGCCACCGCCGAGTCGAACACCGCCAACAACAGCGCCACCACCAGCACCCCGGTCACTGCCGCGCAGCTGGACATCCTGGTGAACAAGGTGGACAGCTCTGACCCGGTAGACCTGGGCCAATCGACGACGTACACCATCACGGTGAACAACAGCGGGCCGTCGTTCGGAACCAATGTGGTGATGACCGACATCTTCCCCGCACCGGGCTCCTCGCCCACGGCCACCTTCAGTTACCAGGGCGCGCTCACGGTGAATGCAGGCGGCGCGTGCACCGAACCCACGATGGGGGCGACCAGCGGCACGCTGACCTGTAGCTTTCCGGGGCTGAGCAGCGGCCAGAGCGCCACCATCACCTACGTCATGCGCGCGGAGACCCTTACCGTCAATGGCGCCACCAGCGGCACGGCCTTCAACCAGGCGAGTGTGGTGGTGAACGAAACCGAGACCACGCTGGCCAACAACGTGGTGACCCATGACACCACCGCGCGCCGCTTTACCGTGGCCACGGATCTGGCACTGAACAAAACAGCGCCGGCAGGTCCTCTTACGCCCGGCGCTGCGCTCGCCTACACCTTGGTGGTCACCAACAATGGCCCGCTGGCCAGTGATGGAGCGCAGGTCGTGGACGTGCTGCCCGCCGGGGTGAACTTTGTTTCAGCGCCAGGTTGCGTCAACGCGGCCGGGACCGTCAGCTGCGGCGTCGGAGCGCTGGCGGTGGGGGCATCGCGCACCTTCACGATCAACACCACCCTGGCCACACCTTACACCGGTGCGAGTCCTCTGGTGAACTCTGCCACGGTAGATGCGCCGGGCGACACCAACCCCGGCAACAACACCTCCAGCGCCTCGACGACGGTGACGGGCAACGCCAGCAACATTCCGACGCTGTCGGAATGGGGCCTGATCCTGCTGGCTGCATTGCTGGGCTTGATGGCCTGGCAACACCCTGCCATGGGCCACCGCCGGTAGCCCGGCCGCCACCGCCGTCGCGATCACTTCGCTGCGGCGGGCTGAACGCCAAAAGGCCAGCACGCTGCAAAGCGTGCTGGCCTTTTTGTTGTTCAGGGAAGGAGCACGTGGCGCCTTGTGAGCCGTCGTGCGCGCGGCGTTTCAGCCGCGTGGGTCCGCCAGGGCCACCGTGTCTACCGTGTCCAGCCGGTACCCCATGCCATAGATGGCCGTGATCGCATAGCCGTGGGCCTGCTGCGTCAACTGCAGCTTGGTGCGCAGGCGCGAAACGTGGGTGTCGAGCGAGCGTGAAGGTGCTTCGCTGCGCTCGCCCCACACCGCTTCGCGCAGGTGCGCGCGCGACAACAGGCGGCCCGCGTTGCGGAACATGAAAAGGGCGAGTTCGTATTCCAGGTTCTTCAGCGCTAGTGTCTCGCCGTGCAGGGACAACAGCCGCTTCTCCGGATCGAACCGGTAGGGGCCGAAGACCAGCTGCTGGCCCATGGCCTGCGGGTATGCCCGCCGCAGCAAGGCTGCAACGCGGGCGACCAGCTCCCCCAAACGCAGGGGTTTGACCATGTAGTCGTCCGCGCCCCGGTTGAGCGCTTCGATCACGTCACGTTCTTCATTGCGGCGTGTGACCAGCAGGATGGGCAGTTGCTGGCCGGCCGTCTCACGCAGGCGCTGGATGACCTCGATGCCATCCATGTCCGGCAGGTGCCAGCCAGAGATCAGCAGGTCAATGGTTTCGTGCCGTGTGTCCTTGAGCAGGCTTGCACCGCTGGTATAGAAGTGGCACACATGGTGGTGGCGCTCAAGGGCGCCCCGGATCATGTCGGGCAAGAGGGGGTCGTCGTGCAGGACGGCAATGCGCATGGTGTCGGTCTTCGGGCGCAAGCGCCCTTCGCAAGTCAGAAAACGCCTTTCCAGTAAGGCGTCTCTGGATGTTGCGCGACATAGCGCCCCTGTGCACACGGGTTGACAATCGTTTGCAATGCCCGGGCGCTTCTGGCGCCCCTCCTGAGCACCGCAGCGGCCTGCACCACAACACACCGCAGCGCAGGCGGCGCAGGGGGCGTTCATCTCACGCCGCCAGGGGCTCTTCCTGCATGGCCTCAATCTGCTCGATCAGCATGTCCACCTGCCCGCGCCAGTAGTCGCTGGTGCCAAACCAGGGAAAGTTCACAGGGAAGATCGGGTCTTGCCAGCGGCGTGCGAGCCAGGCGCTGTAGTGGATCAGGCGCAAGGTGCGCAGCGGCTCGATGAGTGCCAGCTCGCGGCGGTCGAAGCTGCGGAACTGCTCGTAGCCGTCGATCAGCGCGCCGAGCTGGTGGGTGCGCTGGCGCCGGTCGCCCGACAGCAGCATCCACAGGTCCTGCACGGCCGGACCCATGCGCGCGTCGTCCAGGTCCACAAAGTGCGGGCCGCCGCGGCCCCATTCATCCAGCGGGGTCCAGAGGATGTTGCCGGGGTGGCAGTCGCCGTGCAGGCGGATCATGGTGGCATTGTTCAAGCCAAATTGGCCTGTAGCGCCAGTGGAATATGCGCTGGCAGCTATCAAATCAAGAGCTTTGTCGCACTGGGCCTTCCAGGCGGCTTGCATGTCGAGCGGAATGATCTCGTTCATCAGCAGCCAGTCGCGCGATGCCGTGCCGAAGGTGGCCAGGTCCAGCGTGGGCCGGTGTGCAAAGGGCTGGGCGGCGCCCACGGTGTGGATGCGGGCCAGAAAGCGGCCGATCCATTCCAGCACTTCAAAGTCGTCCAGCTCGGGCTGGCGCCCGCCGCGCCAGGGGCTGACGGAGAACGCAAAGCCATCGTGCTGGTGCAGGGTGGTGCCGTTCAGCACCAGCGGGCCCACGGCGGGCACCTCGGCGGCCATCAGCTCGGCGGCAAAGGCGTGTTCTTCGAGGATCTGCGCCTCGCTCCAGCGGCCTGGGCGGTAGAACTTGGCCACCACGCGCTCGCCGTCTTCCAGCGTGACCTGGTACACCCGGTTTTCGTACGACGACAGGGCCATGAGGCGGCCATCGCCGTACAGGCCCACGCCAGCCAGTGCGTCCAGCACCTGGTCGGGGGTGAGGCGGGCGTAGGGGTGCTGGTCGTTGGCGGGGTTGGTAGCGGTATCGGGGGGCAATGGGGTCATGCCCCATTGTCGCCGCCATGCCCTTCGCCGCCGGGGTGCGGGCTTTAAGCGGGCAGCATCGTCGCGATATGCCCTGCGCGCGGGTCGCCGCTGCCCGCCAGCACGCTGGCGAACAGGGTTTGCGTGGCCTGGGGGCCCGCATGGCGCTGCACCACCAGCCAGGGCTGTGGCCCCGACGACACGGCGGCGCTGAACTGGTTCCACGCCGCCACCAGGCGGTCGTTCAGGCCCTGGGCGCCCCAGTCGGCGTGGCGCTTCTTGACCTGGGCGGGCGCAAAGAACATCACCGGGCGCGGGCCGGGCAGCTGGCCTGCGCCGCCCAGGTCCTGCACGTGGCTGGCGCCCACCGAGCAGCTGTAGGCCAGGCCCGTGAAATGGGCGTGGATGCGCTGGCGCAGGCCCACGCTGCCCGCAAAGTCGATGTAGACGCTGGGTGTGGCGCCGTCGATCTGGTCCAGTGTGTCGTAGGTGACCACGCGGCTGTAGCAGCCCAGGCTTTCGCAAAACGCCACATTGCCCGGCGAGGTGAGGCCAATGACCTCGATGCCGTCGCGCTGTGCAAGCTGGAAGGCGGTGCCGTAGGCCGTTTTGCTCGACGCGCTGGACAGCAGCATGCGCTTGGCGCCAAAGAACTGCTGGTCGGCCAGAAAGTCGTCGATGAGCCACGAGGTGATGAACAGCGGCCGCAGCAGCGCCTGCACATCCTCGTTGTCGGCGCGGTACAGCCCGTCGGTGCTGGTGCGCAGGTAGTGGTTGTAGACCGCATGCAGGCCCGCGCGGTGCGGGGCGCCGTCGCTGAAGCCCGTGGGGTTGACACGCTGGGGCGACAGCACGGCCTGGCTGGCCATGGGCCAGTAGCCATACAGCCGCTCGCCCACCGCCACGGCCGGGTGCAGCGACTGCACCACGGTGCCGAAGCCCCACACGGGCACGATGCCCCAGCCGGCCTCGCCGGTGGGGAAGAACTGCCAGTAGTTCAGCATGTCGCCCAGCGCGGCATAGGTGATGTTGTTGGCCGTGAGGGCAAACGACTCGACCCGCACGCGGACCTGGCCCTCGGCCAGCGGGGTGTCGTCAGTGGTCAACAGGCGGGTGGTGGCCAGCTGGTCCTGGCGCACGAGAAGGGTGGTGGTGCTCATGTCGCGACGCTAAACCAAAGCGTGCCCGCGCTCAAGCGGCGCGCGCCGCCTGGGCGACAGGTGCGCGGCGTGGCGGTGCGCCGGAGTACCGGAATGCTGACGGGCTCAGTCCGCCGTGGGCTGGGCCAGTTGCTCGAAAGGCAGCGCCTGCTTGACCAGGATGACCGTGCAGGGCGCATCGCGCGCCACGCGCATGGGCACCGTGGCAAAAAAGCGCTGGGTTTGCAGCCCGTGGGTGGCGGCGCCCAGGATCATCATGCTCACGTGGTTGCTGGCCGCATAGCGCACCAGCGCCTGGGCCACGTCGCCCGCTTCGAGCACGTGGTAGCTCACAGCATGCCCGGTCAGGTCCAGCCCCTGGGCCCACTGGCGCAGGCGCGCCATGTGCTGGCGGTGCAGCGTGGTTTCGCTACGCTCGCTCTCGCTGGTGCTGCTGGCGCCGGGCGACACCACCGTCACGCAGGCCAGCCGTGCGCCGGGGCGGATGCCCAGGGAGCGCGCCACCGCCTGGCGCAGCGAATACAGCGTGGCGTCCGTCACGTCGGCATGGGGCACGGCCACCATGAGGATGGGCGTGTCCTCGATCTGCTGCGAGGGCAGGGGGCTGGGGGTGTAGTGCATGCCCGCTGCGCGCAGCCAGCGTCGCAGGTGCGTGCGCAGCGGCGTGCGCTCGGTCCGCTCGCCGCGTTCGGTGATGAGTACCTGCTCGGGGTTGGACAGGTCAAACGCCAGGTGCGCGGCCGAGGGGTAACGGCTTGCGGCCTCGGGCTCCAGGCAGCGCAGGATGACCTCCTGCAGCCAGGGCGGGATGCCGGCGCGGTGTTTGCGTGGCGGCGCGGGCGTCATCCACAGGCGCTGGCGCATGCCGCCGCTGGTGGTGGGGGCGCCAAAGGGCAGCTCGCCCGTGGCCAGCTCGTACAGCATCACACCGATGGCGAAGATATCGCTGCGCGGGTCGCCGCGCACGCCCACCACCTGCTCCGGTGCGATCCAGGCGGGCGAGCCCACGGCCTGGCGCATTTCCTCGGCCAGCAGGTCGGGGTAGTGCGCGTGGCACGACAGGCCAAAGTCCAGCAGCACGGCCGTGCCGTCTTCCTTGACAAGCACATTGGCAGGTTTGAGGTCCAGGTGGCACACGTTCTGCTGGTGCAGGCTGTGCGCGGCGCGCGCCGTGGCCGCGCCCAGGCGGGCGATGGTGGCGATGTCGCAGCGCCCGGGCGCATCCAGCCAGTGCTGCAGCGTCTGGCCGGGGATGTATTCCATGACCAGGTAGGGCAGCCGCACCAGGTCGCCCGCCGCGACAAAACGCGGCACATGCGGGCCGCTGAGCACGGGCAGGATCTGCAGCTCGACCTCGAAGCTCACGATGTTCTCGGCCCCGTCACCCGCCGTCATGCGCGGGATCTTCATCGCCATGGCAAAGCCGGGGCTGCGGTCGGCCTGCGCGTATGCCACGGCGTAGATGTGGGCCATGCCGCCCGCGTGGATGCAGTCCACCACGCGGAAGCCGTCGATCTCGGTGCCGGGCTCCAGCAGTTTCATGTCACTGGCCTTTTTCGAGGCGGTCGGCGTAGAAGCCGGGCAGGCCCGCCGCGCGGATGGCGGCGGCGGCTGCCAGGTGGTCGTAGGGCACGCGGTAGAACGTGATCTGCTTGGCGGTGTCGTCGAACAGCGCGTACATGGCGCGCGCATCGCCGTCGCGCGGCTGGCCCACCGAGCCCACGATGCCCAGCCACTGGCGGTGCGTCGGCACGGGCACGGGCACGCCGGGCTCGGGCGCAAAGCGCATCAGCTTGGCCGTGGGCGTGAGGAAGTACAGCACCTGCTCGTGCACATGGCCGCAGAACACATAGCGGATGGCGGGGTCGATGCCTTGCGCTGCGGTCATGCTGCGCTCGGCGGCGTTGGAGTCCTCCACATACCGCCACTGCGCGGGCATGTCGGCACTGGCGTGCACCAGCAAGGCGCTGCTGCCCAGCCGCGCCGTGAGCGGCAGCGACTGCAAAAAGGCGATGTGGCTGTTGCCGAGCTGATCGTGCGTCCATTGCGCTCCCAGCTCGCTGCGGTTGCGTGGGTTGGCAGGCGGGGCCAGGGCCATGGCGTCATGGTTGCCCAGCACACACAGGGCACCTTGCTGGGCCAGGTCGCGCACCTGCTCCACCACGGCCACGGGCTCGCCGCCGTACCCCACCAGGTCGCCCAGCAGCGCAAATTGTTCGGCGCCCTGTGCGCGGGCGTGTTGCAGGCAGGCGTCCAGGGCCTGGCGGTTGGCGTGGATGTCGGACAGCAGGGCGATTTTCATGTTGTTGTCTCCAACCCCATCATCGCGCGCATGGCTGAATGGCAGCTTGCAGGCGGCAGTACCTGCGTGGATTCAAAGAAAAAATAGCTGCCAGCGCTTATTGATCAAGCGCTGGCAGCTATGGTTTTGGTAGCTCAGAGGCTGCGCTGGGCGGCGGGTTTTTTGTCCAGCGCCAGCACCAGGCCCAGCGCAATGATCGCGGGCAGCGCCTGGCTGAAGAAGATCTTGGGCGCTGCGGTGGCGGCGCCAAACACCCCGGCCACGATCACGCAGGCCAGGAAGAAGATCTTGAACACCCGGGTGCCGGTGAACAGCCCCCAGAACAGGCCTGCCGCCAGAAAACCGTTGTACAGCCCCTGGTTGGCCGCCAGCGTGGTGGTGGCGTCGGCCAGCTCCTGGGTCAGGTTGAAGGTCTTCATGCCCAGGGCCTTGTTCCAGAAGAACATTTCGAGCACGAGGATGTACACATGCTCGATGGCCACCAGGGCCACCGCGATGCGGGGGATCAGCAGGCGGCCCATGGTCTTAGACGATCGTGATGGTCACGTCGATGTTGCCGCGCGTGGCGTTGGAGTAGGGGCAGACCTGGTGGGCTGCTTCCACCAGCTTCTGGGCGGTTTCCTTGTCCAGGCCGGGCAGGCTGATGGCCAGGCGGGCGGCGATGCCGTAGGCGTTCGGGATGGGACCCAGGTCCACTTCGGCGTCGATGGACACGTCCTGAGGCACGGGGATGCCGATCTTGCCACCCACAGCCTTCATCGCGCCGATGAAGCACGCTGCGTAGCCGGAGGCAAACAGCTGCTCGGGGTTGGTGCCGGTGCCGGACGTACCAGGCGAGGACAGCTTGACGTCCAGGCGGCCGTCATCGGTCTTGGCGGCGCCATCGCGGCCACCGGTCACGTGCGACTTGGCGGTGTACAGGACTTTTTCGAGCTTGGTCATGGTGTCTTCCTTGCGGTTGTTGCCCACTGGCGGGCGGTGGAGGGAATCGGTTCTTGCGTTGTCTGCAGGCCGTCAGCGTTGCTCGCTGAGCCGGTCTCGCAGCTGCTTGAGTTCGGTGGTCAAGGTGGTCAGCTCGGCAATCGAGCACTGGCTGCTTTGCAGCACGCACGGTGGAATGGCTTCGGCCTGGTTGCGCAGCGCGCGGCCTTGTGACGTGAGGGTGATGCGCACGCGGCGCTCGTCCTGCACATCGCGCAACCGGGCAATGTGGCCCTGCGCCTCCAGGCGCTTGAGCAACGGCGTGAGCGTGCCGGAGTCGAGGAACAGGCGCTCGCCCAACTCGGACACCGTCACGCCATCCTGTTCCCACAGCACCAGCATCACGAGATACTGGGGGTAGGTCAGGCCGAACTGGTCGAGCAGCGGTTTGTACAGCTTGGTCATCGCCAGCGAGGCGGAATACAGCGCAAAGCAGACCTGGTTGTCCAGCCGCAGGATGGCGGGGCTGGGAGTGTGGGGTGTGCTGTGGCTGGGCATGGGGTGAATTGTGGGTGTAAATTCAATTGCGTGCAATTGAATTGTGAAAAACTTTGTTAATGGGTGGGCTTGTGTGGGTGGGCGAGCGGCGCCGCGCCATCGGTGCTATTCGCGCGTGCCGCTCGCGCAGGCGGGGACGCTGTGCCCCTTTCACCCTCGGGAAATTGCTATCAATAGCAGAGCTGCTAGCGCATGATTCATATGCGCTATCGGCCGATTGGGCTTGAAACTTGGCATGTAGTGGTTCGGGCGACGACGAACCACCAGGCCCTCAGCGCCCGCTGAACTGCGCGGGCCGGCGCTCGACAAACGCGCGCACGCCTTCGGCCGCATCCTCGCTGTTGGCCAGTTCCTTCTGCACCGGGATGAAGTCCGCCACCGCAGCCGCCTGGCCTTGCTCGATGGCTTTGAGCACATTCAGGCGCGTGGCCACCACCGCGCGCGGCGCTTGGGCGGCAATGCGCTGGGCAATCGCCAATGCCTCGTCCAGCTCCTGGCCAGCCGGCACCACTTTCTGCACAAAGTTCAGGCGGTACGCCTCAGCGCTGCCGAACTCGTCGGCCGTCAGCAGGTGCAGCAGCGCATTGCCCGTGCCCGCGCGCTCGGCCATGCGCAGCGTGGCGCCGCCTGTGGCCATGATGCCGCGCTGCACCTCCATCTGCGAGAAGCGGCAGTTGTCGGCCGCCACCACGATGTCGGCGCCCAGCATCAACTCAATGCCCACGGTGAAGCAGATGCCCTTGACCGCCACCACCATGGGCTTGGTGCGGCGCCGGTAGCCGGGCAGGCCGTAGTCATGGGGCTCCACCAGGCCTTCGGGGATGGCTTTTTCGCCGCGCTGCATGTAGGCGCTCACGGCGGGCAAGTCCAGTCCGGCCGTGAAGTGGTCGCCCATGGCATGCAGCACACCGACGCGCAGGTCGGGGTCGTCATCCAGGCGGGTGTAGGCCTCGGCCAGCTGGCGGAACATGGGCGGCGTCCAGCCGTTGCGCTTGGCCGGGCGGTTGATGCCGATCAGCAGCACGTGGCCGAGCACCAGGGTGTCGATGCAGCCCTCGGGCGGGGGCGTGGTGGGGGGGATGTTTGTCATGGGCGCGGGTCTCCTGGCCCATGATTGAAAACGCTTCAAGCGTTGTGCGCCGTCTCAATCGAGACAGCGCAGCCGATTAACGCAAGCGGCCTCCAAACCGGCACGGTGTCTTACCAGTGCACCCGCGCAAGGGCCGCCACGACATGTGAATGTCGTATTCACTCCCTGCGCCGGGTGCGTCCCCCCTCTGGGGGGACGGCGCGAAGCGTCTCCGGGGGGTTAGTAGCTATACACGCCCTGGCCCGTCTTGCGGCCCAGGCGGCCTGCGGCCACCATTTCCTTGAGCAGCGGGCAGGGGCGGTATTTGCTGTCGCCAAACTCGGTCAGGTACACGTCCATCACCGCCAGGCACACATCCAGGCCGATCATGTCCGCCAGCGCCAGCGGGCCGATGGGCTGGTTGCAGCCCAGTTTCATGCCCGCGTCGATGTCCTCGGGCGTGGCCAGGCCCTCGGCCAGCACGAAGAAGGCCTCGTTGATCATGGGCACAAGGATGCGGTTGACCACAAAGCCAGGCGCGTTCTTCACGGTGATGGGGCTTTTGCCCAGGGCCTCGGCCAGGGCCTTCACGGCGTCGTGCGTGGCATCGCTGGTCTGCAGGCCACGGATGATCTCCACCAGCGCCATCATGGGCACGGGGTTGAAGAAGTGCATGCCGATGAACTTGTCGGCGCGGCTGGTGGCGGCGGCCAGCTTGGTGATGGAGATCGAAGAAGTGTTCGATGCGATCAGCACCTCGGGGCCCACCAGTGCGTCCACCTGCTTGAGGATCTTCAGCTTGAGCTCGTAGTTCTCCGTGGCGGCCTCGATCACCAGTTGCGCGGCCTTGAGGTCGTCGTAGCTGGTGGAGGTTTGGATGCGCGCCAGGGCCGCAGCCTTGTCGGCTTCGGTGATCTTTTCCTTCTTGATCAGGCGGTCCAGGCTGCCGGCCACGGTGGCCAGGCCTTTTTGCACTGCAGCATCCGAGATATCGACCATCACCACGTTGATGCCCGACACCGCACAGGCCTGTGCAATGCCGTTGCCCATGGTGCCTGCGCCGATGATGCCTACGGTCTGAATCGTCATATAGAGAGCCCTCTTCAAAGTGAAACGGATGGACGGAATGGTAAGGCGAATCGCACGACCGTTCGGTTATCGTGCGTCAAACCTGAACCAACAAGCCGCTGCGCAGCATGGCGGAGGAGACACAAAACATGTTTGACTACATCGTGATCGGTGGCGGATCGGCGGGCTCCGTGCTGGCCGGCCGTCTGACTGAGAACCCCTCCGTACGCGTCTGCCTGCTGGAGGCAGGGCCTGCCGACAAAAGCGTGCTCATCCACTGCCCGGCTGGGCTGGCCGTGATGGCCAAGTTCGAACTGAACGGCTGGGGCTTCAACACCACGCCGCAGGCCGCGCTGAATAACCGGCGCGGCTACCAGCCACGCGGCAAGGTGCTGGGGGGCTCCAGCTCCATCAACGCCATGGTCTACATCCGGGGCCAGCACGCCGACTATGACCACTGGGCCGCGCAGGGCAACCCGGGCTGGGGCTGGGAGGATGTGAAGCCTTACTTCGTGCGTGCCGAGAACAACGAACGCGGCGCCAACGCTTGGCATGGCCGGGGCGGCCCCTTCAACGTGGCAGACCTGCGTGCACCCAACCGGTTCAGCCAATATTTCACCGACGCAGGTGTGCAGGCCGGGCACCCGCACAACACCGACTTCAACGGCGCCACGCAGGAAGGTGTGGGCCTGTACCAGGTCACGCACAAGAACGGCGAGCGCCACAGCGCAGCCAAGGGCTACCTCACGCCGCACCTGGCGCGACCCAACCTGCAGGTCATCACCGGGGCGCATGCCACGCGCATCCTGTTCGACGGCACGCGCGCGGTGGGTGTCGAATACCGCCAGGGCGGCGCGATCAAGCAGGTGCGAGCGGGCCGCGAGGTGCTGCTGAGTGCGGGCGCGCTGCTGTCGCCGCAGTTGCTGATGCTGTCGGGCGTGGGGCCTGCCGCGCATTTGCAGCAACACGGCATCCCGGTGCTGCACGACCTGCCGGGCGTGGGCCAGCATCTGCACGACCACCCCGACGTGGTGCAGGTGCTGGACGCACCCGAGCTCAAGGACCTGTTCGGCCTGTCACTGTCGGGCATGGCGCAGACGCTGCGCGGCATAGCCGAATGGCGCAAGCACCGCACGGGCATGTTGACCACGAACTTTGCCGAGGCGGGGGGCTTCATCAAAAGCGACCCGTCCGAGCCCGCGCCCGACCTGCAGCTGCACTTTGTGATCGGCAAGCTGGTGGACCACGGGCGCAAGACCGTGTTCGGCCATGGTTACTCGGCCCACGTGTGCCTGCTGCAGCCCAAAAGCCGGGGCGCGGTCACGCTGGCCAGCCGCGACCCCATGGCCTTGCCTTTGGTGGACCCGAACTTCCTGGCCGATCCCGATGACATGGCGCGCATGGTGCGTGGCTTCAAACGCACGCGGGAGATCCTCATGCAACCGGCGCTCGCGAAGTTCGGCGCCAAGGAGCTGGCGGCCTCGGCCAGTGCGCGCAGCGATGCGGAGATCGAGCAGTTCATCCGCCAGTACGCCGACACCATCTACCACCCCGTGGGCACCTGCCGCATGGGGCCCGGGCCGCTGGATGTGGTGGATGCCGAACTGCGTGTGCATGGCCTCGCGGGCCTGCGTGTGGTGGACGCGTCCATCATGCCGCGCATAGTGAGCGGCAACACCAATGCGCCCACGGTGATGATTGCTGAAAAAGCGGTGGACCTGCTGCGCGCCGCGCCGTGAACGATTTCACGTTTGGCGCCCGGAACGCGATTTTTAAGGTTTTCAAAGGGTCTGTTTAAGGAGTTTTTAACAGGCAAAAGCGCGGCGAATTTCTACACTTCTTTGCATGGAAACGGGTGCATGGTGCACCCGGCCCGGCGCCAAAAAAAAAGGCGCTGAAAGAGCCCACCGGGGCCATGAAAGAACGTGATGAAGATTGATGCCCGCGAAATTGCCGCACTGACACAAGCCCAGCCCGCCGCCCCCCGCATGGATATGTACGCCAGCATCCACAAGGCGCTGCGCGCCTTCATGGCCGACACGCTGCTGGGCCTGGGCCGCATGGATGTGGACGACGACCTGGAGTTTGCCCACACCTGCGACTGCGTGATGCAGCTGCTGGACCTGTGCCGCGCCCACCTGCACCACGAGAACCAGTTCGTGCACGCCGCCATGGAGGCGCGCCAGCCCGGATCCAGCCAGAGCATTGCCGGTGAACATGTGGAGCACGAAGAGGCCATCACGGCCCTGGCAGACGGGGTGAACCACCTGATGGCCTGTGCCAAGCCCGCACGCCCCGCCGCCACCCAGGCCCTGTACCGCCAGCTGGCGCTGTTTGTGGCGCACAACTTTGAGCACATGCACGAGGAAGAGACTGCGCACAACCGCGTGCTCTGGCAGTGCTACACCGACGCAGAACTGGCGGGCGTGCACGACGCGCTGGTGGCCTCGATCCCGCCGCACGAAATGATGGTGGTGGCCCGCTGGATGGTGCCCTATATGTCACCCGCCGAGCGCACGGCCATGCTGTCGGACATGCAGCAACATGCGCCTGCCCCTGTGCTGGCAGCGGTGCTGGCGCAAGTGCAGCCGCACCTCACGCAGCCTGAGTGGACCAAGCTGATGCGCAGCCTGGGCCTGCCGGTGGTGCCGGGTCTGGTGCACTGAGTCTGAGAAATCAGTGGCGTGAAGGCGTCAGGCGTCTTCCAGCACCACGGGGCGCAGCACGCACAGCCGAAAGCGCCCGCGCCCCGTCTTTTCGATGTGGATGTGCGGGCAGTTCTCCTGCAGGCGGCGCTGCAGCAATAGCAGTCGGGCCTCCAGGTTGTCGGCCACATCGGGCAGGCGCAGGGCGGGGTCCAGCCGTAGTTCGCGGTTGGTGAAGTCCACACGCCCGCTGTGCTGGTGGTCGCGCAGCAGCTTCCAGACAATGGCGCCCGCCACCCCCTTGATCAAATAGTCGTCGTTGATGAACACGCTGTCGTTGGCCGCAAAGTGGCGCACCCGCAGCGCGCTGCCGCTCACCGGCGGTGCCGCTGTCGGAGTAGGCAGCGGCTCGGGCGTATCGGGCGCGGCCTGCAGCAGGTCGATGGCGGCGGCCAGCTGGCCCGCAATCGCCACCAGCAGGTCTTCATCCTCGAAGCCAAAGCGCATGTCCTCGGGGCTCTCGGCAAACAGCACGCCCAGCAGGCGCCCGGCCGACAGCAGTGGCACCGCCACCTGGCTGTGCGGCTCTGGCAGGCCGGGGTAGGGGATGTCCAGGCCGCGCAGCGGGGGCGCATCGGGTGTGGCATGTGCGTCCATGCTTTCGCGGATGGCATGGCTGTACAGGGCGGCGTGCGTCATGTGGCTGATGCGCACCGGCGTGCGCTCGCGCGCAGCCATGCCGATCACTCCCTGGCCCAGCCGGATTTCTGAACCCACGCCCGATGTGGCATAGCCGCAGCTGGCCACCGTGTAGAGCTGCTGGGCGCTGGCGTCCAGCATCAGCACCATGGCGTGCTGAATGCCCAGCTTGTCCTGCAGGCCCTGCAGCGCGCCTTGCAGCAATTCGTCCAGCCCCGAGCAGCGCGCGATGCTCTCGCTGCACAGGCGCAGCGTGTGCAGCAACCCGGAACGCGGCGCCGGTGCCGGCAGGCCTTCGCCCGCCACCGATTCGATGCGCTCCACAGCGTAGATGTCGGCCCCTTTGAGTTCAAACACCTCGGCCATGCCCGCATGCGACGCAATGCCCGCCAGCTGCGCGCGCATGCTCTCGAACACCGGGCCACTGTCCTCGGTGCGTTCGTACAGCAGGTGCAGGCGGTAGAAATGGGCGGTGAGCGGGTCCAGCACCAGCACGGACGCACGCGGGTTGCGCAGGATGTTCTGGCGGGTCTTGTTGAAGAACTGGAACGACAGCGCCACATGCCCGGCATCCACATAGACCACCTGCGAGATGTAGGCCACATTGGGGGTGCCGTCGGGGTCACAGGTGGCCATGATGGCGGGAATCGCCCCCTCCAGGCAGGGGCGGATGCTGTGCAGGGACGGCGCTGCGGTGCTCATGGCTGCGGCGTAGGTGGTGAGGGTGATGTGGGTGGCGAACACAACTCCGCGCCGGCGCGCGGGCCCGGTGTCTGGTCGAACGCGCTGGTGGGCGCGAAGCTCACGGCCACGACATCCTGCAGCGGTGCCGCCAGCATGGCGCCCACATACTGCGGCCCGTAACCGACCTGGCCCACCTCCTGCACCATGGACTGCAGGTAGGCCTGCAACACCGGCAGGTCACCGTCATGGGCCGGGCGCTGCGTGGCCCGGCGGGCCTTGAGCTGCAGCGTCTGGTGGGTGGACGGCACGCTGAACACCACGGCAATCTCGCCGGTGTGCGCAATGTCCTGCAGCAACTGTTCGGACTGGCTGCGCCGCAGGTACACCGTGACCTCCAGCCCATCGCCGCTGATGCGACTGCCCACGGCCCGCATGATGCTCGGCCGCAGGGCCGCATCGCGTGATGCCACGATGGCCGACACGCCCTTGGCCACCATGGCGATATGGCTGGGGCCTAGCAGCGCGGTCATGCCTTGAAGCGTTTGCGGGTCAGGGCCAGGGCCACCCAGAAGGCCACCACGGTGGTCACCACCAGCACCAGGCCGTGGCGCAGGGGGTGGGCAGGCCACTGGTCCATGAACAGCGGGCGTACCAGCTCCACGGCATTGGTCAGCGGCAGCCAGTCGGAGATGGCGCGCACGATGGGGGGCAACTGCTCGCGCGGGAAGAACACACCCGAGAGAAACATCATGGGCGTGAGCACCAGTGTGAAGTAGTAAGTGAAGAAGTCATACCCCTTGGCCAGCGCATTGAAGATGAGTGCGATGCTGGAGAACATCACCCCCACGAACAGCAGCACCGGCCAGGCCACCAGCAGCTTGGGGCTGTGGCTGATGGAGAGGGCCAGCATGACGCCCAGGATGGCGGTGACGGTGAATAGCGCCTTGAACGCCGCCCAAAGCATTTCGGCCAGCACCACATCGTCGAGGCTCACCGGCGCGTTCATGATGCCGTCCCAGGTCTTTTGCACGTGCATGCGCGAGAAGGCCGAGTACAGCGCCTCGAAGCTGGCCGCGTTCATGGCGCTCATGCAGATGGAGCCGCTGGCCAGGAACAGGATGTAGGGCACCTTGGTGTCGCCCGCCGCGCCGCCCACGTTCACCTGCCCCACCAGGGCCCCCATGCCGTAGCCAAAGGCCACCAGCCACATCAGCGGCTCGGCAATGTTGCCCACCAGGCTGGGGATGGCCAGCTTGCGCCAGACCAGCAGGTTGCGCATGAACACGGGCCACCAGCGCACGGACAGGCTGGGCGGGCGCCATACCGATGGCGGGGGCGGGGCCACAGTGGCCACAGAGGGCGGGTGAGCGGTTTGCATCCGCTTATTGTGCGATGTTGGCGGGCGGGCGCACAGTCCCCGATGTGTTCATCTTCGCCACCTGGGCACGGCCATTGCTTGGGTACCCCTATGTCCACCCACGTCCTGAACCTGCCCGCCGGTGCCAGTGCCCTCTGGCAGAACCGCCTGGGGCTGCTGCTGGAGTCCACGGGCGAGGGGGTGTTTGGCATTGATCTGGCGGGCAACTGCGTGTTCATCAACCGGGCGGGCGCGCAGATGCTGGGCTTTGCGGCCGATGAGGTGATGGGGCGCAACATGCACGCGCTCACCCACCACAGCCACCCCGACGGCAGCCCGTATGCGGACGGCGACTGCCCCATCTTCAATGCGTTCCGCCAGGGTCTGCCCTGTCGTGTGGACACCGAGGTGTTCTGGCGCCGCGATGGCTCGGCGTTTGCCGTGGAGTATTCGAGCCACCCCATTTTGGAAGGCGATCAGGTGCAGGGAGCTGTGATCGCTTTTGTGGACATCACCAGCCGCAAACGCGCCGCCGACGAGCTGCAGCGCGCGCATGACGACCTGGCCCGCGCCAATGACGAGTTGGAGCGCCGAGTGGCCGCGCGCACACAAGAGCTGTCGCAGGCGCTGGCGCAGTTGCGCGAGCTGTCGGCCTACTCGGAGCAGGTGCGCGAAGACGAACGCACCCGCATCGCCCGCGAAGTGCACGACGAGCTGGGCAGCCTGCTGGTGGCGCTGAAGATGGATGTGAACTGGCTGCACAAGCGCCTGGGCGAGCAGGGCGAGCGCACGCCCGAGGCCGCGGGCGACATGCGCACCCAGATGCGCTGCAAGTGCCAGAACATGAGCCGCCTGATCGAAAACGCCGTGGACAACGTGGGCCGCATCATCACCGACCTGCGCCCCAGCATCCTGGACCACCAGGGGCTATGGGCGGCGCTGGAGTGGCAGGCACAGGAGTTCGTGCAGTCGGCCGAACTGGAGCTGGCGTGGCAGATGGAGGTGCCTGCCACCTTGCACTTGCCCGAGCCTGCAGCCATCGCTGTGTTCCGCATCTTCCAGGAGATGCTGAGCAATGTGGGCCGCCACGCGCAGGCCAGCGCCATCGACATCGCCATCGACGTGCAGGACGAGATGCTGCAACTGCGCGTGCGCGACAACGGCGTGGGCGCCACCCGCCAGGCCCTGGAGGCGCCCACCGCCTATGGCGTGATGGGCATGCGCGAGCGGGCACGGCAGCTTGGGGGCCGGTTGAGCATCACCAGCGAGCCGGGGCAGGGCTCGTGCCTGCAATTGCTGATTCCTCTGGAGCTGTCATGAATTCCGTGGTTCGAGTTTTGATCGGTGATGACCACCGCATCGTGCGGGAGGGGCTCAAGCAGGTGCTGGGCGACCCGGCCAATGGCGTGCCCGAGATCACTGTGGTCGCCGAGGCCACCCAGGGCAGCGAGGTGCTGGAGCTGGTCGCCGCCCTGCAAGGGCCCACGAGAACACCGGGGCTGGACCTGGTGCTGCTGGACATCGCCATGCCGGGCATGGACGGTCTCGAAGTGCTGCAGGCGCTGCGCAAGGCCTGGCCTGCATTGCCGGTGCTGATGCTCAGCACCTACCCCGAGCGGCAATACGCGGTGCGCTGCATCCAGATGGGCGCGGCGGGCTACCTGCACAAAAGCGCCGATCCCGACGACATGGTGGCCGCCGTGCGCAAGGTGGCCGCTGGCGGGCGCTACCTGACGGAGGCGACCGCGCAAGCCCTGGCAGGTGCACTAGAACGCACCGGTGTGGTGCGTACCGCCCAGCAGGGCACGCCCGTCGGGGTGGATGCGCTCTCCTATCGGGAGCACCAGGTGTTCCGCCTGCTCACTGCCGGGCAGAGCGTGAGCGAAATTGGTGCGCAGCTCAAGCTCGCGCCCAACACGGTAAGCACCTACCGCGCCCGCATCCTCGAGAAGACCGGCGCGCGCAACGATGTGGAGCTTGCGCTGCTGGCACGTGGCGCACCGGCAGAGTGAATTCTGTGCGTTGCACGACCGATTTGTAGTGCTGGCCCTACACGCTGTAGACACCACACCCACGAATTCATGACAGCGGGCCGACACCGGTAAAAACTGGCCCGCGCTTTGCGTAACGCCTGGCACCAACTTCTTCGAGGTGTGCCATGTCCGAATTTTTCTCGCCCTACGATGCCGACCGCCCGTTGATGCTGAAATGCAGCTGTGGCCGCGACCACAGGGTGGCCGACCACCACGCCGAGGTGTCGGCCGATGCCGCCGCAGCCACTCTGCGCCAGCGCAGCGAGACCCGTGAGTTCGAGCTCTACAGCAACGAGTTCATCGAAGCCACGCTGGTCAAGGCGCTGTTTCCGCAAGACGCGGTGCGCCGCCGCTTCATCAAGGCGGTGGGCAAGGGCACTGCCATGGCGGCCATCGCGAGCGTGTTGCCTGTGGCCAGCATGCAGGCCATGGCGCAAGAGAAGCAGGGCGCACTGGAGAAGACCAACCTCAAGATCGGCTTCATCCCGATCACCTGCGCCACCCCGCTGATCATGGCCCACCCGCTGGGCTTCTACAGCAAGCAGGGCCTGAGCGTCGAAGTCACCAAGACGGCCGGCTGGGCACTGATCCGCGACAAGATGATCAACAAGGAGTACGACGCCACGCACTTCCTGAGCCCCATGCCGCTGGCGATCTCCATGGGCCTGGGCTCCAACGCCACGCCGATGAACGTGGCCACCATCCAGAACGTGAACGGCCAGGCCATCACGCTCAGCCTCAAGCACAAGGACAACCGCGATCCCAAGAACTGGAAGGGCTTCAAGTTCGCGATCCCCTTCGAGTACAGCATGCACAACTTCCTGTTGCGCTACTACCTGGCCGAGGCGGGCTTGAACCCCGACACCGACGTGCAGCTGCGCGTGGTGCCACCCGCCGAGATGGTGGCCAATCTGCGTGCGGGCAACATCGACGGCTTCCTCGGCCCCGATCCTTTCAACCAGCGCGCCGTGTTTGAGGAAGTCGGCTTCATCCACCTGCTCACCAAGGACCTGTGGAACGGCCACCCCTGCTGCGCCTTCGGCACCAGCACCGAGTTCATCCAGAAGAACCCCAACACCTTTGCTGCGCTGTACCGCGCGGTGCTCACCTCGGCCGCGATGGCGCGCGACCCGGCCAACCGCGAGCTCATCGCCAAGGTGATTGCGCCCCAGGCCTACCTGAACCAGCCCGAGGCCGTGCTCAACCAGGTGCTCACCGGCAAGTTCGCCGACGGCCTGGGCAAGATCCAGAACGTGCCGGACCGCGCCGACTTCGACCCCATGCCGTGGCAGAGCATGGCCGTGTGGATGCTCACGCAGATGCAGCGTTGGGGCTACATCAAGGGCGATGTGGACTACAAGCAGATTGCCGAAAAGGTGTTCCTCATCACCGATGCGAAAAAGCAGATGAAGGCGCTGGACCAGAAGGTGCCCGAAGGCGCGTACCCCAAGTTCAAGATCATGGGGCGCGAATTCGATGCCGCCAAGGCGAGCGAGTACGCAAAGAGCTTCCCCATCCGCAAGGCGGCATGACATGACTCCCGCCAAGAACCTCAACCTGCGCGCGGGCCTGTTGTCCGTGCTCATCTTCCTGGCCCTGCTGGGGATCTGGTACATCGCCACCGCTTCTTCGGGCGCGGGCAACAGCACGGCCGGCATGACCGCCGAGCAGATCGAGTACGCCAAGATGATGGGCAAGGACCCAGGCGCCAGCTCCAAGGGCAGCGGCTTCCCCTCACTGGCAGAGATGGGCCGTACCGTGTGGGGGCACGTGTCCAACCCGTTCTACGACAACGGCCCTAACGACAAGGGCATCGCCATCCAGCTCGCGCATTCGCTGGGCCGGGTCGCGCTAGGGTTCGGCCTGGCCTGCTTGGTGGCGATACCGCTCGGTTTCGTCATCGGCATGTCGCCGCTGCTGCGCCGTGCGTTCGACCCGTTCATTCAGGTGCTCAAGCCCATCAGCCCGCTGGCGTGGATGCCGCTCGCGCTCTACACCATCAAGGACTCATCCATCTCGGGCATCTTCGTGATCTTCATCTGCTCGGTGTGGCCCATGCTGGTGAACACGGCGTTTGGCGTGGCATCGGTCAAGCGCGAGTGGCTCAACGTGTCGGCCACGCTGCAGGTCAACCCGCTGCGCAAGGCCTTCCTGGTGATCTTGCCCGCCGCAGCGCCCACCATCCTCACGGGCATGCGCATCAGCATGGGCATCGCCTGGCTGGTGATCGTGGCGGCCGAGATGCTGGTGGGCGGCACGGGGATTGGCTACTTCGTGTGGAACGAGTGGAACAACCTGTCGCTCACCAACGTGATCTTTGCCATCCTGGTGATTGGCGTGGTGGGCATGTTGCTCGACCTGGCCTTCGGCCAGCTGCAGAAGGTGGTGACCTATGTGGAGTGATGTCGCCCAGCGCCCGGCTGTTCCAGCCCCTCTTGCCACTGACGCCCCGCAACGAAAGGCCTCTGCCGTGACCCAAGGCTTCCTCCAGATCGACCGGCTGAGCAAAGCCTTTGTGCCCGCCAAGCCCGTGTTTGCTGATGTGTCGTTCACGCTCGATAAGGGCGAATTCGTCTGCATCATCGGCCACTCGGGCTGCGGCAAGACCACCATCCTGAACGTGCTGGCGGGGCTGGACACCGCCACCTCGGGCACCGTCATCATGGACGGGCGCGAAGTGGCCGGCCCCAGTCTGGACCGGGGCGTGGTGTTCCAGAGCCACGCGCTCATGCCCTGGCTGACGGTGCGCCAGAACATCGCGTTCGCCGTGAAGTCGCGCTGGCCCGACTGGAAGAAGAGCCAGGTGGATGCGCATGTGGAGAAGTTCGTGGCGCTGGTGGGCCTGAGCCCGGCCATCGACAAGAAGCCCTCACAGCTCTCAGGCGGCATGAAGCAGCGCGTGGGCATTGCGCGCGCGTTCTCCATCCAGCCCAAGATGCTGCTGCTGGATGAACCCTTCGGCGCACTCGATGCGCTCACGCGCGGCACCATCCAGGACGAGCTGATGGCCATCGTGCGCCAGACGCAGCAGACGGTCTTCATGATCACGCACGATGTGGACGAAGCCATCTTGCTGGCCGACCGCATCCTGCTCATGAGCAACGGCAACGAGACGCCCGAGGGCTATCGCCCCGGCGGCATCGCCGAGGTGGTGGTGAACCCGCTGCCACGCGAACGTACGCGCACCAGCCTGCACCACCTGGACGGCTACTACGCACTGCGCAACCACATCGTGGACTTTCTGGTCACGAGAGCCAAAGCCCACTGATTTCCTGAATAACCCAGCACTGTCGTGTTGCCCCTTGGGGTGGCAGGGAGTGCTGCACCCTGAAGTTCCTGTTCCCTGTTCCAAAACCCATCCAACCGAAGGAGCCATCACCATGAACCGCAACGACGTTACCGAAAAGATCATTAGCACCAAGGTCGCCAAGGGCCTGCAATGGGAGGCCATTGCCAAGAAGGTCGGCCAGTCCAAGGAATGGACCACGGCCCTGTGCCTGGGCCAGATGACGGCCACGCCTGAGCAGGCCAAGATCGTCGGCAAGATCTTCGGCCTCACCGCCGAAGAGCAGAAGTGGCTGCAGGTGGTGCCCTACAAGGGCTCGCTGCCCACGCCAGTGCCCACCGATCCGCTAATCTACCGCTGGTACGAGGTGGTGAGTGTGTACGGCACCACCATCAAGGAGCTGATCCACGAAGAGTTTGGCGACGGCATCATGAGCGCCATCGACTTCAGCATGGACATCCAGCGCGAAGCCAATCCCAATGGCGACCGCGTGAATGTGGTCCTGTCCGGAAAATTCCTGCCGTATAAACAGTACTAACCCCCTGAGTCGCTTCGCGCCTTCCCCCTTTCTCTCGAATTGCTGCGCAATTCGGGAACGGGGACACCACCAGCGCCCGTCAGCGAAGCGCCGCCTGTGCGGCTTGGCGGCCCTTGCGCGGCGGTCGCTGGTATAGGCCGTGCTCGTTACACCGGCGTGGGCCTATGCATTGCGCCGAGTGGGGTAACGAAGACAGTCAGAGCACCTTGACGGCGCGGCCGATGAACTGGATGGGGCCTGTGGGCTTGCCAATCGGCGAGCCCGTGGGCGGTTCCAGCGTCAGCTCGAACAACTGATTGGGCTGCAGCGGCGGCAGCTTGTCCAGCGGGATCTGCAGGGGCTGACCGGGCTGCACCAGGCCCAGCGATACGGGGCCGCTCCAGCCGTCGGCCTTGGTCCAGAACTCCAGGGCCTTGTCGGCCGGTACTTCGGCCATACCCAGCGGAATCAGGCTGATCTGCCGGGGCGAGCTGGCCTGCACCACCCAGCCCGGAGCCTTGTCCTGCGGCGCGACCAGCACCACCATGAACTGTGGCGGCGCGGCCACTGGGGCGGTGCGGGTGACGAGCACTGCCGCGAGCACCGCTGCCATGGCAAAGCCCGAGCCGGCGAGGGCCCGCCACAGGCCCAGGTGGTCCCACCAGCGCACGGATGGCTTGCGCTCGGTTTTTGCGCGGGGTTGGGCGGCAACGGGTGTCGCAGCCGGCTGTGCGCTGGTGGCCTGCAGCGACTGGTCGATGCGCGCCCACAAGGCAGCGGGCGGCGCGATGGGCTCCGCCAGCTGGGTCAGCGGCAGCAGGCGGGCTTCCCATTCGGCCACCGCCTGTTGCAATGCCTTGTCGCCTGGCAGGCGTTGCTGCACGCCCTGGCGCTCGGCAGCGGGCAGGGTGCCCAGCACGTACTCGCCGGCCAGCACGCTCAGGTCTTCCGGCGAGGGGGTGGACGGTGTGTTGCGCACGTCGGTCATGCCATGCACTCCCGCAGCGAAACCAGGCTGCGCCGGATCCACGCCTTGACGGTGCCCAGCGGCGCGCCGAGGCGCTCCGCAATTTCTCCGTGCGAGCAGCCGTCCACATAGGCGTGCAGCACGCAGTTGCGGCGCGCGGGGTCCAGGGCCTCCAGGCAATGCTGCAGGCGGCCCAGGCTGGCGTTCAGCGCAAAGGTTTCCTCGACCTCATGGTGGGCCTGCACAGACATGTCGGCCTCCAGGGCTTGGGTGGTGGTGTCGTCCACATCAACGTGGCGGCCAGCGTCGCGAACGGCGTTCAGGGCCAGGTTGCGCACCACGCTGTAGATCCAGCCGCGTGCGCTGCCCCGGCGCGGGTCGTAGCTGGCGGCGCGGGTCCAGATGTTCACGCAGGCATCGTGCACGATGTCCTCGGCCAGGGCCCGCTGGCGCACGATGCGCAGCGCAACGCCCAGTAGCCGCGCGCCCTCCTGTTGGTACAGGCGGTGCATGGCCTGCCGGTCGCCCGCTGCGCAGGCGGCCAGAGCGGCTTCGTAGTCAAAATCGCCAGGGGTGTCGGGCACGGTGTGCAGGCAGCGGGGCCGCGGCTAAAGAGTGGGCGCATCGTAGCCGCAAACCCGCAGCCGCCTGGCGGTAGGGCAGGGGATTGCGTGTGCGTGGTTTACGCGGCCTTCCAGAAGATGTAGTCGGCCTGGTACTTCACGATCTGGCGCTCGCCCTTGTTGGCGGTGGTGCAGGCAGCAGCGGGTGCCACGCCGCCCTTGAGGGCCACACGCTGGATGAAGGTCACGCCGGTCATGGCGCCCGAACCCATAGCGGGGTTGGCCTTGACGAGCTGGTAGGGCAGGTTGCCCGTGCCCGATGGCGCCACGGCCAGCTGGGTGGCTGTCAGCTTGGACCCATCGCTCGACTCCCAGGTGGCCGGCGGGCCGTAGTAGGTGCCCACTTGTTTGCCACTGCGGTCATTCAGCACGGCCTTGGGGCCCACGAACACCCATTCGGTCTGGCCGGGCATGTTGGCCTTGTCGCGGCATTCGTAGGTGATCTCGCCCACGCCCACGGTTTCCATCGCCACCTTGTTGCCAGCCGGCACCTTGATGCTGTCGGGCAGGCTGTCCTGCGAATACATGGATTTGGAGGACGACGACATCATCGAACCGCAGGCGCTCAGCAGCACGGCGGCGGCAATGGCGCCCGTCAGGGGCAGCAGGCGGGAGATGGGGGACGTGTGGATGGTCATGGCGTTTCTCTCTGGTCTGTGGGTTGATAGGACAGCAGCAACAAGATGCGCTGCTGTAGGTACTACCCACGAAAACGCCGTTTGGATGCAGTGGATGCCAAAAATTTTTTGCCGATGCCAGCCCGGTCAAGATTGCCACCCGGGCCCGAGGCTGCCTCAATGCAGGGTCAGTGGCCGGGTGGTGGTCTTGACCCGCACCACGGCCGCCCGGTGCTCATAGGGGGTCACCGGTTGGCCCAGGATGGCGGCCGCCAGCGTGCGCGCCTGCCGGGCAATCGGTTCGATGTAGCGGCTGCACTGCCCGTCGATGCTGATGCAATCGCCCAGTGCATGGATGCGGGATACGCTGGTTTGCAGCGTGCCTGCGTCCACCGCAATGCCATGGGTCCAATCAAGCCCTGCACTCTGCGCCAGGCGGTGGGGGGGCAGTAGGCCTGCAGCCACCACCACTTCGTCCGCCGCAAAACGCCGCCCGCTGGTGGTGGAGACGCGGTAGCGCGAGCCCACGCGTTCCACCTGCTCCACCTGCAGACCGCCTTCAAAGCGGATGGACAGGTCTTTCCAGGCGTCCAGCAGCTGCGGGCCCGCCTGCTGGTCGTGCCAGCGCGCCAGTGGTTCGGTGGCCGTGTCCAGCAACGTGACGTGGTGGCCGCCCAGTGCCAGGTCGTTGGCCAGCTCACTGCCGACCAGGCCCGCGCCGATGATGAGCACGTCCTTGGGCTGCTCGCCCAGGTGCTGGCGCAGGCGCTGGTAGGCGTCCAGGTGGTTGATGCGCCAGCACAGGCTGGCGGGCAAGCCCGGAGGCAAGGCGGCCTGCGCACCGTGGGCCAGCACCAGGTGGCCGTAGCGCAGCACGCCCCGCGTGGTGCGCAATTGGCGGGTGTCGGCGCAGATGCGCACGGCATGGGTGTGGGCCAGCAGGGTGACGCCCAGGCGGTGCCCCGCATCGCGACCGGTTTCGGACACCAGGGCCAGCGGGTCCAGCTGGCGCGCCATGGCCACCGACAGCAAAGGCTTGTCGTACCGGTCGCCCGCGCAGGCCGTCACCAGGGTGATGGGCAGCGTGGCGCTGTGTTGGCGCAGGGTTTCGGCCAGTTGCCAGCCTGCACGGCCCGCGCCGACGATGACCACGCCCGGCTCGCCACGCACGCGAAGGGAGGCGGCTGGCGCTGCGCTGGCCTGCGCCCGCAGCGCCTCCAGCGTGGGTGCTTCGTACGGAGAAAAATCGGCCTTGGTCACTCCACACAGCGGGCAGGCCCAGTCGTCGGGTATGTCCGCCAGCCGCGTGCCCGGCGGCAGGCCGCCATCGGGGTCGCCGTCGGCCTCGTGGTAGACGTAGCCGCAGGCGTTGCAGATGTAGCTTTGCCAGGGCGCCTGGGTGGCCGCGTCGGCAAACGCATCGCACAGCGCCTGTGATGCCGCGCTCAACACGAACTCGGAGGCAACCGACGGCGTGGTGGCGGTGGGGAGGGCGGGCGTCATGCAGGCATCTCCTCGGTGCTGAGCCGGGCGATCTCCTTGCGCAGGTGCTTGATGGCGGGCGTGACGATGGCCACAAAGTGCGACTCGCGCACGCGCCGCTGCACGTCCGAGCTCATCAGGTAGCCGCGCGCGCCCTGGTGCATTAGGGCCGACTGGGCGGCGCGCAGGCACAGCTCCGCGCCGTGGGCGCGGGCGTCCAGCACGTCGATGAAGAAATCGGTGCTTGTGTCGAACGGAGTCTGGGCCAGTTGCATGACGCGTGCAGTCAGTGCATCCAGCTCGGCCTGCAGCCCGTCGGGCCGGTCTTCCAGGAACTGGTTGACGTGGCCCAGTTGGGCCTCCACCGCCCACATCGAGTCGATGGCGCCCTGCGTGATGCCCACGGCCATGCCACATTGCAGCATCACAAACGCAGCGCGGATGCGGGCGATGAAAGGCCGGGTAGGGTCGGCCATGGTGTCGGCCGTGCCGATGAAATGGTCCTTGAGCCGCAGTGCATAGGTGCCCGTGCCCTCCATGGCGGAGAAGCTGGGGCATTCGCGCATCTCCACGCCGGGGGCATCGCAGCGCAGCAGGAACATCACCTCGCGCTGACTGGCCGCACCGTCGGCCTCCACCACCGCCGCAATCGCGCCGCAGTAGTGGTCGGGCCCCAGGTTGCTCACCCAGGGCAGGGTGCCGTTGATGAGGTAGCCCCCCTCCACTGGCGTGGCCTTGAGCAGCAGGCTTTCGATCTGCGCATAGCTCTTCATGGGGTTGGACAGCGCCGTGCCGCCCATGCCTGCGCCGCTGGCGTGGCGCTGCAGCACATCGCCCATCAGCTCGGGGTTGCCCGATTGCTGCAGGTACAGCCCACACACCGCCTGGCACCACATCATGAAGCCGGTGGCGCCGCACACGCGCGAGGCCTCGGCCATGGCGCGGATGGCCAGGCCGTAGTCGGCCGGGCCGGCCGTGCTGTCCAGGTGCGCGCTCATCGCGCCCACGGCGGCCAGCTGCTGCAGCTCGGCGCAGGGGTAGTAGCCGGTGCGGTCAATCGCCTCCACCTGCGCGGCCAGCGGGCCCTGGGCGATCTGGCGCACAGCGGCCAGCAGCGCATCGCCCCGCAGGGCGCCGTCCAGGTGGAGTTGGGGAGGGAGGTCGGCGGGGTTCATGGGGCTCCTTGGGTGCGCGGGGAACGGTTGGTCAGGTAGGGGCGGCACACAAAACTCAGCGAAGCGGTTCTGGCTAGGCGCTGCGTCGCAGGCAGTACGAGTAGTACGACAAGACGCGGCAACGACGCCAGAAGAGTTTTGTGTGTCGCCCTCAGTCCGCGAGGCTGATCTCGAAGGGGATGGGGTTGCGCATGCTGTTGGCCACGGGCGAGTAGAAGTTGGCGTGCTGCACGATCTCGTCCAGCACCTCGCGCGGTGCATCGCCTTCCACCAGCACCTTCACGCGGATCGCTTGGAAGCCCATCTCCGGCGGCGTCTTCTGCAATGCGCCACCCGCACCCCAGGCGGCGGGGTTGCCGATGTCGCCTTCCATGAACACCTCGATCTTGCTGAGCTTGACCTGCTTCCAGGTGGCCACGGCCGTAATGCCCACGGCCAGGCAGCCGCCCAGGCCCGACAGCACGATCTCGCCGGGCGCAGGCGCCGTGTCCTGACCGAACAGGTGCAGGGGTTCGTCCACCACCACCGGCGCATGGTTGCCCACATAGCTCAGCGAGCGGTACTGCCCCTCCATCACCGTATGGACCTTGTTGGTACCCCGGCTGGCAGGGTTGTTGCGGCCCTTGTCGGCAAAGGCCATCAGCCCGTCGCGGTCGATGGGGCGCAGGTGCGTGTGCACGGTGGTGACGGGGGCAGAGGGTTCCAGCAGATCGGTGGACATGGTGTTCCTTGGAGAAAGAGAAGGGAATGCAAAAAAAAGGACAGGGTTCGCAGCGGGCCATGCCCGCTGCAACAACGCACGGGGCTCAGGCCGCCAGTGCCAGCGCAGGCTTTTTGGGGAACTTGACCAGCGGCAGCCCGCTTTCAATCGGCAACTTGTCGTCGCGCGACCATTCGTTCCACGAGCCGAAGTACATGCGCACATCGGCAAAGCCCGCCTGCTTGAGCGCCAGGAAGGTGTTGGAGGCGCGTGCGCCCTTGAAGCAATACAGGTACACCGTGTCCGCCGGGCTGATGCCCGCCGTGGCGCATTCGGCGCGCACTTCGTCGGGCGACTTGAACACCGGACCCTGGGGCGAGGGCTTCATGAAGCGGTACCACTCCAGCCACTTGGCGCCCGGCAGGCGGCCTTTGCGTGGAGCAAAGTCCTTGCCATAAGGGCTGGAGCTGTCGCCAATCCACTCGTCCACATCGCGCACGTCCAGCAGCACGGTGTCGGTGCCCAGGGCCTCGATCACATCCTCCTTGGTCAGCATCACATCGGTGGTGGCCAGCTGGGTGGGGAAGATGGCGGGCGTGGGCACCACGGCCTCGGTGGAGACGGGCAGCTCTGCCGCCTTCCAGGCCGAGTAGCCGCCATTCAATACCTTGACCTTGGGGTAGCCCAGCCAGGTCAGCAGGTAGTAGCCCCGGCACGACTGGCCGTAGCCGCTGTTGAGCGCATCTTCATAGAACACGGCCGTCTCTGCGCCCGACAGGCCGATGGCGCCCAGGTGCGCGGCAAAGGTGTCTTTCAGCTCCTGCAGGCCTTGGGGCGTGGAGGTGGCGAGATACGTGAATGTCTCGCGCAGGTTCACCGCGCCGGGGATGTGCCCCAGGGCATAGGTGTCGGCGTCGCGGGTGTCGATCAGCACCACAGGTTCTGCGGCTTGCAGGGCCAACAACTGGGTGGGTGAGATGAGGACGGCGTCGGAGGCGGTGGCGGTCACGGTGCTCATGGAAAACCTTTCGGTGCGGTGGTGGGCGGGATGCCTGCCTTCCTTATCGCAACAGGTGTGCCAGAGCGGGTGGAGATGGGTAAATTTGAATAGAAATGGCTGGAAGCGCTAGTGAAATATGCGCTGGCAGCTATTGATCTGATAGTGAGTGGGGTGTGGCCATGTGTCGGCAGCCAGGGTGAAGCAGACCGCGCCAGACACTGTGTCTACAAATTGTCGACACAGTGTCCGTCGTCACTTCAGACCCGCCTTGCGCAGCCGGTAGCTGAACTGCCGCAGCGTCAGCCCCAGGCTCTGCGCTGCACGCGACTGGTTGCCGTGGTGCTCGGCCAGTGCTGTCTGCAGCGCCACCACGCTGTGCGACTGGGCCGGCGCGTAGTCACGCACCAGCGGCGCCGGGGCAATGGCTGGGCGTTCTGCTGCCGCGATGGCTGCAGGAGGCTGTGGTGCGGGAGGCGAAGGCAAAGGCGCGGACGCAGCCGGCAGAAACCGGTCCAGCTCCGCCCGCGCCACCAGCGTGTCATTGGTCAGCAGCACCAGGCGTTCGATCACATTGCCCAGCTCGCGGATGTTGCCGGGCCAGGGGTGTTCTTCCAGCCGCGCCAGCGCGTCGGGCGAGAGGTTCACGTTGCGCTGGTGCGCCTGGTTGGCGCGGCTCACAAAGTGCAGCGCCAGCGCGCGGATGTCCTCGCGCCGCTCGGCCAGCGAGGGCAGATGGATCGGAATCACATGCAGGCGGTAGTACAGGTCCTGCCGAAAGCGCCCGGCCTCCACATCGGCCGCCAGGTCGCGGTGGGTGGCCGCCACCAGGCGCACGTTGACCTTGACCTCGCGCTGCCCGCCCAGGCGCACCAGCGTGCCCTCCTGCAGCGTGCGCAGCAGCTTGGACTGCAGGGCCAGCGGCAGCTCGCCAATCTCGTCCAGAAAGATGGTGCCGCTGTCAGCCTGCTCAAACCAGCCCGCGCGGGCTGTGCTGGCGCCGGTGAACGCGCCTTTCTCGTAGCCAAACAGTTCGGATTCGAACAGCGCGTCTGGAATGGCCGAGCAGTTGACCTTGATGAAGGGCCGATCGCGCCGCCCGCTGGCCAGGTGCACGGCGCGTGCGAACAGCTCCTTGCCCGTGCCCGACTGGCCCAGCAGCAGCACGGTGGCCTGGGTTTGCGACACACGCTCCAGCTCGCTCAAGGCCTGCAGCAGCGGTGGCGAGCTGCCAATGAGCCCGTATCGCGCGCTTTTGGTGTTGAGCGCATTGGCCAGCACGGCGTTGCGCGCCTGCAGCTGCCGCGTCTGCTCGGCCACCAGGGCTTCCAGCTGCAGCAGCTGCCCGACCAGCGTGGCCAGCACGCGCAGCACCGCCAGGTCGTCGTTCAGGTGGCGCTGGCGGCTGCGGATGCGGTGACAAGCCAGCACGCCGATGGGCGCGTTGTTGACCTCGACGGGCAGGGCGATGAAGGCCACCGTCTCGGGCGGCAGCTGGCTGCGCTCCACCGCGCGGGCCAGAAACAGCGGTTCGGCATCAATGTCCTGCACGATGGCAGGTTGCCCCGTGGCCAGCACGCGGCCGGTGATGCCCTCGCCCCAGGCGTACCGCCCGCGCTGCACCTCGGCCTGGGTGAGGCCGTAGGCGTGCTGGATGGAGGCGGTGCGCGGCGCGCCGGCTGGGGAGGAGGGAGCGTCGTCCACCAGCACGATGCGCCCCCGGTTCAGGCCCAGCAGTTCGCTCATCAGGTGCAGCATTTCGCGCAGCACCAGGCCGGGCGCCAGGCTGCGGCCGATGAGGCGCATCACCTCGCGCATCAGCAGCAGCTCCTGGGCGTGCCAGTCGGTGGGGCTGTGCGAGCGGGCCGTGCTGGAAGGGGAGGGCATGGGCGGTGGGGGCATGTCAGGGCGATTGCAAGTTCTGCGCCCGGGTGCATTAAAGTCGCCTGCGTCCCGCCATTTACCGACTTTTTCACCTTCTCGAAAGCCCCCACCATGACCACCCTCGGAACCCCTCTGTCCCCCCATGCCACCAAAGTCATGCTGCTGGGCTCGGGCGAGCTGGGCAAGGAGGTGCTGATCGCGCTGCAGCGCCTGGGCGTGGAAACCATCGCTGTGGACCGTTACGACAACGCGCCCGGCCAGCAGGTGGCCCACCACGCGCGCACCATCACCATGAGCGACCCCGCCCAGCTCAAGGCGCTGATCGAAGCCGAACGGCCCCACCTGGTGGTGCCCGAGATCGAAGCCATCGCCACCCCCATGCTCGAAGAGCTGGAAGCCGTGGGCACCGTGCGCGTGATCCCTACGGCCCGCGCAGCGCGCCTGACCATGGACCGTGAAGGCATCCGCGTGCTGGCCGCCGAAACGCTGGGCCTGCCCACCAGCCCGTACAAATTCTGTAATTCGCTTGAAGAGTTGCAGGCCGCGATTGATGGCGGGATTGGTTACCCTTGCATCGTCAAGCCCGTGATGAGCAGCTCCGGCAAGGGCCAGAGCAAGATCGACGGCCCGGCGGACGTCAAGAAGGCCTGGGACTACGCCATGGCCGGTGGCCGGGTGAGCCACGGCCGTGTGATCGTCGAGGGCTTCATCGACTTTGACTACGAAATCACCCAGCTCACCGTGCGGTCGGTGGGCGCCGACGGCCAAATCACCACCAGTTTCTGCGACCCCATCGGCCATGTGCAGGTGAGCGGCGACTATGTGGAAAGCTGGCAGCCCCACCCCATGCACCCCGCTGCGCTCGAAAAGTCGCGCCAGATCGCCAAGGCCGTCACCGACAACCTGGGCGGCCAGGGATTGTTTGGTGTGGAGCTGTTCGTCAAGGGCCAGGACGTCTGGTTCAGCGAAGTGAGCCCCCGCCCGCACGACACGGGCCTGGTCACGCTGTGCACCCAGCACCAGAGCGAGTTTGAGCTGCACGCCCGCGCCATCCTGGGCCTGCCGGTGGACACGAGTCTGCGCAACCCCGGCGCCAGTGCCGTCATCTACGGCGGTGTGGAAGCCCAGGGCATCGTGTTCGACGGCGTGGAAGAAGCGCTGCGCGTGCCGGGCACCGACCTGCGCCTGTTCGGCAAGCCCGAGAGTTTTGTGAAGCGCCGCATGGGCGTGGCGCTGGCGCGGGCTGAGAATGTGGACACGGCGCGTGCGAACGCCAAGCTGGCGGCGAGCAAGGTCAGGCCCCGCGTGGCCTGAAAGCCTGCGGCCGCTGTTGCGGCGGGCCGGTGCGACGACGGCGCTTCTGAAGGAGAAACCCCTGTGAGCCTGAGTGCGCGGATCCTGTGGCTGGTGCTGGCAGCCTCTTTGTTGCCTGTGCCGGCCCTGGTGTGGCTGCTGCTGGAGTTTCGGGTGACCACCACCGGACAGGCGCGCGACCGGCTGGTGGCCCGGGCAAGCATCATTGCCAGCAACCTGGACGACAAGATCGCTGGTACCGGGCAGCTCTTGTTTGGCCTTGGGCGCGTCCCCCTGCTGGCAGCGGGCGACAAGGCCGCCTGCTCTGATTTCCTGGCAGATGTCCTCAAGGAGCATCCTCAGTACACCGGCATCCTCACCATCCAGCCCGATGGCTCCTTGTTCTGTGATTCGCTGCGCAGTGGCCGTTCGCTGGACCTCCGGGATCGCAGTTACTTTCAGCGTGCGCTGACGGCCTCCGGGCCGGTGCTAGAAGCGGTCATAGGCCGCCTGACGGGCAAGGGAGTGCTGCAGGTGGCCTACCCGGTGCGCGATGCGGGAGGCGCGTTGCGCTTCATCCTGCTGGCCTCGCTCGACATGCAGGACTACGGGCAGGCCACGGTGCATGCACAGCGCTATGAGCGTATGCATCTGCAGGTATGGAATGCCGACGGTTCGGTGGTCATGGACTTCCGCCGGCCGGAGGTGGCGCCGCTGACCCTGGGGGACGCCGAACGCACTTTCATGTTGCAAGCGGTCGAAGGGCATGCCGTGATGGAGGGGGCCGATGGCGTGCGTCGCGTCTGGGTGCGCGCCCAGTTGCCGCGCGCACAGGGCTCGGATCTGCGTCTGGCCCTGGCCGTGCCCGAGGACGACCTGCGTGGCCCGGTGGAGCGCCAGTTCCGGAGCGCACTGCTGGGGGTGCTGGCACTGGCGGTCATCGTGTTCGTTGCTGCTTTTCTGCTGGTGGAATTTGCGGTGCGCCGCCATGCCATGCGCGCCATCCGCGCCATTGGCCGCATGGATGCTGGCAACTACGCCGAACCCATTGGTACACCCTATCCCCCGGGAGAGCTGGGGCAGGTGGCCCGGGCACTGGACCGGATGGCGGAGTCCCTGCTGCGCCAGCAGCAGTCCATCGCGCAACACACGGAGACGCTGGAGCGCCAGGCGCGGCGAGACCCCCTGACCGACTTGGCCAACCGCTACAGCCTCACGGAGCGGCTGGACGCGGCGTTGGACCGGGCGCGGGAGCAGGGCCACTGCGTGGCCGTTCTGGCCATGGACCTGGACCGGTTCAAAGGGGTGAACGACAGCCTGGGCCATGCCCGGGGCGATGCCTTGCTCAAGGAGGTGGCGGCCCGGTTGCAGGGTTGTGTGCGTCCTGGCGATGTAGTGGCCCGGCCGGGAGGGGATGAGTTTGTGGTGGTGCTGCCCGACCTGCCGGACCCGGCCGTGGTGGCGCCCATGGCGCGGCGCATTGTGCGGGCGCTGACCCTGCCTGTGGAGACCGGCACGTCCAGCTGGTTACTGGGCACCAGCCTGGGCATTGCGGTCTTCCCGCAGGATGGGGACTCCGGGGATCTCCTGCTGCGCAATGCGGATGTGGCCATGTACGACGCCAAGGACCTGGGTGGGAACCGGCTGGCTTTCTTCAGCCCGCACATGACGGAGGTGTTGACGGAGCGCCTGCGGGTGGAGGCGGGCCTGCGCCATGCCATCGAGCACGACGGGCTGCGCCTGCACTATCAGCCCATCATGGATGCGCGGACGGGGCGCGTGTCGTCGGTGGAGGCGCTGGTGCGGTGGGCGGACCCGGAGCGTGGGCTGGTGTCTCCGCTGCAGTTCATCGGCATTGCGGAAGAAACGGGGCTGATCGTGCCCCTGGGCGAATGGGTGCTGAACGAGGCCTGCGCGCAGGCACGCCGGTGGCTGGATGCCGGTTGGGGGGAGATCCCGGTGGCGGTGAACCTCTCGGCGCGCCAGTTCCAGGAGCCCGAGCTGGACCAGGTGGTGGACCGCGCCTTGCAAAGCACCGGGTGCCCACCCCGGATGCTGCAATTGGAGATCACTGAAAGCGCGATCATGGAGCCCGTGGAGGAGGCCCTGCAGACCATGCAGCGCCTCACCGCTCTGGGTGTGCAGCTGGCCATCGACGACTTCGGCACCGGCTATTCGTCACTCAGCCAGCTCAAGCGGTTTCCGGTGCGCAAGCTCAAGATCGACCGCTCTTTCGTCAACGACCTGGGGAGCAATGACCGGGGCGAAGCACTGGTGGACGCCATCGTGGCCCTGGCGCAAAAGCTGGGCCTGCGCACGGTGGCCGAGGGCGTGGAAACCGAGCACCAGGCACAGTGGCTGACCCGGCTGGGGTGCGACGAACTGCAGGGCTATCTGTTCTCGCAGCCTTGCGCACCGCAAGCCCTCGAAGGCTGGTGGCAGGGGCGGCTGGCAGACCGCCCTGCCGACCTCACTCCCGGATCTGCCGCCCCGTGAGCTTGAGGAACAGGTCTTCCAGATTGGCCGGCCGGTGCAGCGTGCGCAGGTGGCCGTGTGCGGCCAAGGCCTGCAGCAGCGGCTGGGCGTTCTGGGTGTAGAAAAACACGGTCTCGCCGCTGATTTCCACGCGGGCGGCCAGGGCGCGCAGCGCGGTGTCTTCGGCCATCTGGACGGCCCCCACGCCGAACACCTCCACCACATCCGGCTCCAGGTGCTGGGCGATCAGTTCGCGCGGGCGGCCTTCGGCAATCTTGCGGCCGTGGTCCAGCACCAGCAGGCGCGAGCACAGGCGCTCGGCCTCGTCCATGAAGTGGGTGGTCAGCAGGATCGACTTGCCTTGCTGCAGCAGCAGTTGCAGGCGCTCCCACATCAGGTGGCGGGCTTGCGGGTCCAGGCCGGTGGTGGGCTCGTCCAGCAGCAGCAGGCGCGGGTTGTTGACCAGGGCGCGCGCCAGCGAGAGGCGCCGCTTCATGCCGCCCGACAGCTCGCCCGGCTTGGCGTCGGCCTTGTGGGTGAGGGCCGCGAACTCCAGCAACTGGGGCACACGCTCGTCCATCACCGGGCCCTTCAGGCCGAAGTAGCGGCCGAACACGCGCAGGTTTTCGGCGCAGGTGAAGTCCGGGTCGAGGGTGTCGAACTGCGTGACCACACCCAGCTGCGCCTTGATGGCCAGTGCATCGCGGGGCATCAGCAGCGGGGCCGTGCCGGGCTGGGGCGTGAAATGCACTTCGCCCCCGTCTGGCGACGCCAGGCCCAGGCACATGCGGATGGTGGTGGTCTTGCCCGCGCCGTTGGGGCCGATGACCCCCAGGCATTCGCCGGGAGCAATGGCGAAGGACACGTCGTCCACCACCGTGGTCTCGCCATAACGTTTGCGCAGGTGCAGGGCTTCAAAAAGTGCGGTCATGGAGGGATTGTGTGCGACGAGTGCGTCCGTGGTGCTTGGGGACGGATTTTTGCCAGAATCTGCCGCAGGCGCTAGTGGGTATTGCGCCTGATGCTATCAAAACAGGACTGTTTGCCTCAGTCCGCCGCGACCAGCCGCCCCCGGCCCGCCGTCTTGGCTGCATAGAGGGCACCGTCGGCACGGGCCATCAGTTCGGCCAAGCCAGCTTCGCCCGGCTGCAGCACGGCCATCCCGGCGCTGTAGTCCAGCGCAAAGCCCAGCTCTGCCACGCTGACGGCATGCAGACGCCTGCGCAGTCGCCGGTCCAGGGCCAGTCCAGCGGGTGCGCTGTTGTGCAACAGCAGCACGCCAAACTCCTCGCCACCCAGGCGCCCGACCAGGTCGCCGCTGCGGCAGGTGTCGCCCAGCAGGCGGGCAAACAGTTGCAGTGCGCGGTCTCCGGCCTCGTGGCCGTGGGTGTCGTTGACCTGCTTGAAGTGGTCCAGGTCCAGCATCATTGCCGTCATGGGCAACTGGTGGCGTGCGGCGTGTGCCAGCAGGCTGCTGCCTTGGGTGGTGAAGCCTCGCCGGTTGAGCACGCCGGTGAGGCCATCGGTCATCGCCAGCGTGCGCAGCTTGTGTTCTGCCTCCGACCGCCACGCCACCAGCAGGGCGACGGTGCCCAGCACCAGGCTCACATTGGTGGCCACAGCAGCTGCCAGGTTGACGGGATGGGGCGTGCGAAAGCTCGGGTACTGGTCGGTGAAGGCGCCCAGCATGCCCCGCGCCAGCGTGAAAGCGGCCGACGTCAGCAGGCAGCCCATCAGCAGGCTGCGCCAGCGCAGGTTGGCCTCCACCACGGGCGCCAGGGTGGCGCGCGCAACGATGCACAAAATGGTGGCCATCAAAAAGTTGGCCCAGCCCACGCGCCAGGCGTAGTGCCCAAAACCCAGGGTGTAGCCCAGCGGGGCGGCAATCACCAACACCAGCAGCACGCGGCGCAAGGGGCGGGGGCCCAGCCATTCCTCCAGCGCCCGGTACAGCATCCACTGCGCGGCCGCGTTGCAGGCAATCGACAGGGTGGAGAGGGCCTGGTCCCACAGGGTGGCCGAGGCGATGATGGTCGACCAGGCCACCGCCTGCAGCAGCATGCTGGCCTGCATATTGCGGGCCGCGCGGCTCACGTCCCGGCCCATGATCAGCGGCAGCGCGGCCGAGATCATGAACAGGTTGGCCGCCATGACCGTCATGAGGGTGAGGAAATCCAGTGGCATGCGCAGCGGCCTCGGGCCTGTCGTTTACTGAAATGCGACCTCGGCAAAGCTGCGCAGCTTGCGGCTGTGCAGGCGGTCCACGCCGCCATTGCGCAGGATCTCGATGGCGCGCATGCCGATGCGCAGGTGCTGGTCCACCCGCTCGCGGTAGAAGTGGTTGGCCATGCCGGGCAGCTTGATCTCGCCATGCAGAGGCTTGTCGCTCACACACAGCAAGGTGCCATAGGGCACGCGGAAGCGGAAGCCGTTGGCGGCGATGGTGGCGCTTTCCATGTCCAGCGCCACGGCGCGGCTCTGGCTGAAGCGGCGCTGCGGCGTGTTGTCCGGCAGCAGCTCCCAGTTGCGGTTGTCGGTGCTGGCCACGGTGCCGGTGCGCATCACGCGCTTCAGGTCTGCGCCGCTGATCTGTGTGACATCGGCCACCGCCTGCTGCAGCGCCAGCTGGATTTCGGCCAGCGCCGGGATGGGCACCCACAGCGGCAGGTCTTCGTCGAGCACATGGTCCTCGCGCACGTAGGCGTGGGCCAGCACATAGTCGCCCAGCTGCTGGCTGTTGCGCAGGCCCGCACAGTGGCCCAGCATCATCCAGGCATGGGGGCGCAGCACGGCGATGTGGTCGGTGATGGTCTTGGCGTTGGCCGGGCCCACGCCGATGTTGACCATGGTGATGCCGCTCGCGTCCTTGCGCACCAGGTGGTAGGCGGGCATCTGCGGCAGGCGGGGTGGAGCGGCGCCCAGGTCGTCGCCAGCTTCGGCGCTCAGGCCCACACGGCGTGTGACCACGTTGCCGGGTTCGATGAAGGCAATGTATTCGCTGTCGGGTTTGGCCATCTCGGCGTGGCCCAGGCGCACGAATTCGTCGATGTAGAACTGGTAATTGGTGAACAGAACAAAGTTCTGGAACCACTCGGGCGCTGTGCCTGTGTAGTGGCGCAGGCGGTGCAGCGAATAGTCCACGCGCGGCGCGGTGAACAGCGAAAGCGGCTGCGCCTCGCCGGGCGCGGCCTGCCAGGTGCCGTTGGCGATGCCATCGTCCATGGCGGCCAGGTCGGGCAGGTCGAACACGTCGCGCATCAGCATGCGGCGGGCCTGTGTCAGCGTGCCCTCGATGTGGTCGTGCTCCGCAAATGAGAAATGGATGGGAATCGGGTGGGTGCTGGTGCCCACTTCCAGCTCCACGTTGTGGCTGGCACGCAGCAGGCGGAACTGCTCGGCGTAGTAGTTGGCAAACAGGTCGGGCCGGGTGAGGGTGGTCTCATACCGCCCGGGGCCTTCCACAAAGCCATAGGCCAGCTTGGTATCGGCCCGCGCCACGGTGGTGGTGTGCACCCGCACAAACGGGTAGAAAGCGCGCACCGGGCCCTCGGGCGTCTCGCCCGCCACAAAACGCTGCATGGCGTCGCGCAGGTGGCCAATTTGTTGCTGGTAGATGCGCTGCACCTGGGCCAGGGCGTCGGCCGGGTCGGTGTGGCGGGTGGGGGCGATGAAGTCGGGGATGAGGGGCATGCCGCTATTGTCCACAAGCCAGGGGGGCCAGTGGACAACTTGCCGCTATTGCGGTGGCTGGCGTTCCAGCCAGCTGCCGGTAGCCAGGGCATCCATGGGTACCGACACCACAAACCCCTGGATCACATCGCACCCCAGTTCCTTGAGCAATGCGATCTGCCCTTGCGTCTCCACCCCTTCCGCCACCGTCTTGAGCTGCAGGCTGCGGGCCATCTGGATGATGGCGGTGACGATGGCGACGTCGTCGGCACTGCCGGGGGTGTCGGTGACAAATGACCGGTCGATCTTGAGCTTGTCGATGGGGTAGCGCTTCAGATATGCCAGGGAGGAGTACCCGGTGCCGAAGTCATCGATGGAGATGCCGACGCCTAACGCCTTGACGGCGTGCAGGGTGTTCAGGGTCTGGCCAGTCTGGTGCATGAGCACAGACTCGGTCAGTTCGATCTCCAGGTATTGCGGTGCCAGCCCTGTTTCCTGGAGGACGGCGGCGATTTCAGCGGCCACATCCCGCTGGCGGAATTCGAGGGCCGAGAGGTTGACTGCCACGGGCACCTTGGCCAGGCCCTGGTCCTGCCAGGCTTTGAGCTGGCGGCAGGCTTCGCGCATCACCCAGCGGCCGATGGGCGTGATGAGGCCCCGTGACTCCGAGAACGCGATGAACTCGTCGGGCCCCACCAGCCCACGCTCGGGGTGGCGCCATCGCACCAGCGCTTCCAGGCCTTGCAGCGAACCGTCGGCCAGGCAAATTTGCGGCTGGTAGTGCAGCACGAAGTCGTTGCGTGCAATGGCGTCGCGCAGCAGGCGCTCCTGGTGCAGCACATCGAGGGCGCTGGCCTCCATGCTGGTGGCGTAGAACTGGCGGTTGCCGCGCCCGCTGTCCTTGGCATGCTGCATGGCCGCATCGGCGCAGCGCAGCAGCATGTCGGCGCTGCCACCGTGGTCCGGGTACAGGCTGATGCCGATGGACGGGGAGATGGTGAGCGGCAGCTGATCGACCGTAAAAACGCCGTGCATGGACTCCAGCAGCTTGTCGGCCACCATGGCCGCGTCATCGGGCGTCTGCACGTCGGTCAGCACCACCACAAACTCGTCGCCGCCGATGCGCGCGACCACGTCGGCATCGCGCACACCCTGGCGCAGTCGCTCGGCGACGTTGCACAGCAGCTGGTCGCCCGCATGGTGGCCGAGCGAGTCGTTCACGGTCTTGAAATGGTCCAGGTTCATGAACAGCACCGCCACACGGCCATGCCGCCGGCGCGCCAGCGACAGCACCTGCGACAGCTGCTCCATCAGGAAGTGCCGGTTGGGCAATTGCGTGAGGGGGTCGTGCAGTGCGATGAAGGCTTCGCGCTCCTGCGCTTGTTTGCGGGCTGTGATGTCGCGCACCACCACGATGCGGTAGTCGGCATGGTGCAGGGGCATGGTCTTGCCGACGACCTCGACGGGGATGGGATGCCCATCCTTGTGGCGGATGGTGACTTCGTACGGATCCTCCCGTCCGCTGCGGGTGTATTCCAGCGCGGTGGCGCGCCACTCGGGGCTGATGAAGTTGAAGATCGACAGGCCCAGCACTTCGTGCAGCGCAAATCCCGTCAAGCGGTACAGTGCCTCGTTGCCGTCGGTGATGATGCCGTCGCGATGGAACACGATGGCCTCGTCCGTGGCCTCGGTGAACTTGCGCATGCGTTCTTCGCTCTGGCGTACCTCGCGCTCGGCGCGCCAACGCTCGGTGATGTCGGTGATCAGCACAAAGGAGCCGAGCTGCAGCCCCGCGTTGCCAAAATGCGGGATCAGGTTGACCTCGATCATCCGCACCTCGCCGTTGGGCAGGGTTTGCTCGCGCGTGTATTTCACGCGCTCACCGTGTGAGCAGCGCTCCACGTACGGCTGGATGGCCTGCCAGGCCTTGTCGCCAATCGCCTCCTGCACGGTCAGGCCCAAGATGGATTCGGTGCTGTGGCCGTTGTAGGCGGCGTAGCCCTGGTTGGCGAACTGGCAGCGCAGGCCTGGGAGGTCGTAGTAAGCCATCAGGGCCGGGACCGAGTCGGCGATCAGGCGCAGCAGCGAGTCGCTGGAACCCCCTTGACCTGGCGTGTTGGCTGCGTTGGATGAGTCTGGCATGGACCGCTCGGTACGTATCTGTTTGTTATAGCCGATACACCTGACGGGGGCGTAAGGTAGTTGCCCGGATACCCCGCACCGGATAATCGGCCCATGACCTCCAAAGAAAACCAAGCCCGCACTGATTTCAGCGCGCTGGCCCTGAGCCCCGCCATGCTGGCCAACCTGCAGCAGCTGGGCTACACCACGATGACGCCCATTCAGGCGGCCAGCCTGCCGCCCGCCTTGCTGGGCAAGGACCTGATCGCCCAGGCCAGCACCGGCAGCGGCAAGACCGCCGCGTTTGCGCTGGCGCTGCTGGCCAACCTCAACCCCCGTCGGTTTGCGGTACAGGCCCTGGTGCTGTGCCCTACGCGCGAGCTGGCTGACCAGGTGACCACTGAAATCCGCCGCCTGGCGCGCGCCGAAGAAAACATCAAGGTCGTGACCCTGTGCGGCGGGGTGCCGCTGCGCGGCCAGATGCTGAGCCTGGAGCATGGCGCGCACATCGTGGTGGGCACGCCTGGCCGGGTGATGGACCACCTGGAGCGCCAGCACCTGACGCTGGAGGCGCTCAACACGCTGGTGCTCGACGAGGCCGACCGCATGCTCGACATGGGCTTCTTCGACGACATCGTCGTGGTGGCCAAGCAGTGTCCCAAAGAGCGCCAGACCCTGCTGTTCTCGGCCACCTACCCCGAGGGCATCGCCAAGCTGAGCGCCCAGTTCATGAAGTCGCCCGAGCAGATCACCGTGCAGGCGCAGCATGCCGAGGGTAAGATCGAGCAGCGCTGGTACGAGGTGAAGAACAGCGAGCGCCTGCATGCCGTGTCGCTGCTGCTCAACCACTTCCGGCCCGATTCGTCCATCGCGTTCTGCAACACCAAGCAGCAGTGCCGCGACCTGGTGGCCGTGCTGCAGGCCCAGGGCTTCAGCGCGCTGGCGCTGTTTGGCGAGCTGGAGCAGCGCGAGCGCGACCAGGTGCTGGTGCAGTTTGCCAACAAGAGCTGCTCGGTGCTGGTGGCCACCGACGTGGCCGCGCGCGGGCTGGACATTGCCAACCTGGCCGCCGTGATCAACGTGGACGTGACGCCCGACCCCGAGGTGCACATCCACCGCATCGGCCGCACGGGCCGGGGCGATGCCGAAGGGCTGGCGCTGAACCTGGCCAGCCTGGACGAGATGGGCAGCGTGGGCAAGATCGAACAACTGCAGGGCCGAGAGTCGCGCTGGTTCCCTGTGGCCGACCTGACACCGACCGGCAACGGCCCGCTGGTGCCGCCCATGGTCACCATCCAGATCATCGGTGGCCGCAAGGAGAAGATCCGTGCGGGCGACGTGCTGGGCGCGCTGACCGGCGAGATGGGCTACACCCGAGAGCAGATCGGCAAGATCAACGTGAACGACTTCTCCACCTATGTGGCGGTGGACCGTGCCATCGGCGCCCAAGCTGCCCAGCGCCTGAACCAGGGCCGGGTTAAGGGCAAGACCGTGAAGGCCCGCCTGGTGACGGGAACCCAGGACTTTGAGTAAAAAGCGCCGGATGCGCTAGTCAATCATGCGCCAATAGCTATCAATTTGATAGTGGATGCGCGTCCTGGACTGGCGGCATCAGCGCCGTGCTGCGGCAGCTTCCAGCATCCGCACCATCTCTCCAAAGCCCCGCTGGCGCGCCAGCTGCAGGGGCGTGTTGCCCTGCCGGTCGGTCAGTGCCTGGCTGGCCCCCGCCTGTAGCAAGGCTTGCAGTGTGGCCTGGTGGCGCGGACCGCCGTTGCCCAGCACGATGGACTCGATGAGCGCCGTCCAGTGCAGGTTGTTCACATGGTCCAGCGGCGCCCCGGAGGCGATCAACTGACGCACCACGCCGTCGTGCCCCAGGTGGGCAGCAGCGATCAGGGCCGTGCCGTCGTAGCGGCTGGTCACCTGTTTGGCGCTGGCGCCCAGCTGCAGCAGCACGCGCAGCGTGGCCTCGTCGTCGGCCACGGCGGCGATGGTCACGGCGTCGTAGCGGTCGTTCTCCAGCGCATTCAGGTCGGCCCCAGCCTGGGCAAGGGCGCGGATGGCATCGGCCTGCCGCGCATAGGTGGCCACATGCAGTGGCGTGCGGCCGTAGCCGTCGCGGGCATTCACGTCGGCCCGCGCTGCGATCAGCTGGGTGAGCCTGGGCACATCGCCCCGCGCCGTAGCGGCATGCAGGCCCTGGTAGGCCGCTGTTTCGGCCGCCGTGGGTGGCACCTGGGCCTGGGCCGGGGTGGCACAGGCCAGTGCGGCGGCCAGGGCGAAAACAAGATTCCACGGCTTCATGGGGGCCTCCGTTAAATGCTCAGTTGCCTGTGGTGGGGCTGGCTTATTTCAGCAAATCCTGCACCTTGGCGATGCCCGCCACCGCGCACTGCTCGTCCAGGTGGCCGCCGGGTGCACCGCCCACGCCCACAGCGCCGATCACTTCGTTGCCCACCTTCACCGGCACGCCGCCGCCCAGCAGCAGGTAGCCGGGGATGTTCACCAAGTTGGCCGCAGCGGGGTTCTTCTGCGCGCCTTCCATCATGGCCAGCGTGGTGTTCTTAGCCGATGCCGAGGTGTAGGCCTTGAGGCGGCTGGCTTCCAGCGTGTGGGGGCCGGCGTTGTCGGCGCGCTGCACAGCGCGTACGGTGCCTGCGCGGTCCACCACGGTGGCCGTGACGGCGTAGCCGTTGGCGGTGCAGGTGGCCACGGTTTGCGCGGCGATCTGCGTGGCCAGGTCCAGCGACATGTTCTTTTCGGTGCGCACGCCTTCGGCGCTGGCGGCGGTGGCGATCAGGGACAGGGTGAGGGCGGCGACGGTGGCGAGGCGGTTTTGCATGGTGTTCTCCGGTGTTTCTGGGTCGGTGCCACCCGTTGTGGCGCCGTGGGAGAACTGTAAAAATTGCCGCCGTTTTCGGCCATTCGGGCGGCTACGCGCGGGCCTCCGTAGAACTACGGAAGGCCTATGCCGGCCGATTCAGGATGCGGCATCCACCAGCGCCGCGTAGCGCCGGATCAGCTGCGCCAGCGACTCGGCCCCCAGCTTGGCGAACAGGTTGGCGCGGTGGGTCTCCACCGTGCGCGGCGAGAGTTCGAGCGCCCGGCCGATTTCCTTGTTGGTCAGACCCTCCACGATCAGCCCCAGCACCTCGCGCTCGCGGGCCGAGAGCTGCGCAAAACGCTCGCGCGCCTGCTGGTCTGCCTGGTGGCGTTCGCGCGAGCGCACATGCTGGCGCACGGCGTTTTGCAGGGCTTCGATCAGCACTTCGTCGTCCACCGGTTTTTCCAGAAACTCGGCCGCGCCAGTTTTGAAGGCGCGTCGGCACATCTCCACCGTGCCGTGGCCGGTGAGCAGGATCACGGGCTGGTCCACGCCCTGCGCCAGCAGTTGCTCCAGCACCGTGAGGCCGCTGATGCCCGGCATGCGCACATCCAGCACGATGGCGCCGATGCTGGCGCGGTCAAACCCGGCCATGAAGGACTGCGGGTCGGCCCAGGTCTGCACGCGCAGGCCCACGGTGCTGATGAGCAGCGAGAGGCCCTCGCGCACGGCAGCATCGTCGTCCACCAGGTGGATCAGGGGCGAGAGGGAGGGGGCGCTATCGGTCATCGGTGGGTGGTGCGACGTTGAGGGTCAGCACAAACTCTGCCCCCCGTTGGGCGGCGGATGGGGGCGTGGCCTCGGGCGCCAGGCTCAGCTGCGCGCCCATGGCCTGCGCCAGGCTCTCGCACAGCGTGAGGCCCAGGCCCAGGCCGCCGTTGCGTGTGGTGTAGAAGGGCTCGAACAGGTGCTGGCGTGCCTCAGGCGGGATGCCGGGGCCGTGGTCGCGCACCGACAGCGCCACCTGTCCAGCACCAGCCTGCGCCATTGCAAGGTGCAGCTGGCGTTCAGCGGGGGGCACTTGCTCCAGCGCCTGCAGCGCGTTCATCAGCAGGTTGTGGATGATCTGTTGCAGGGCCACGGGTTCGGCCAGCACCGGGGGCAGGTCTGCTGCGGCCAACACCTCGGGCACCACGCCGCGCTGTGCCAGCTCGGGCTCCAGCAGGTGCAGCACGTCCTGCACGGCGGTGGGCAGTGCCAGGGGCTGGGCCTGACCAGCCAGGTCGGGCCGCTCCACCAGGCGGCGCAGGCGGCCCACCACGGTGGATGCGCGGCGCGCCTGCTCCACGGCGCGGGCCATGGCGGTCTGTGCGGTGTCGAGGTCGGGTGGGTCGTCGGCCAGCAGGCGCTGGGCGGCCTGGGTGCTGGACAGCAGGGCGGTCAGCGGCTGGTTCAGCTCGTGGGCCATGCCAGCGGCCAATTCGCCCAATGTGTTCAGCCGCGCCACCTGGCCCAGGCGCAGCAGCTCTTCGGCCCGCTGGCGCGCCACGCGCTGGCGCCACAGTGCGCGGCCTGCGGCCCACAGCGCTGCGGTCAGCAGGCACCAGCCCAACATGCGCCACCAGGGCAGTTCGTGCATGCCCACGGTGCGGCGGGCCACCACGTCCAGCGGCTGGCTGGCGGCGGCCAGCAGTTTGTGAAAGTCGTAGGTGCGGATGCCCCTGCCCTGGTCGGCCTGGCCGGGCTGCACCACAAAGGCCGTGCCGCCCTGCTCCAGCGTCACGCGCACCGGGCTGGCGGCCATGTCCATGGGCCACTCGTCGGCGGGGATGGTGGTGCGCAGGTCGATGTGCAGCGCATAGCTGGCTGGCGTGCCCGCCAGCACCAGGTAGTAACGGCCTGCGGGCAGATTCAAGCCTGCCGTAGCGGCGTGACCGGTGCGCCGTGAGGTGGCCTCGGCGGCTGTCAGCTCGGCCTGCAGTGCGGGCGGCCAGTCGCTGTGGGCCGAGCGCTGCAGCACCGCCAGGATCTGCGGGTATACCGACGTGAGGCGGGGCAGGGGCGATGCCGCGTTGTGCAGGTCATCCACCGCAGCGGCTGGCTGCAGCAGCGCCAGCGTGGCCATGATGGCGTCGTGCTGCACAACGCGCTGGCTCAGCAGCCGGTGCACGATCCGCGCGTCGGTCTCAAACGCCGCGTGCAGTTGCTGCAGGCGGTCCACCACCAGCCAGCCGCAACCGATGCAGGCCACCGCCACCCACAACAGCAGGCTGGGCAGGTGCAGGGCGTGTCGGGGCAGAAGGCGGCGCCAGGCAGGGAGCATGCGCGGATTCTGGCATGGGGGCCTTAGAGCCTGTTCAACGTCTTTTTGGAGATCGCATTGGAGTGCAATCGGGAGGAGTGGATGCTTCGGATGCGCCGCATGGGCTCGTGCCCATGAAAGCAGCCGGGGCGCCAACACTCCGAGTTCATCGGCCCGATTTCACTCCAACCCTTCGGGCAAGGGCGTTGTGCGACTCCAAAAAGACGTTGAACAGGCTCTTAGCTGGGGCCTGCTGTTAAACGGCGCTCAGATTCTGAACAGGTTCTTAAGGTGGCTCTGGTGTAATTTCAGACTCGCCTGTTTCCGCTCCTTCGTCCACCCGCCATGTCAGCATCTTCTCCCGCATCCCACCCCTGGCTTTCACCCCGCAACCTGCTGTGGGCCTCGGTGGCCGTGGCGGTGGTCACCATTGCGCTCAAGACGCTGGCCTGGGTGGTCACGGGCTCCGTGGGTCTGTTGTCTGACGCGATGGAGTCGTTTGTGAATCTGGCCAGCGCCATGTTTGCGCTGGCCATGGTGACGGTGGCGGCACGGCCAGCCGATGACGACCACCCCTACGGCCACCACAAGGCCGAATACTTTTCCTCGGGCTTTGAGGGCATCCTCATCATGGGCGTGTCGGCAGGCATCCTGTGGGCAGCCGGGCACCGCTTGTTTGACCCACAACCCATCGAGCAGGTGGGCTGGGGCCTGGGCCTGTCGGTGCTCAGCTCGGCGCTCAATGGCTTTCTCGCATGGCTCATGTTCCGCTCGGCCCGCGAGTACCGCTCCATCGCGCTGGAGGCCGATGCGCGCCATCTCGTCACCGACGTGTGGACCTCGGCCGGTGTGCTGGTGGGCATTGCGGGCGCGGCCCTCACCGGGTGGTTGTGGCTGGATGCGGTAGCGGCCATTGCCGTGGCGCTGAACATCCTGAAAGAGGGCGTGGAGCTGGTGTGGCGATCCTCCCAGGGCCTCATGGATTCGGCGGTAGAGCCCGAGGTGCAGGCCACCATCGACGCCACGCTGCAGCAGTTTGTGGCCGCCCAGGCGCCGGGCGCTGTGCGGTTCGACCATGTCTCCACCCGCCGCGCGGGCCAGCGCCAGTTTGTGGACATGCACCTGCACATGCCCGCCGACTGGACCCTGCGCCACGCCGCCGAGCTGCGCGGCCAGGTCGAGCGCGCGCTGATGACCGCCGTGCCCGGCCTGCGTGCCACCATCGAGCTGCTGCCCACCGATGTGGAGGCGCATTTCGACGACCCCCGTGACGATGTGAAGGATGCCGTGAAGTGATCAGCGTATTGCAACGTGTGCGTGAAGCGCGTGTGGATGTGGACGGGCAGACCGTGGGCGCCATCGGCGCGGGGCTGCTGGTGCTGGTGTGTGCGGAGCGTGGAGACACCGAGGCCGAAGCCGACAGGCTGCTGGCCAAGATCCTGAAGCTGCGCATCTTTTCGGACGCCGCAGGCAAGATGAACCAGAGTGTGCAGGACATCGGTGGCGGCCTGCTGCTGGTCAGCCAGTTCACGCTGGCGGCAGACACCGCCGGCGGCAACCGCCCCAGCTTCACCCAGGCGGCTGCACCCGATGAGGGGCTGCGGCTGTACGGCTACCTGGTGGCCCAGGCGCGCAAGATCCATCCCGTGGTGGCCACCGGCCAGTTTGCAGCCGACATGCAGGTGCACCTGGTCAATGACGGGCCGGTGACGATTCCGCTGCGGATGCCGCCTGCAGTTCAACAAAATTGATAGCAGCTGACGATTGATAGATAGGCACTAGAGGCTATCTGGGTTCTGATGCTTGCGAAGAAACCAGTGGCGACACAGACAAAAACCGAAACGCCACTGACGCCAGCGCCAGCCAGGCCGCAATCGCCAGCATGACGGCCGTGTGGACATCCCTGCCCAGGTGCTGGGCGCCTGTGGCCACGATGCCGGTGAACCACTGCATTAGCGCCACGCCCAGGAACATTGCCATCGTGTAGGCCGACAGGGCCCGGCCGGTGAGTGCGGGCGGGTACGAGGCGCGCACGTCTGCGTACTGCAGCACGCCGTAGCCCGACAGCAGCCCCATCAGCAGGATCAGCACCACGCTGGCGGCAGGGTGCACCCGCAAAAATGCCAGCAGCGCGAACAGCCCGGCCATCAGCAGCGAGGCGTTGCCAATCCATCGCCGGCGGCGGCCAATGCCTGGGTCCAGCCGGCCCGCCAGACCGGGTGCAAACAGCGCAATCAACGACAGGCCCAGCGCGACGTTGCCGCTGTCCACCAGCGTGAGGTGGTACCGCTCCATCAGCAACGGCGCCAGCCACAGGCCCCGCAGCGACAAAAACGCGGCGTAGCCCGACATGCCCAGCAGCAGGATGCCCCAGGTGTGCGGCACCGTGAGCAGCTGGCCAAAGCCGAGCAGCGCCTGGCCCCAGGTTTCGCGCTGCGCCGGGGGCGGCACCAGCGGGGCAGGCTCGTGCACTCGCAGCCAGATCAGCAGCCACGACAGCCCGCTGAGCACCGCCAGCACGGCATAGCCTGTGCGCCAGCCGCCACCGTGCTGCACCAGCCAAGCCAGCGGCGTACCGGTGAATAGCAGGCCCAGACCGCCAACTCCCATCGCCACGCCCGACAGGTAGGCAAACCGGTCGGCAGGGAAATGCCGCGCAATGTACAGCGTGCAGGCCAGGAACGCGGGCGAGCAGCCCACGCCGATCATCAACTGGCCCACCATCAGCCACGCATAGCCGGGCGCTGCCGCCGACATCGCGGCCCCGCCAATCGCCAGCGGGAAAGCGGTCAGCACCGTGCGCCGCAGGCCCCACAGGTCAAGCCCCACGCCCATCAGCAACTGGGCCACACCGAACGACAGGCCGAACAGCCCGGCAAAGGCCCCCAGCGACCCGGGCGACAGCCCGAACTCGGCGGTCAGCCCCTGGGCCAGGATGGCAGTGGTGGTGCGAAACGCCTGGCTCAGCGCGAACCCGCTGAGCAGCGTGAGCAGCATGGCCCATAGCACGCGGGGCGGCGGGCGGCCGCTGCCTGCCGTTGGTGCTGGTGTGGGTGCCGGTACCGCCGCAGGTGTGGACCTTGGCGTTGGCGGCGAGGCCAAGGGGCTGCTGCTCACTGCCGCCAGAAGAACACCGCCGCCATCACCAGCCCGGTAGCCACGATGCCCCAGCGGAGCACGTTGGCAGGCAGCTTGCGCGCTACGCGGGCACCGCCATACCCGCCTGCGGTGGCGGCCACCATCATCATCAGCGCCTGCGGCCACAGCACGATACCGCCTGCTGCGTAGATGGCCACCGCAATCGCGGTGAGCAGCGCAGAGACCAGATTCTTCATGCCGTTCATGGCGTTGAGCTGGGTTTGCCCCAGCAGGCCGAACAGTGCCAGCAGCAAGATGCCCAACCCGCCGTTGAAGTAGCCGCCATACCCCGCCACGGCCAGCATGCCCAGGGCCGCCTTCCACGGCGCGGTGGGGCCATGGGCCGAGGCACCGGCCCACTGGCGCAGCCGGGGCCCCAGGGCAAACATCGCCGTGGCCGCCAGCAGCAGCCAGGGCACGACCTTGCGGAAGGTGGCATCGGGCGTGATCAGCAGCAGCGCCGCCCCGGCCGATCCGCCAATGAGGGCCAGCAGCACCACTGCCCGCATGGACAGGCCAGGCGGTGGTTGCATGTCTTCCCGAAACCCCCAGGCCCCCGCCATGTAGCCCGGCAGCAGCGCCACCGTGCCCGTGGCGTTGGCCACCACGGGCGGCACGCCGGTGAAGACGAGGGCAGGCAGGGTCAGAAAGCTGCCGCCTCCGGCAACGGCATTGAGGGCGCCGGCGACGAAGGCGGCGGTGAGCAGCAAAGAGGTTTCAAACATTCATCAATGGTAGGCGGTGGCGTGGACGCCGTTGGCGACAGCCTAGGTGCAACACCTTTGCCTGCAATGAACCTCTTCAGGGGTTTGCCCCCTCGCCAGTGAGGCTCCCACCGCCGATGTCATCAGTACAAATAAGCGGTGTCGGCTTTGATGGGTGCCGCGCCGTACGTGGCACGGCTGGTACCCACGGCCAGGGTGCGGGCATCACTGGACAAGGCGACGCTGGCACCGAAGCGCGCAAGTGTTTCCGATTGGGGAGCCTTGAGGTAGGCGCGATGGGCCCACGTAGTGCCGTCGCGGCGGTAGACATTGACGGACCCGGCTAAAGGCAAGGCTTCGTTGTTGGGGTTGCCATTGATGCCGGAGGCGTTGCTGGCTTCGTTGAAGTCGCCCAAGGCGAGCGTGCGGCCATCGGCAGAAAGCGACAACATCACATTGTTGGAAAAGCCCTGGTCGGCAAGCTTGACCGGCAGTGCAGGCTGCTGCGTCCAGGTGTCCCCCGTGCGAGTGAATGTTCGCAGCTGAACGTCAGGACCTGCAGAGCGGTCCAAGACCGCCAGTGTGCTTCCGTCCTTGGACATTGCGAAGGGATTGTGCGAACCCGGCTGCACACCGATGGTAGGAACGCGCCACACCTGTGTGGGTGCACTCCAGGTATCGCCGAGCTGTGTCAGGACCGAGATGTCCTTGTCGGTATTCGCCGCAAGCACTGTGCCGTCGCTGGACAGGGCTACAACCGCCCCGAAGCGAGCTATGGTTGGGTCAGCGCTGCTGCCTGGCAGGTGCGCCTGCTCGACCCAGCCGCCGTTCTTGCGGGCAAAGGTGTGAACGGCTCCCACGCCGCCCCCCAAAATGGTTTCGCCGGTGAAGGTGAGCCCGCCCAGCACGGCGGAAGTCCCCAGGGTGAAGTTAGCGCCTTCTTCAGGTGCTCCTACCGCCAGCAGGTTCCCGTCGGCGGACAGAGCCACGCTGAATCCAAAGTGTTGGGGGGTGCATGGAAATACGTATGTACCCGAGATGTCCAGGCGGCTGCAGGTCTCGACCTTCGCTGCCGTGTTGCGGGGCTTGATGTAGGCCCGTTGGATCCAGGTGCTGCCGTTGTCGATGAAGACATAAGCAGCCCCCGCGCCATACGCGTCGCGGTTGGTCGCATCTCCGTTGATGCCGCGCGCATTGCTTCTTTCCTCGGGCGCACCCACTGCCAGCGTGTGACCGTTGGCCGACAGCGCCAGGCTAGCGCCAAAGGCCATCTTTGCGGCGGGACTGCTGCCTTCCAGTCGCGCCCGCAGACCCCAGGCAGGGGCTGGCATGCCAATACCTGACTGGCTGCGGCTGAAGACGTACACCGCGCCCGCCCCTGCCAGGTCACCTGAACTGCCCTCGCGGGGCGAACCGACGGCCAGCGTTAAACCGTCGGCCGACAGGGCAATGGTGTTCTCGTAGGCCCCAAATCGCTTGGTCAGATCGCCGCCAGCAAGGTCGAAGCGTCCTATGGCCTGTGTGATGTCGGGTGTTACCGCGGCAGTGAACGGACCGCAGCCACTCCCGTCGCAGGCGCGCAGCCGGTAGCTGGCGTTCACCCGCTCGTGCAGTGGCACCTGAATCCGCACAGTGTCGCTGGTGACGTTATTGGCGGCGCCGGTGCTTTCGAGCGCCTCAGGCTTGGGGCCTGCTGCGCCATCAGGGTCCTCGAACAGTTCGTAGCGCGTTGCGCCCGGGGTGACGGCCCAGCCGAAGTTGTAGGTCTTGGGGCCGTAGCTCGCCACGCCGAAGCCGGAAGGGGCAGGGAGTCCGGCGGGCGTTGATTCGCCACTGCCGCCCCCGCAGGCCGCCAGAACGAGTGGCGCCGCCAGCAGCAATGCGCGATACAAGCATGGCAGGCACGAATTCGCTACGGGCGCAGGGGGTCGCTGGAAATGGATCACAGAGAAGACTCCTCAAAGAAAAGGGGGAGACAGGCGCTGCGCGCGGCGGGAGTGCCGACGGGTCTGCGAGACGCCCACTGGAGGAGTCAATCGTCGCTGATCAAAATGCCGCCAGGCCCCGGGAGATGTGAGCATTTTGTACCAAATGGTAAAAATTGCGCCACTGCCCTCGGCAGTCGGGATGGCGTTCAGGAGATCGCGTAAGGATCGGCGAAGCCCAGCTCTTGCAGGATGTCGGTCTCGTACGCCTCCATCTCCTCGGCGTCGGCCTCGCTCGTCTCGTGGTCCCATCCCTGGGCGTGCAGCGTGCCATGCACCAGCATGTGGGCGTAGTGTTGTTCCAGGCTCTTGTTCTGCTCCTTCGCCTCGCGCTCGATCACGGGGGCGCACAGCACCAGGTCTGCGGTCACCACGGGCTCTTGCGTGTAGTCGAAGGTGAGCACGTTGGTGGCGTAGTCCTTCTTGCGGTACTCGCGGTTGAGCTGCTGACCCTCTTCGGCACCCACGATGCGCACGGTGATCTCGGCGTCGGTGGCCAGCGCGTGGCGAATCCAGCGCGTGACCTTGTGGCGGGGCAGCACGGCCCGGTGGGCGGCAGCTTCATCAAAAGAGCCGAACTGCAGCGACAGGGAGAGTTGGTTTAAGGACATTTGAGGTGTTTTGGGCTACTAGTGCCCAATTTATAAGCGTAAGTAGCTATCAAATTAGGAGTTCAGTCGCGGGTACGGGCCGCTGCGGCACGGCGGGGGGCGTCGTAGGCGTCCACGATGCGGGCCACCAGCGGATGGCGCACCACGTCGGCGCTGGTGAAGTGGGTGATCGAGATGCCCTTGACGCGCTTCAATACGCGCTCGGCGTCGATCAGGCCGCTCAGGGTGCCCTTGGGCAGGTCGATCTGGCTGACGTCACCGGTCACCACGGCCTTGGCGCCAAAGCCGATACGGGTGAGGAACATCTTCATCTGCTCGGGCGTGGTGTTCTGTGCCTCGTCGAGGATGACGAAGGCGTTGTTCAGCGTGCGACCGCGCATGAAGGCCAGCGGCGCAATCTCGATGGCGTTGCGCTCAAACGCCTTTTGCACCTTGTCGTGTCCCATCAGCTCGTACAGCGCGTCGTACAGCGGGCGCAGATAAGGGTCCACCTTCTGCGCCAGATCGCCGGGCAAAAAGCCCAGGCGCTCTCCAGCCTCCACCGCCGGGCGGGTCAGCACGATGCGCTGCACGCTGCTGCGTTCCAATGCATCCACCGCACTGGCCACGGCGAGATACGTCTTGCCGGTGCCGGCAGGGCCGATGCCGAAGGTGATGTCGTGCGTGGCGATGTTCTGCAGGTACAGGTTCTGCGTGGGGGTGCGTCCGCGCAGGTCCGCACGGCGGGTGTTGAGGATGATGGCGTCGTCCGGGGCCTCCAGCAGTTCGCTGTCGCCCGCCAGCATCAGCTGGATATAGTCCTCGCCAATGGGGCGCTCGGCCATCTCATACAGTGCCTGCAGCAGCTCCATCGCCTGCGTGGCCTTGGCCTTGGGGCCGTCGACCTTGAACTGCTCGTGCCGGTGCGCAATGCTCACCTGCAAGGCCACCTCGATGGTGCGCAGGTGCGCATCGGCCGGGCCACATAGGTGGGTCAGCCGGGTGTTGTTGTGGGGTGTGAAGGTGTGGCGCAGGATCACGCGGATAATTCCAGTCAGGCAACGGAAAACAGCAAGAACGGCGGCGCGGCATGTCATGCCCGCGTCGTCAAAGGACATCAATGATAGGCAAATTGACCGGCACCCTGCTGGAGAAGAATCCCCCCGAGGTGCTGCTGGACTGCCACGGCGTGGGCTACGAAGTGAATGTGCCCATGAGCACGTTCTACAACCTGCCCGCCGTGGGCGAGCGTGTGAGCCTGCTGACACAGTTCATCGTGCGTGAGGATGCTCAGCTGCTGTACGGCTTTGCAACCGCCCCTGAGCGCCAGGCGTTTCGTGAGCTGATCAAGATCTCCGGCGTGGGGCCGCGCACGGCGCTGTCCATCCTGAGCGGGATGGGCGTGAGCGATCTGGCGCAGGCGATTACTCTGCAGGAGGCGGGCCGTTTGGTGAAGGTGCCGGGCATCGGCAAAAAGACAGCCGAGCGTTTGCTGCTGGAGCTCAAGGGCAAGCTGGGTGCGGACATGGGGGCTGTGCATGGCGCGGCCACCAGCGATGCGCAAGCCGACATTCTGCAGGCGCTGTTGGCTTTGGGCTACAGCGACAAGGAGGCGGCTGCGGCGCTCAAGGCGCTGCCAGCGGAGGTGGGGGTGAGTGAGGGGATCAAGCTGGCGCTGAAGGCGCTGGCAAAGTAGTCACGGTTGGCTTTCGTCGCGGCGCATTTCAGTGTTCAATGATGATTTGTTTGGGGCCAGGGGAAAAAATGAAATCTAATATGTTCGCTCGTTTGGGGTGGGGGTTTGCGGCAGCGGCTGCGCTGCTGGCGGGGTGTGGCGGCGGGGGCCAGGAAGGCCTTGCACAGACTTCCTCCGCCGTTCTGCAAGTAGATGGGTGGGTGCAGCCTGTCAGTGCCGACCAGGGGGTGTCCAACGTCAAGTCGCGCGGTATGCTGGCGTCCCCGCCTGTACCCTCATTGGTGAGCCTGGGCGCTTTGGCCGAGGCCAAGGCAACTCCCGCTGGCGGTGGCATCGGTCCGCGCCAAGTGGGCGTTGCGCGTGACGTAGCAGCTACCCGAGCCGCACCGCAAACATTGCGGCAGTTCCGTTGGACCCCCACTTCCAGCGGCGGTCAGGTGGCGGCTATCAGCTTCTCCGCCGAGGGGGCCTATGGCCTGCGCCTGGGGGTGGTCGCCCGAAAGCTGCCTCCAGGCGCTGTACTGCGTGTGTACAGCCAAGCAGATGCAGCCTCAGTTTTTCAGATTGCCGGGCATGAAGTGATGCAGCGCATTGAACGTAATGCGCAGGCGGGCGACACCTCGATCGACGGCCAGACCTGGTGGTCCCCGGACCTGGGTTCGCACGAGGTGACCCTGGAGCTGGAGTTGCCCGCTGGCGTAGCCCCGGACGCCGTGGATATCTCGGTGCCACGCGTCTCCCACATCTTCGAAAATCTGTCGATTCCCACAGAAGGTGAACTGACTGCCAAGATCAACGAATCGGCTTCGTGCCAGTTGGACGCCAGTTGCTATGAGGCCTATGCCAACCAGCGCAACGCCGTTGCCCGCATGATCTTTACGTCCGGTGGTGGGACCTATGTATGTACCGGTACGCTGCTCAATGACGCACAGTCTTCTGGCACGCCGTACTTTCTGACGGCCAACCATTGCATTTCCACCCAGACAGAGGCGTCTTCGCTGCAGACCGACTGGTTTTACCGTGCTCCGACATGCAACAGCCGCACCCTTTCCAGCGCAACCACCAAGCGTCTGAATGGTGCGGTGTTGCTCTACGCAACGGACGTTACCGACACGGCGTTGCTCAAGCTCAACGACACGCCGCCAGCGGGGGCCTTCTTTGCCGGGTGGGATGCCAGCACGCAGGCCACGGGCGCGTCGGTAGTGGGCCTGCATCATCCCCGGGGTGATTTGCTCAAGGTGAGTATTGGCGCATTGAACAGCTTGACTTCCTGCACGGCCACCAGTGGAACCCAATTCCAGTGCGTGGGTTCGTCGGGCAATTTCTATCGTGTGAACTGGAGCCAAGGTACCACCGAAGGCGGTAGCAGCGGTTCAGCTCTGTTCAAAGGCGGTACCCAGGTCATTGGGACACTGTACGGTGGCAGCGCAAGCTGCACCTCCATCTCGTCTCCCGAGTTCTATGGCCGCTTTGATGTCGCATACAACACGGCGCTGAAAAACTGGCTGTCGTCTGGCCAGCCGCAGACACCGTCATCCGGAGTGCGTGTGCCCGTCTACCGTTTTTTTAACGGCACCACGGGGGCCCACTTCTTCACCACCAGCGCAGCAGAGCGCGACAACACCGTCGTGAATTTTCCGGTGTTCAATTACGAGGGCATTGCGTTCTATGCCCAAGCGGCGCTGCAGTCGGGTAACAGTGCGGTGTACCGCTTTTATGGCCTCACCGGCGGGGCACATTTTTACACCATCAATCCTGCAGAGCGGGATAGTGTGCAACGCAGTAACCCGGATTTCCAGCTGGAGGGCATCGCTTGGTACGCAATGCCCAGTGCAGCAGGAGGTGGGATTCCTGTCTATCGGTTCTACCGTCTCTCGAAAGGCGTGCATTTCTATACGACCAGCCCCTCAGAGCGGGATTTCATCCAGGCCAGCATGCCTGACTACCGCTACGAAGGAGTCGCTTACTACGCCTGGGCGAACCAGTAAGTAAGCTACGGCAATGACCATCCAGACCGACGACTTCACCCCTGCCCCCGCCAAACGCGTCATCTCCGCAGTTCCCGTTTCCCCCCAAGAGGAGGCCATCGAACGTGCCCTGCGCCCCAAACTCTTGCAGGAGTATGTGGGCCAAGCCAAGGCCAGGGAGCAGTTGGAAATCTTCATCGGCGCGGCGAGGAAGCGGGGTGAGGCGCTGGACCATGTGCTGCTGTTCGGCCCGCCCGGCCTGGGCAAGACCACGCTGTCGCACATCATCGCGGCGGAGTTGGGCGTGAACCTGCGCCAGACCAGCGGCCCGGTGCTGGAAAAGCCCAAGGACCTGGCGGCGCTGCTGACCAACCTGGAAAAGAACGACGTTCTCTTCATCGACGAGATCCACCGCTTGTCACCCGTGGTGGAGGAAATCCTCTACCCCGCGCTGGAGGACTACCAGATCGACATCATGATCGGCGAGGGGCCGGCAGCGCGCAGCATCAAGCTGGACCTTCAGCCCTTCACCCTGGTGGGCGCCACCACGCGTGCGGGCATGCTGACCAACCCGTTGCGCGACCGCTTCGGCATCGTGGCGCGGCTGGAGTTCTACACGGCAGAGGAGCTGGCGCGCATTGTCCAGCGCAGTGCCGGGTTGCTCCATGCACCGATGGATGAGGAAGGTGGCTTCGAGATCGCCCGCCGCTCGCGCGGCACACCGCGCATTGCCAACCGGCTGCTGCGCCGGGTGCGCGACTATGCAGAGGTCAAGGGCGATGGGCGCATTACCAAACCCATTGCCGACAAGGCGCTGGCCATGCTCGATGTGGACCCGCAAGGCTTTGACGTGATGGACCGCAAGCTGCTCGAAGCCGTGATCCACCGCTTCGATGGCGGCCCCGTGGGGCTGGACAACATCGCGGCCAGCATTGGCGAAGAGGCCGGCACCATCGAGGACGTGATCGAGCCCTATCTGATCCAGCAGGGCTTCCTGCAGCGCACGCCGCGCGGGCGCATTGCCACGCTGGCGGCGTTCCGCCACCTGGGGGTTACGCCGCCGAAGGCGAGCGGGCAAGATCTGTTTGGGGTGTGAGGGGCGTGGCAGAGCTGGGCTCTGCGCGGGCTGTGCCCCGCAGCATGCCTGCCACGATCAGCGCCTGTGCAGCGTAATACGTCGCCAGCACCCAGACCTGCGCCATGGGCAGGGGCGTCACAAACCGGTTGGTGGCCAGCAGCGAGTCGCTGAGCATGAAAAATCCGGCGCCGATCGCGACACACAGCGAAGCGGCGTCGCGCAACACGGTGGCGCGGCCAATGGCCTGGGCCGCCATCAGCGCGATCACCAGCACATAGGCCGCGACGGGGGCGCGGAGTGCAGACGGCAGGCCGCCCGCCCACAGAAAGGCGTACATGGCCACGCCGATGCCCAGCGTGGCCACCAGCGCACCCCGGTGCGGAAACCACGCCTGTCCACTTTTGAACAGCGCCACATAAAACAGATGCGCCACCAGAAAGCTCACCAGGCCGGGGATGAAAAAGCCCTGGAACATGAGAAACACATCCCCCGCCAATGACCCGCCCAGGGCCGCGATCAGCAAGACCCAGGGAGTTTTTGCGCCTGGTGCACCTCTTGCGCTAGTCGAATATGCACTGGCAGCTACCAAAATAATAGCAATCGCGATGGTCAGCGGTTTGAACAGCCAATGCCATTGCGTGAACTCCAGCGCACTGGTGGCCGTGGCCAGTGCCGCGCTTTGCAGAATCAGCGCCATCAGCATGCGAAGGCGCCCCTGCATCACAGCGCCCAGCGACCATTGCACTGTCAGCAGCACGGCGAACCAGACGGCGTTGTGCGCCAGCGGCGCCGCATCGGCCTGCCACAAAAAGGCCGCCACGCCCCCGAGCAGCAGCACAAACTGCACCAGTGCAAACCATTGCACGGCGCGCGACATCGGTGGGTGGTAGAGCGCCATCTGCGCCATGCTGAAGGCCGGCTTGGGAAAGCGCTCCGCCACGTCCGCAGGCCGCCAGCCCGGCGGCTTGATCCAGACCTTGAGCTTGTCGAGCCAGCTGCGCGCGTGCCAGCTGTCGTGCGCCAGCCCCGCGTACACCTGGGCGTTGGCCCACAGTGGGTCCCAGCTATTGAGCAGGCCGCGCGTGCCATACACACATTTTTCCTGGTCGTCTTCGTCCTTGAAGGTGCCAAACAGTCGGTCCCATAGGATCAGGATGCCGCCGTAGTTTTTGTCCAGATAGGCATCGTTGACGGCATGGTGCACGCGGTGGTTGCTGGGGCTGCAAAACCAGCGGTCGAACCAGCCCAGGCGCCCCACCTGCTCGGTGTGCACCCAGAACTGGTAGAGCAGGTCAATCAGCGCCACGACGCCGAACACCAGCGGCGGAACGCCCGCCAGTGCCATGGGCACATAAAAGATCCAGCCCAGCAGTGCGCCCGAGCTGGTCTGGCGCAGGGCGGTGCTGAGGTTGTAGTCCTGGCTCTGGTGGTGCACCGCGTGCGCGGCCCACAGCACCGCCGATTCATGCCCCATGCGGTGCAGCCAGTAGTAGCAGAAGTCGTAGAACACCAGCGCCAGCAGCCAGCCGGGCAGGCTGGTCCAGAACGCGTCGTTGCGCCACAGCGCCACGTGCTCGAACAGGACGGTGTAGATGCCAATGCGCAGCAGCCGCGTGAACACTGCGCTGGTCTGGCTCAGCATGCCCAGGCTGATGCTGCTGACGGCATCGGCCAGGCGGTAGGTGTTGCGCTGGCGCTTGAAGCCAATGACCAGCTCAATGGCGATCAGCAGGAAAAAGACGGGTGTGGCAAGGACGATGATCTGGCTGGGGCTCATGTTGCCGGATTGTGGTCCAGCAGCCAGCTCACACCGGGGCAGGTGAACCCCTATAGCCCCGGCGTTTAGAGGGCTGCGCCTATGTCAGCGCTCCCCGTGCATCCACCCGGATGATGCGCTCCACCGTGCCGGCCGCCAAACCGCCGCGCACGCCGATCAAAAAGTCATGCAGATTGACCGTGGGGTCGCAATGGCCAGGGATGAGCCAGAGCATGTGTCCCAGGCTGGGCAGGCGGGCATCGGGAGCGTCCGCGTAGAGCAAGCCATGCTCGTCGCCCCCGTTGGCATAGCGCAGGGTGCGGTCGGCGGGCAGCAGGGCCACGGTGGGCAGGCCCGAGTCGATTGCATGGCTCTTGTGGCCTGCATCGCACACCGCGTGGGTGTCGCGCACCGACACCACCTGGGTCTTGACGTACAGCGCGTGCTCAAACGCGGGCTGGGCCGGGTCGCGTTCGTTGCGGGCGTAGTCGGCGTCCATGAACAAAAACGAGCCCGCCTGCAGCTCGCCAAACACGCCGCTGGCAGCCTCGTGCACCAGGGTGCCGGTGCCCGAGCCGGTGATCAGCGGCACGGCAAGGCCCTCGGCCTCAATGAGTTGGCGCGTGTGATAGGCCGCCTCCACCACCTTGGCGATGGCCTTGCGCCGACCCACGCTACTGGCCAGGTGCTGGGCGCGCCCATGGTAGGCCTGCAGCCCCGCAAACCGCAGGCGGGGGCTGCGCGACACGGCCAGAGCGAGAGGTACTGCGGCCTCGCCCGGCGGCACGCCGCAGCGGCCCTGGCCCACGTCGATCTCGACTAGCACATCAATGCCCGCGTCGCTGCCGTACTGCGCCATGGCTTCGGCCAGGCGTTCGATGCCATCGATGTGGTCCACGGCCACGCCCAGGCGACCGCCGCGTGCCGCCAGCAGCGCCGCCAGCCGCGCCACGCGGTGCAGCTTGGGCATGGCAATGACCTGGTTGGTGATGGTGATGTCATCCACCCCGCCAGCGGCCAGCGCCTCGGCCTCGGCCACTTTCTGCACACACACGCCCTGGGCGCCGGCACGTTGCTGCAGCAGCGCGAGTTCGGCGCTCTTGTGCAGCTTGGCATGGGGGCGCCAGCGCACGTGGTGCTTGCGCGCGAAGTCGGCCATGCGCTGGATGTTGCGGTCCATGGCATCCAGGTCCACCACCAGGGCGGGGGTGTCGATAGCGTCCACCCGCTGGCCGATGGTGGATTGCAATTCAGGCATGGTTTTCATCGCGCACGACAATCTGGTCAAGGTGTTGGGTGTCCGCCCAGCCGACGAGGGTGAGGCCGTCAGGCGTCCACAGCAGGCGGTTGATGGCGGCGTTGGAGAGTTGCCAGGTGCGCGGCGCCTGGATGTCCTGGCGCGTGGCCAGGCGGTACAGCACATCCAGCACGCCGCCATGCGCCACCATCACCACCTGCTCGCCCACATGCTGCTGCGCCAGCGCAGTCACGGTGCGCTCGATGCGATCACGCAAGGTGACGAGGGATTCGCCGCCCTCAGGCGTGTAGTGGGGATCGCGCTTGCGCCAGCGCAATGCGTCCTCGGGCAGTTCGGCCTCGATCTCGGCAAACGTGCGGCCCTGGAAGTGCCCGAAGCTGCGTTCGCGCAATCCCGGCTCGGTCTTCAACGGGGCGCCTGTGGTGTGGGCCACGGCCTGGGCGGTGGCGTGCGCGCGTTGCAGGTCGCTGGAGTAGATGGCTGCAATCGGTTCGCCCACCAGGGCCTGCGCGACCTGGGCGGCCTGCCACAGGCCGGTGTCGTTGAGCGGGATGTCCAGGTGGCCCTGGATGCGGGTGTCCACGTTCCAGGCGGTTTCGCCGTGGCGGATGGCAACGATGCGGGTGGCGTGCATGCAATAGACAGGCGTAGAGGGAATCAGTGTGAGGGCGGAACCAATGGCAGGCGTACTTGCCGTGGCCCCTCGGGCGGCTTCGGAAAGCCGTTGAGTGCGGCGTCGAACAGCACGCCATAGATGGCCGGATCGCTCACCCACACATCTTCGTGCACGGCGGAGGTTTCGTACACGACGGCCTGGGTGCTGGCGTCGCGCATCACGATGCTGACCGCGCGGCGGTGCAGGGGCGTGGGCTCGCCAAAACGCCACATGCCATGCACTCCCCAGCCCCGTCCATACCAGCCGCCCATGCCCCAGGGGCCGGGGCCGTAAGCGCCGTACGGGCGGAACGGGTCATAGCGCGGCACGGCGTCGGCCTGCACGCCCAGCTGCACCAGCAGGCGGGGCGCAGCATCGTCGCGCTGCAGGCCCGCGCGCGCCAGGGCCTGTTCGGCCAGTGTGGTGATAGTGTCGAACGAAGGGGCCTGCTGCGAAGGCAGGCGCTCAATGCGGTACGTGGCAGGTGCGGGCACGGCCGCCAGCGTTGAGAAGCTCTGCACCTGGCCCTCCACCACGCGGGTGGTGCTGCAGCCTGCGAGCAGGGTGACGGTGAGGCCCAGGAGCAGGGCGGGAATCCATCGGCGTTGTGTCATGGTCAGAGTGTCCTGAAACAAGGATCTCCGTGAGAGTGCCGCTGGCCCCGGCAGTTCACGACAGTTGCACCACCTGCACGCCGGGCAGCGATGGCGATGGCGCCGCAAACTCTTCCTTGTCAAAGGCCTTGTCGCCGTCTTCGCTGGCGATGCCGGTGGCCTTGGCGTTCTTGAAGTCGTACAGGCTGCCGTCCAGCAGGTGCGAGGGCACCACGTTCTGCAGGGCGTTGAACATGTTCTCCACGCGGCCGGGGAAGCGCTTTTCCCATTCGCGCAGCATCTCGCCCACCTGCTTGCGCTGCAGGTTCTCCTGGCTGCCGCACAGGTTACACGGGATGATGGGGAAGTTGCGGTGCGCAGCCCAGCGGGCGGTGTCTTTCTCGGCCACGTAGGCCAGCGGGCGGATCACCACATGCTTGCCATCGTCGCTGACCAGCTTGGGGGGCATGCTCTTCATCTTGCCGCCAAAGAACATGTTGAGCAGCAGCGTCTGCAGGATGTCGTCGCGGTGGTGGCCCAGCGCGATCTTGGTGCAGCCCAGCTCATCGGCCACGCGGTACAGAATGCCCCGGCGCAGGCGGCTGCACAGGCTGCAGGTGGTCTTGCCCTCGGGGATCAGCTTCTTGACGATGCTGTAGGTGTCCTCGTTCTCGATGTGGAAGGGCACGCCGGTGCTGGCCAGGTACTCGGGCAGCACATGCTCAGGAAACCCCGGCTGCTTCTGGTCCAGGTTCACGGCCACCAGGTCAAAGTGAATGGGCGCGCGGGCCTTGAGCTTGAGCAGGATGTCGAGCAGCGCATAGCTGTCCTTGCCGCCGGACATGCACACCATCACCTTGTCGCCTTCTTCAATCATGTTGAAGTCGACGATGGCCTTGCCGACTTCGCGGCACAGGCGCTTTTCCAGCTTGTGGGTTTCACGCTCGATCTTCATGCGGGCGGCGCCGCTGGCGGCTGCCTCTGCAGGCTCGTCGGCCCAGCCGACGGGGGCGGAGAGGGCGGGGTTGGTGGTCGGGGCTTCGTTCACTACGGTGCTCATGGGGTCACCACTGTCCTGTCTCGACGCGAATGGCCACTTCGCAGTCGTCAAAAATTTCGAGTTTGGCAATCTTCACGCGCACGCCCAGCACGCCGGGCAGTTGCATCAGGCGGTTGGCCAGCTTGCCGATCAGGCTCTCCAGCAGGTTCACATGCTCGGCCGTGCACTCGTCGATGACGATCTGGCGCACACGCCGGTAGTCCAGCACATGGCCAATGTCGTCGTCGCGCGGGGCCAGCGGCTGCACGCCCAGGCTCAGTTCGGCATCGACCTGGATGGGTTGCGGGTCGGTCTTTTCGTGGTCGAGGATGCCCAGGTTGGCATCGAAGCGCAAACCGGTGAGCGTCAGGATCTGCGTGCCAGTCATCTGGGAAGGGGTCTGTGTCATGGGGGGGGCTCGTTGTGTGCGCAAGCGCTGGGCTCACATCAACGAGAAATCGCGGTCAAACTTCATCAGGTGCTGGCCGCCATCGACCAGCAGCGTGGTGCCGGTGATGGAACGGTTCTCCAGCGCAAATTTCACCGTGGCGGCCACGTCCTCGGCGGTGGAAGAGCGGCCCAGGGGGCTGAGGGAATGCAGCTGGGCGAACTTTTCGTCGCTCAGCATATGGCTGGTCAATGTGAGGCCGGGTGCCACGCCCACCACACGCACGCGCGGCGCCAGGGCCAGCGCCAGCATGGTGCCGGCGGCTTCCAGCGCGGCCTTGGAGAGCGTGTAGCTCATGAAGTCGGGGTTCTGGTTCCAGAGCTTCTGGTCCAGCAGGTTGACCACGGCGCCCTGCGCGTCGGCCTCACCCGCCGCCACCCGGTCGGCCAAATGCTGGTGCAGGGCCTGGGCCAGCAGCACGGGGGCCGCGGTGTTGCTGCGCAGGTGCTTTTCGAGCGCGGCAAAGCCAAAGGTCTCTACGTTGTCGTGCTCGAACAGGGAGGCGCTGTTGACCACCGCGTCAACGCTGCCAAAGTGCGCCACCACGCGGGGCAGCAGGCCGCGCACGGCGGCTTCGTCATCAAAATCGGCCTCAAAATGGGCGCTTGCGCTAGTCAATCTTGCACATTCAGCTGCTGTATTGATAGCATCTTGCGCTGACGAGCGGTAGTGCACCGCCACCTGCCAGCCGCCGGCAGCCAGGGCCAGCGCAATGCTGCGACCCAGGCGCTTGGCGGCACCGGTCACCAGCACGGTGCGGGGGCGGTGGGGAAGGGGAGGGATGGACATGTGGGGGACAATGCGGGCCGTGACCCAAAGACCCGACAGTTTAACGACCGCCCTGCACCAGCACATCACCCAGGCCATTGCCGCCGAGGGTGGATGGCTGGGTTTTGATCGCTTCATGGCCTTGGCCTTGTACACGCCCGGCCTGGGCTACTACGCCAACGATTCCACCAAATTCGGTGCCATGCCGGAGTCGGGCAGCGACTTCGTGACCGCGCCCGAGATGACCCCACTGTTCGGCCAGACCCTGGCCGTGCAGGTGGGCGAGGCGCTGGCCCAAACCGGCACCGACGAGGTCTGGGAGTTCGGCGCGGGCTCGGGCGCGCTGGCGCTGCAGTTGCTGGATACGCTGGGCGACCAGGTGCAGCGCTACACCATCGTCGATCTGTCGGGCAGCCTGCGCGCGCGCCAGCAGGCCAAACTGGTGGCGCATGCCCACAAGCTGCGCTGGGTGGATGCCTTGCCTGAGAAATTCAGCGGCGTGGTGGTGGGCAACGAGGTGCTCGATGCCATGCCCGTGCAACTGCTCGCCCGCCACGGCGGCCAGCAGGGCGGTGTGTGGCATGAGCGCGGAGTGGCGGTAGCTCAGGACGGCAGTTTTGCCTGGGCCGACCGCCCCACCGACCTGCGCCCGCCCATCGACATCGAAGGCCCGCAGGACTACCTGACCGAGATCCACGCCCAGGGCGAAGGCTTCATGCGCATGCTGGCCGACCGGCTCACGCGCGGCGCAGCCTTCTTGCTGGACTATGGATTTGGCGAAGATGAGTACTACCACCCCCAGCGCCACATGGGCACCGTGATGTGCCACCAGGGCCACCTGGCCGATGGCGACCCGCTGGTGGCGGTGGGGCTCAAAGACATCACCGCCCACGTCAACTTCACCGCCATGGCACTGGCCGCGCAGGAGGCGGGCCTGAATGTGCTGGGCTACACCACGCAGGCGCATTTTTTGATCAATTGCGGCTTGTTACCCAAGATGGAGCAGTTACCGCAAGCCCAGCGGGCAACAGCGGCCAAATTGATCATGGAACACGAGATGGGCGAGCTGTTCAAGGTGCTGGCTGTGGGCGCGGGCGAGCCATGGGAGCCGCTGGGGTTCAGCCACGGAGACCGCTCGCACCGGCTGTAGGCGGCGCGATGGCGGCCTTGCCGTCCCGTCCTAGGGCAGAGATGGGAAGGCGTTGCTGCGCGGGTTCAGAGGCTCGCGGTCGGTTTGGGACTGCTTTGCGCGGTGTGCCTTGGGGGGGCTCAACGCAGCTGCGCTGCGTCGCCGCCTTGGTCTGCCGCTAGCGTCACCGCATCGCTGCGGTCCTTCAGCCCCACCCCCGTCAGCCCCAGTTGCCGCGCCTCCTGGCACAGCCACCACAGGCGCGCAGCGGCGGCGGCCGGGGGCAGGCCCTCGGGCCGCACGTTGGAGATGCAATTGCGCTGCGCATCGTGGCGCCCCACCTGCGGGTGCCAGGTGAGGTAGATGCCGAGGCTGTCGGGCGAGCTGAGGCCTGGCCGCTCGCCGATCAGCACCGCCACCAGGCGCGCGCCCAACAGCGCGCCCACCTCGTCACCCAGTGCCACGCGGGCCTGTTGGGCAATCACCACGGGGCCCAGCTGCCAGCCTGCGGGCGCCTGTTGGCAAATCGCGCCGATGAGCGGTGGCGCCTGCCGCGCCACGGCCAGGGACGAGAGGCCGTCGGCCACCAGCAGCAGCAGGTCCACGGGGCGGCCGCCGCTGTGCTGATCGCCCAGGTCGCGCAGCGCCTGCGCATCGGCGTCGCACAGGCGGCGGCCCAGGTCGGGGCGCAGCAGGTAGGTGGCGCGGTCGGGGGCGGCGCTGTGCACGGGGAGCGTCGCGCAGCCCTGGGCCTGCAGTTGGGCGGCCAGCGCTTCTGCGGCCAGCGGGATGTGCACGGCGTCGCGCGCCTGCGCATGGGCCAGGCCAAAACGCAGCAGCTCGGCCGTGGGCAGGGCTGCGCCCGCACGCCCCAGGGCCAGGCGCGCCTGGGTGTGGGCGCGCAGGTCGTCCCAGGGGTCGGGAGGGATGCCGTGTGGCGCTGGTTCGTGTGTCATGCGCCCAGCCTCCATTGCCGCATTTGTGCCAGCGCCGGGTGTTGATCGTGGGCAGGCAGCAGGCGTCCGCCTGCATCGGTGATGTGCATGCGCTGCAGCCAGGCGCCAAACTCGGGCGCGCACTGCAGGCCCAGCACCTCGCGCAGGTAGAGCGCGTCGTGGAACGAGGTGCTCTGGTAGTTGAGCATGATGTCGTCCGCACCCGGAACGCCCATGATGAAAGTCAGGCCCGCCGTGCCCAACAGCGTCATCAGCGTGTCCATGTCGTCGGAGTCAGCCTCGGCGTGGTTGGTGTAGCAGACATCGCAGCCCAGCGGCACGCCCAGCAGCTTGCCGCAGAAGTGGTCTTCCAGGCCCGCGCGGATGATTTGCTTGCCGTCGTACAGGTATTCCGGGCCGATGAAACCGACCACCGTGTTGGTCAGCAGCGGCGCAAACGCGCGGGCCACGCCGTAGGCCCGCGCCTCGCAGGTCTGCTGGTCCACGCCGTGGTGGGCGTTGGCCGACAGGGCGCTGCCTTGGCCGGTCTCGAAATACATCACGTTGTCGCCCAGGGTTCCACGCTGCAGTGAAAGCGCCGCGTCGCGCGCCTCCTTCAGCAGCGCCAGCGAAATGCCAAAGCTCGCGTTGGCCGCCTCGGTACCCGCAATCGACTGGAACACCAGGTCCACCGGCGCGCCTTGTTCCACCATCTGGATCGTGTTGGTCACATGCGTGAGCACACACGACTGGGTGGGGATCTGCAGCCGCTCGATCACATCGCCCAGCATGTGCACCAGCCCGGTGAGCGCGGCGATGCTGTCGGTGGCCGGGTTCACGCCAATCACCGCGTCGCCCGCGCCGTACAGCAGGCCGTCGATCATCGACGCCGCAATGCCGCGCAGGTCGTCCGTAGGGTGGTTGGGCTGCAGCCGCACGGCCAGGTGGCCCGGCAGGCCGATGGTGTTGCGAAACCGCGTGACCACGCGGCACTTGCGCGCCACGGCGATCAAGTCCTGGTTGCGCATGAGCTTGCTCACGGCCGCCGCCATCTCGGGCGTGATGCCGGGTGCCACGGCGGCGAGCATGGCGCTGTCGGTGCTGTGGGCCAGCAGCCAGTTGCGGAAGTCCCCCACGGTGAGATGGGCGAGGGGCGCGAACGCGGCGGCGTTGTGGGTGTCGAGGATCAGGCGCGTGACCTCGTCGCTTTCGTAGGGGATGAGCGCCTCGCTCAGAAAGCGCGTCAGGGGGATGTCGGCCAGGCACAGGCGCGCGGCCATGCGCTCCACAGCCGATGTGGCTGCCACGCCTGCCAGGGCGTCGCCCGAGCGCAGCGGCGTGGCCTTGGCCATCACTTCGCGCAGATCGCTGAACTGCCAGCGCTCGCCGCCAATGGTGTGCTGGTAGGCCATGGTGCGTTCTGCCCCCTGTGAATGCCTCAGGCCACTACGATGTGACAGCCCGCTGCCTGCAGTGCCGAGAAGGCGGGCAAGGACCGGGCACCTGCGTCGGTGACCAGCGTGCCCACGTCGGCCAGGCTGGCATAGGTCACGCGGCTGGCTTGTCCCACCTTGCTGTGGTCGGCCAGCAAGATCAGCTCCTTGGCCTGCGCAGCCATGGCGCGGGCCACGGCGGCCTCGTGGTGTTCAAAGCTGGTGGCGCCACTGTGCACGCTGATGCCCACGGGCGAGAGCAGGGCCACATCGGCGCGGTAGCGGTGGATTTCGGCCACGGTGGTGTCGCCGTGCGTGGCCTGCACGGCAGGGTCGGTGCGGCCACCGAGCAGGATCACGTCGTTGCGTGTGTTGCGCCCGGCGTCGGCTGCAGCGAGCTTGAGCGCCACGTTCAGCCCGTTGGTAATGATGGTCAGGCCCGACAGGCTGGACAACGCTTCGGCCAGCAGGGTGGTGGTGCTGCCCGCATCAATGAACAGCGTTTGCCCCGGCTGCAGCAGCTGCAGGGCGGCGCGGGCGATGGCGCGTTTTTCGCGCTCGCGCACCGCCTGGCGCACGGCCAGCGGGGGTTCTGGCTCTGGCCCCTGGGCCACCACGCCCCCGTGCACGCGCCGCAGAATGCCCTGCGACTCCAGCGCGAGGATGTCGCGGCGCACGGTCTCGCGCGACACATCCAGGTCTTGCGCAATGCGCTCCGTGCTCACCCGCGAGAGCGTGGACAGCAGGGTGCGGATGCGGAGGAAACGTTCTTCTTGCAGCATGGGGCGATGTTAGGCGGGCTTGGAGCCTGGGGCGCGTCGGACGCGGCGCTGCGTGCCAAAGTGCAGCAGCAGCGCCAGCGACCCCACCACCGCCATGATGCAGGTAGAGAACGCTGCCGCCTGCGAAGTCAGCCCCGCTTCATCCAGCCGCATCACCGTCACCGCCCCCATGGGCAGCGAGGGCGTGATGAGGAAGATGACCGCCGACAGCGTGACCATGGAGCGCATGAACAAGAACACCAGCACCGCCAGCAACGTAGGCAGCAGCGCGGGCAGGTACACATCGCGCAGCACGCGGGCGGTGCTGCCGCCCAGCACGGTGGTGGCGTCTTCCAGCGTGGTGGGCACGTTGCGCATGCCGGTCATCATGGTCATGAAACCCTGCGTGTGGTAGTGGTAGTAGTTGCACAGCGCCAGCAAGATGGCCGTGCCATACAGCATGCCCCAGGGCCAGGTGGCGGTGTTGAAGGTGAACACATAGGCCAGCCCCAGCACCAGCCCGGGCACGCCCACCGGCAGGGCCGACAGCGCCGTGGCCGCCTGCGCCAGCCGCCCCGGCAGGCGGCGGATGCCAAAGCACAGCACAAACAGCATCGCCGTGCCCACGCTGGCGGCGAGGGCCGAAACCCACACCGAGGTCCACAGCGGCGCATAGCCCCCCGCAATGGTGATGTCGTAGTGCTTGAGCGTGAGGTCCAGCCGGTAGGGCCACAGCCGGATGAAGCTGGCCACCACCACCGTGAGCACCAGGGCCACGATGCTGCCCGCAATGCCCATGCAGGCGATGAAGAATGCGGTATCGCGCCCCGGGCGGCGGGTGGGCGTGGGCGGCAGGGCCGATTCGGCACCTGCCCCGGCACGTTGTGCGGCCATGCGTTCGATGAACACCGACAACGCGGCGGGCGCCAGCAGCAGCATGCCCACCACCGCGCCCATGCCAAACCTCATCTGCCCGCTGACCTGGTTGTAGATCTCGGTGGCCAGTACGGCAAAGTTGCCGCCAATGACCACGGCGTTGCCAAAGTCGGTGATGGTGATGGTGAACACCACAAACCCCGCGCTCAGCAGGCCGTAGCGGGCCTGCGGCAGCGTGATGTCGCAAAACTGTCGCCACGGCGTGGCGCCCAGCACCTCGGCGGCGTCGTACTGCCGGGCATCGCCCTGGCGCAACGCGGTGCGCACGATGAGCACGGCCTGCGGCAGCGCATAAAGCACGTCCGCAATCAGCAGACCCCAGAACCCATAGATTTCGGGCCGCACGCCCAGCATCTTGCCCACGATGCCATTGCGCCCCAGCAAAAAGATGAGGCCCAGCCCCAGCACCAGCGAGGGCGCCAGCATGGGCAGCGCCAGCGCCCCGGCCACAAAGCGGCGGCCCGGCATGCCGGTGCGCTCCAGGCCAAACGCCACCACAAAGGCCAGCACCAGCGTGACGGCCGTGGTCACTGCGCCCAGCAGCAGGCTGTTGGCCAGGGCCCGCCACACGCCGGGGGTGTCGAGCAGCGCGGCGTAGTTGCCCCAGCCGATGCCGCCCGTGTCCTGCACCAGGCTGCGCCAGGCAATGGCCAGCATGGGCACGCCAAAGAACAGCACCAGCGCGGCCAGCGGCAGAAGCAGGCAGGCGCGCAGCAGCCAGCGCTCGCTGGCATGCATGGGTGGCAGTTGGGGGGTGACAGTGGTGCTCATGCGTGCACCCAGGCACAGTCCTGCGCGCCCACCGAGATGTCCACGCTCTGGCCCACCTCCCAGCTGCTGGCGCTGCTGGATTCGGCCAGCAGGTCCAGGTCGTTCCAGCGCAGTTGCACCCGCTGGATGCTGCCCAGGAACGTGGTGCCAGTGACGCGGCCCGCGCCCTGCGCGCTGGCCTGCAGTTGCAGCCGTTCGGGGCGGATGCACAGCAGGGCGGATTCGGGCGCCATGCCTTCGGGCGCATCGCCCAGCGCGGGCTGCAGCAGCCGGGCCTGGGCAGGCGGCAGCAGGTTGCTGTGCCCCATAAAGTTGGCAACGAAACGGGTGCGCGGCGCCAGGTACAGCTCGCGCGGTGAGCCCGCTTGTGCAATGCGCCCACCCTGCATGCAGACGATGCGGTCGGCCATGGCCAGGGCTTCTTCCTGGTCGTGCGTGACCATGATGGTGGGAATGCCAAGGCGGCGCTGCACCTCGCGCAGTTCGTGGCGCAGGTCGGCGCGCACGCGCGCATCCAGCGCCGACAGGGGCTCATCGAGCAGCAGCAGCGAAGGGTTCACCGCCAGTGCCCGCGCAATGGCCACGCGCTGCTGCTGGCCGCCCGACAGCTGCGCCGGGTAGCGCCCGCCATAGTCGGCCAGCTTCACCATGTCCAGCAGCTCGGCCGTCCGCGCCTGCACCACATCGGGCGGTGTGCGGCGGATGGCCAGGCCGTAGCCCACGTTCTGCGCCACCGTCATGTGCGGGAACAGCGAGTACGACTGGAACACGATGCCAAAGCCCCGGTCGCGTGCCGGCAGCGTGGCCAGATCGCGCCCACCCAGGGTGATGCGGCCGCCATCGGCAGGCAGCAGCCCCGCGATGATGCGCAGCAGCGTGGTCTTGCCGCAGCCGCTGGGGCCGAGCAGGCACACGAACTCCGAGGCGGCCACGGCGAAGTGGATGCGTTCGAGCGCGACCTGGCCGTCAAAGCTCTTGTGCAGGTCGGTGATCTGCAGGGACATGGTGTGTGGTCCTTGGGGAGTACGGTTCAGCGCAGCGGTTCGGTACAGCGGCTCAGCGGCCGATGGTCTTTTGCCAGGCGCCCAGGATCGCGTCGCGTTCCTTGGCGGACTTGGCAAAGTCCATGGGGTAGAGCACCTTGGAGAGGTCGGCGGGCAGGCCTGCCGCTGCAGCCGCCTTGGATTGCGGCACGCCGGGCACGGTGACGATTTCCTTGTACTTGGTGTAGAGCTGCGCCGCGCCGGGCGACAGCGTCCAGTCCAGAAAGCGCTTGGCGTCGACCTTGTTCTTGGAGCTGGCCATCAGGCCCGAGGCTTCCAGCTCATAGCCCGCGCCGTCGGTGGGGATCACCATCTTGACCGGGTAGCCCTCGTCCACCGACTGCATGGCCGCAAACGCCAGCGAGGTGCCAATTGCAAACTCACCCGCCCGCGCGGCCTTGCAGGGGCGGGAGCCCGACTTGATGTACTGCGCCACGTTGCCATCCATGGCCTTGATGAGCTTCCAGCCCTCGTCATTGCCGCGCGACTGGATCAGCGCGGCAATCTGCAGGTAGCCCGTGCCCGAGGACACCGGGTTGGGCATGACGACCTCGCCCTTGTAGACGGGGTTGGTGAGGTCCTTCCACGACGTGGGCATGGGCAGCTTCTTGGCCTTGAGCACCTCGGTGTTCACGCAGAACGCGGCCATGTAGCCGGTGGTGGTGAACCATTTGCCATCGGTGGCCTTGTCCTTGGCAGCCAGCTTGTCGCTGCCCTTGGGGCTGTAGGGCTCCAGCAGTGCGGTGATGCGCGGGTCCAGCGTGTTGGTCAGCGCCCAGCCCCAGATCACGTCGTGCTGCGGGTTGGCAGCTTCGGCCAGGATGCGCGCGCCCAGGTCGCCCGTGGACAGGCGCAGGACCTTCACATCCACATCGGGCAAGTCCTTTTTGGCGGCGGCCAGGTATTCCTTGATCTCGTCTTCTTCGAGCGCGGTGTAGGCCGTGACGGTGCCCGCCTGGGCGGCGGTCAGCCCGCAGGCCAAGGCGCCCAGCACGGGCAGCAGGCGCAGGTCGGCAAAGAGGGAGGAGCGTGTGCGCATGAATTTCTCCAGAACGGTGCGTTGCCAAAAAACAGTGCGGGGTCGCCGCAGGCCAGGGAATTTGTTCACCAAATGTGTGCCTTTTATTGCACTTGTGCAAATTATTGTTTTTGCACGAAAATACACAAGCACTAAATATGCCAACCCGTTCATGCCGAGCGGTAGGCCCTTCCCCATTGCCCAACCACTGCCCGCACCTCTTTCCTTGCACATTCCCATGAACACTTTGCCAACCCCCGTTTCCCCCTTCCTGGACCTGGCGCACGCCCTGGCCGATGCGGCCCGTGTGCACTCGCTGCGGTACTTCCGCACCCCGCTGGATGTGCTGACCAAATCGGACGAGAGCCCGGTCACCATTGCCGACCGCGAGGCCGAGGCCGCGATGCGCGCGGTGCTGCGGGCGCAGGCACCCACGCACGGCATCCTGGGCGAGGAGCATGGCCGCGAGCGGCTGGACGCCGAGTACGTGTGGGTGATCGACCCCATCGACGGCACCAAGAGCTTCATCACTGGATCGCCGCTGTGGGGCACGCTGGTGGCACTGCTGCACCAGGGCCAGCCCGTGCTGGGGCTCATGGATTTGCCGGTGCTGGGTGAGCGCTGGACGGGGCTGGCAGGCCAGCTGACGCAGTGCAATGGCCAGCCTGTGCGGGCCAGCGGGTGTGAACAACTGGCGCAGGCCCGCATCTACACCACGTCGCCGGATGCCTTTGGTGCGGCCGACTGGCAGTGCTTTGATGCGCTCAGCCGCCAGTGCGCGCTGCGGCGGTTTGGTGGCGACTGCTACGCCTATGCCCAGCTGGCGGGCGGGCATGTGGACCTGGTGGTGGAGGCAGGGCTGCAGCCGTACGATTACCTCTCGCTGGTCTGCCTGGTGGAGGGCGCGGGCGGGCGCATTACCGACTGGCAGGGCCGCGCGCTCACGGTGGCATCGGATGGTCGGGTGGTGGCGGCTGCCACGCCGCATTTGCATGCCCAGGCGCTGGCCCAACTGGCCGAAACCGCCATCGCCTAGTCGAATGCGGTGGCGCCTACACTGGGCGCACCATGTTCCGCTGGCTCCTCGTTATTCTCCTGGCCCTGATGTTCATCAGCTGGCTGTCGCCGCTGCTGCGGCGCATGGGCTTTGGGCGGTTGCCCGGGGACTTCCGGTTTCGCTGGCTGGGGCGCGATTGGGATGTGCCGCTGGCGTCCACGCTGCTGCTGAGCTTTGTGGTCAGCCTGATCACCAAGCTGTTGTAGGGCCGCCATCACCGCGGCCGCTGCGCCTGCTAGCCCGCCGTCTGCAGCGCGTCCAGAAACGCCTTGCGCCACCAGTGCACATCGTGCTCCCTGATGCGCGCCATGAGCTTCTGGTGGCGCGCCTGCCGTTCGGCCAGCGGCATCTGCAGGGCCTGCTGGATGCTGTCGGCCATGCCCTGGGGGTCGTAGGGGTTCACCAGCAGCGCCTCTTTCAACTGTTCTGCTGCACCTGCAAACCGTGACAGCACCAGCACGCCGGGGTTGTCCGGGTCTTGCGCCACCACGTATTCCTTGGCCACCAGGTTCATGCCATCGCGCAGTGGCGTGACCAGGCCCACGGCAGCGGCGCGGCACAGGCCCGGCACACGTTTGCGCGCCACCATGCGGTGGATGTAGCGCACGGGCATCCAATCCAGTTCGCCGTAGTCGCCATTGACCGAGCCGCACAGGCCCTCCAGTTCCTGGCGCAGGTCGGCATAGGCGTGTACGTCGTCGCGGCTGGGCGAGGCGATCATGATCATCGTCGCACTGTCGCGGTTTTCGGGGTAACGATCCAGCAGCTCGCGGAATGCGCGCACGCGGTGCGGAATGCCCTTGGAGTAGTCGAGCCGGTCAATGCCCAGCAGCAGCCGCCTGCGTGAATACTCGTCGCGCATGTTCTCGTAGGTCTCCACCGCGTCGGGGGCGTGTGTGAGGCGGGTGAATTCGTCCACGTCGATGCCGATGGGAAACGACTGCACCACCACGGTAGCCCCAAAGGCGCGCACGCGCTTTTCGTCCACCTCTTCGGCGCTGCCCTCGTTGCGCACGTAGCGCGTGAAATGCGACACGTCGGCCTCGCTCTGCAGGCCCACCAGGTCGTAGGCGAACAAAGAGCGCATCAGCCACTCGTGCTGCGGAATGGCCGCCATGATGAGCGGCGGCGGCATGGGAATGTGCAGAAAGAACCCGATGCGCTGCTTGCAGCCCATGGCACGCAGCTCGGCGGCGAGGGGAATGAGGTGGTAGTCGTGCACCCAGATCACATCGTCATCGCGCAGCAGGGGCAGCAGCTTGCGCGCAAACATCTGGTTCACACGCCGGTAGCCTGTGATGTAGCGGGCGTTGAAGTCGGCCAGGTCCAGCCGGTAATGGAACACCGGCCACAGCACGCTGTTGCTGTAGCCGTGGTAATAGCTGTCGTGGTCTTCGCGGCACAGGTCCACGGTAGCCAGGGTGACGGCGCCGGCCTGGCGGGTGTGCAGTTCGCTCTCGCCGGGTGTGCCGTCTTCGACCACGGTGCCGCTCCAGCCAAACCAGAGTCCTCCGGTCTGGTTCAGGGCTTCGCCCAGGGCCACAGCAAGGCCACCGGCGGCGGGCTTGCGCGGATCGGCAAGGCGGTTGGAGATGACGACAAGACGGCTCATGGGGGCAATCATCCGTGCTGACCGCCCCCGGCCGGTGTCGGACAGCGCCTCAAATCACGCTGTCCCAGGGCGCTGACAGGCGCACGGCGGCGTTGATCACACCCACCATCGAATAGGTCTGCGGGAAGTTGCCCCACATCTCGCGGGTTTCGGGGTGGGTGTCCTCCGACAGCAGGCCCAGCGGGTTGCGTGCGGCCAGCATGGTCTCGAAGATGGCCCGTGCCTCGGCCTTGCGGCCAATGCGCGCCAGCGCGTCGATGCGCCAGAAGGTGCAGATGTTGAAGGCCGTTTCGGGCTTGCCAAAGTCGTCGGCCGCCTCGTAGCGGCGCATGTAGGGCCCATCGCACAGACTCTTTTCCATGGCCTCCACGGTGCTCACAAAGCGTGGGTCCTTGGGGTCGATCAGGCCCACCTCGGCCATCAGCAGCACGCTGGCATCCAGCTCATGCCCGCCAAAACTCTCGGCAAACGCCTGGCGTTCTTCGCACCACGACTTGTCGAGGATCTCGGCGCGCATGCGGTCGGCATGTTGCTGCCAGTGGCTGGCACGGTCGGCCAGCTGCAGCGTGGCGGCGATCTTGGCCAGCCGGTCGCAGGCGGCCCAGCTCATCAGTGCGGACGAGGTGTGCACCCGGGCGCGCGTGCGCAGCTCCCACATGCCGGCATCGGGCTGACCGTACACACGCACTGCGTTGTCGCCCACCTGTTCCAGCCGCTTGAATTCGGCCAGGCCCGCGCGGTGCAGCAGGCGGTGGTCATGAAAGGCCTGGGCCGCGCCCAGCACGATGTTGCCGTACACGTCGTGCTGAAAATGCTCGGCCGCCTGGTTGCCCACGCGCACCGGGCCCATGCCCCGGTAGCCCGCCAGCTGGGGCACAAAACTTTCGGGCAGGTCTTTCTCCAGTCCGATGCCATACAGCGGCTGGATGTGGCCGTCGCCGCCTTCGACCACCACATTGCTCAGCCAGCGCAGGTAGTCCTCCATGGTGCCCACCTCGGAGATGCTGTTGAGTGCGCGCACCACAAAAAAAGCATCGCGCAGCCAGCAGTAGCGGTAGTCCCAGTTGCGGCCGCTGTGGGCCGACTCAGGGATGCTGGTGGTCATGGCGGCCACGATGGCACCGGTTTCTTCGTACAGCGACAGTTTGAGCGTGATGGCCGCACGGATCACTGCGTCCTGCCATTCCAGTGGAATGGCCAGGGCGCGGCTCCAGCTGCGCCAGTAGGCCGTGGTCTCCTGTTCAAAGCGGCGGGCGGTGTCGGTAATACCGTCCACCAGCGTCTCGTCGGCGCCCAGCAGAAAGTTGTGTTCGCGCGTGAGCACAAACGCCTGACCCGACAGCACATGCGACACCGGTGCATCGGTGGACAGGCGCAGCGTTATGCTCTCGCCCACGTAGCGTATGTGGTTGCTGCCGCGCGTGATCTCGGGGGTGGTCTGGCCCCAGTCGTAGCGCACCTTGAGCGCCACACGGATGCGCGGCGACCCCTGGATGGGGCGCACCCGGCGTACCAGCGTCATGGGCCGGAAGTAGCGTGACCGGCTGTAAAAGCGCGGCGCAAAGTCGGTGATCTCGATGCCGTGGCCCGCCTTGTCGAACAACTGCGTGCGCAGGATGGCGGTGTTCGGCTCGTACCACTGGTGGGCCGATGCCAGGTCTTCCAGCTCAATCGCAAAGTGGCTGCCCTCATCCCCGGGCTGCAGCAGGGCATTGAACACCGGGTCGCCATCAAAGCGCGGCAGGCAGCACCACACCATGCGGGCGTGGTCGTCGATCAGTGCGCTGATGGCGCCGTTGCCGATCATCCCGAGGTTGAGCGAGCCCGTCAGGGGGTGTGTGGCGGCGGTGTTCATCGTTAGCGCTCCAGCGTTGTGCGTGCAGACGACAACCAGCCCCGCAGTGCGGCCGATGTCATGCAGCGGTGTTGTGCCATGGTGGGCCCTTCGCCCACCTTGATGCCCCAGCCGCCGAGCGTCTGCACAGCGGCAAAGCCGGCCTCGTCGGTGACGTCATCGCCCACAAAGACCGGCGTGCGGCCCACAAAGGGTGGCTGTGTCATGAAGTCGACGATGGCCTGGCCTTTGTGAACGCCACGGGGTTTCACTTCAAAGACGCATTTGCCACGCAGCAGTTCCACACCTTCCACCTCGCGCATGGCCCGCACCAGCGTGTCATGGCACAGGGATTCGAGGTGGGGCGCCTGGCGGTAGTGCAGGGCCACGCTCACACGCTTGGTCTCCACCAGCAGGCCGGGGTGCCGTGCTGCAAGGTCTTGGGCGGCCTGTAACACGGGCTCCAGGGCGGGTGGCTCGGTGGCGGGAACGGAAGTCTCGCCCAGGCGGTATTGGGCCCCATGTTCGCTCGCCAGCGGCAGGCGCAGTGGCGCCAGAAATCCGTCGATGTCGGCCTCGGGCCTGCCAGTCACGATGGCCAGCGCGCCGCCCAGCTGGGTATGCAGCGATGACAGCGTGGGAATCAGCCCCGACGCGATGCGCACCGCCTCGGGGCGCGGTGCCAGCTCGGTGAGCGTGCCATCGAAGTCGAGAAAAAGCGCATGGGCAGTTGTCAGTGTGGGGAGCAGCTGCATGCACGAAACCATAGCAGACGCTGCAATGCAGATATGGCGACCAGGGGGATTCTGGACTGGTAAACGCGCGCAAGGTTTGCGACCTCTTGAAACGGAGAGCCAGTGCCGCAATGTGTTCAGTGATCCCAATGCCCCTGCCACGCCATGACCGAAGCCCTGCACATCGTCTGCCCTCATTGCCACACCACCAACCGCATGCAGAGTGCCGACCTGAGCAGCGCGCCCGACTGTGGCCAATGCCATCAGCCCCTGTTTGCTGGGGCGCCGCTGGAGCTGGATGCCACCAGCTTTGACAAGCATGTGGTGCGCAGCCACATCCCGGTGCTGGTGGATTTTTGGGCCCCGTGGTGCGGTCCCTGCCGCCAGATGGCGCCCGCCTTTGCGCAGGCTGCCCGTGAGCTGGAACCCCGCGTGCGCCTTGCCAAGCTCAACACCGAAGACCAGCAGGCCATTGCGGCGCGCTACGCCATCCGCAGCATTCCGACCATGATCCTGTTCCAGCAAGGGCGTGAGGTGGCGCGCATTTCGGGCGCGCTGGGGGCGGCAGACATCGTGCGCTGGGTGCGTACCACCGCAGGTTGATGTGCAGCAGTCAGCGGATTCCCAGAACGCGGTCCACCGACACGCTGCCGGCGCCGCGCCCCACCAGGTACAGCATCAGCCCCGCCCATGACAGGTGGGTGGGCCAGGCGTCGGGGTAGACAAACAGTTGAATCGTCAGCGTCATGCCCAGCAGTGCCAGCGCCGACAGGCGCGTGAACAAGCCCAGCACCAGCAGCACCGGAAACAGGTGCTCGGCCACGGTGGCCGTCTGCGCCGCCAGTTCGGGCGGCAGCAAGGGCAGCTTGTACTCGTCGCGGAACAGCGCATACGCGCTGTCGGAGATGGTGAACCAGCCCTCGACCTTGGTTCGTGCCGACATCCAGAAGATGCCCGCAATGGCCACCCGGTTGACCAGTGCCAGCAAGCTGTGCGGGGTGAGCCAGGTGGCGGTGTCGGCCAGGCGCGCCAAGAGCAAGCGTGGGCCTTTGGCAGGGGCCGAAGGGAAGTGTGTGCTGGTGGTCATGAAGGGCTCCTCAGCCTGTGCGTGATTCGGTGAGTATCAATGCGCCTGCGTCCAGCAAGGTGCTGATTAGGGCGGCGAAGTCGGCGGTGGGTTCGGCATTCAGGGCCGACGTGGCGGCGGCTTCCAGCGTGCGGCCATCAGCGCAGGCGTCCAAAAAAGCCGTGCCTGCCCGCGACAAGGGGTGCCACATCACTTCGGCATGGGGCCGGGTCAGCAAGGCGCCATCGCCCGTCCACTCCAGCGCCTCATTGGGATGCAGACCTTCACGGTGGCTCTGCCACAGGGCATAAGCCGGATGCTCGTCACACCAAGCCCAGCGTGCGGCGGGGTGGGGCCGCAGATGCACCAGGGGCAAAGTGTCAGGGGTCTGCTGTGCCAGCCAATGGCGGTCCACGGCGGCGGCGTCTGCCGCCAGATGGCATGCGGTCCAGCAGCAGTCCAGTTGCGCCACGGCGCTCAGGTAGGGCAGTTCGGCCGCCGGTGCAAAACCGGCCAGAAAGTTGTCAAACCCCGCGCCATAGTCCACCAGCAGGCCGTCACGCGGCGGCTGCGCGCGGGCAAACACAGCCGCAGCGGCGCGGAACCAGTCTTCGCCCACCAGCTGGCACACCGTGGGGTAATTGGCCTGCAGCGCATCGATGCAGCCCTTGAGCACGGTGTTGCGGTACACGGCAAAACCAGGCTGAGCTTCCAATGCGGACAGCCATGGTGCATCTGCCGCATGGCCGAGCAGAGCGGCAGAGAAGCCGTCCTGAAAGGTGCTCAGCTGCATGCAACCTCCCGGGGCTGTGCATGGGTGAGCGCGCGGTGGGCCTGCTCCCGCTCGGCCAGCAGTTCATTGAAGGTAGGCAACTGGTCGTCGCGTTCGATCAGGGTGGGTACGGGGCCGGTGCGCGCCATCACCTGCTCGTACAGCGCCCACACCGCTGGCGCGATGGGCGCATCGTGGCTATCGATCAGCAGAGCATTGCCATGCACCGGGTCGGCATGGTGGCCTGCCAGGTGGATCTCTGCCACGGCGTGCAGGGGGAAAGCTTCGAGGTAGGCTTGCGCGCTAAATCCCAGGTTGTTGGCGCTGATGTACACGTTGTTCACGTCCAGCAGCAGCGTGCAGCCGGTGCGCCGCACCAGCTCGGCCAGAAAATCGGTTTCCGCCCAGTCGTGGCCGTCGATGTGCAGGTAATGCGTGGGGTTCTCGATGGCGATGGGGCGCTGCAGCACATCCTGCGTGCGGGCGATGTTGCCGGCGATGCGGTGCAGTGCCGCGTGCGTGCGTGGAAACGGCAACAGGTCGGGCAGGTATTGCCCGCGCCAGGTGGACCAGGCCAGGTGCTCCGAAATGATGGCGGGCTCTATCCGTCTTGCGAGGGCCGCAAGCCGTGCCAGGTGGGCCTCATCAGGTGGTGCATCGGCCGCAAGCGATAGTGACACGCCATGCAGTGCCACTGGGTGGCACGCACGGATGGCCTCCAGCCAGGCCAGGCGCGGGCCGCCGTCGGCCAGGTAGTTCTCGGGGTGCACCTCCCACCACAGGCCGGGGGCAGTGCACCGCAGCGCCTCGTCGTAGTGCTGGGGCTTGAGACCCAGGCCGGCGGTGAGAGGGGATGCCATGGTCAGCTCTTCATGGGCGTCAGCATGCCCATGCCCTTGGGCGTCTTGATAGTGGTGCAGGTGCCTGCGGGCACAAACTTCCAGGCGTTGCCTTGGTAGTCCATCTTGGACGTGCCCGCGCAGGTGGTGCCGGGACCTGCAGCGCAGTCGTTCTTGCCAGCCATCGAGACGCCGTAGCACTTCTCCATGGCAGGCTTGGCGCCGTCCATGGGGGCGGCGTTCGTTTGGGCCATGGCGGCGCCAGAGGTCAGGGCAACAAGTGCGAGGGCGCCGAGGCTGAGGGTGCGAGTGGTCATGGTACGGTTCTCCGAGGGTTGGATAAAGGTTGAATCCGACCGGGTGGCGGCACTGAGGTCGCATTGAGTGGCCCGATCTGCGTTGTAATTCGGGCTGTGCATCAGGCGGGTTACAGCACTGCTCAAAAAATCGTGGCGGCGTTGCGCAAATATTTTTTGTGTTGCCTGTAACCCATTGGCTCCGGCATACGAATTCTTTGCAGGGAGACACCATGGAGATAGTGGAAGAGCGCCTGCGCGGCTTGCTGATGCAGGGGCTGGATGCCGATGCAGCCGCTTACCAGCGTTTTTTGAAGGAGCTGAGCGCTCACCTGCGCGCCTTCCTGCGCCGCCGCCTGGCGCAGCGGCCCGATGAGGTGGAAGACCTGGTGCAGGAGACGCTGCTGGCCGTGCACAACCAGCGCCACACCTACCGGCCCGAGATGCCGGTGACCGCCTGGGCGCATGCGATTGCGCGCTACAAGCTCATCGACTGGCTGCGCTCGCATGCCGTGAAGGAGGGCCGCAACGACCCGCTGGACGATGCCGACGAGTTGTTTGCCACCAGCGACAGCGAGGCTGCCGAAGCCCGGCGAGACCTGGGGCAACTGTTGCGCACGCTGCCAGACAAGCAGCGGCTGCCCATTGAGTATGTGAAGCTGGAAGGGTTGTCGGTGGTCGAGACGGCGCGCCTCACGGGGTTGTCGGAGTCGGCCGTCAAAGTCGGCGTGCACCGGGGGCTCAAGGCCCTGGCCGCCAAGATCAGGGGAATGGCATGAAAACCGATGAATTGATCCACCTGCTGGCCACCGATGACCGGCCGGTGCAGCCCGCCGCTATTGAGCGACGGTTTGCTGTCGCCAGCGCTGTGGGCATTGCCGGTGCCGGGGTGCTGATGCTGGCGCTGTTCGGCCTGCGCCCTGACCTGCTGGCGACCATGGCGTTGCCCATGTTCTGGGGCAAGCTGGTGTTTGCGGCCGCCCTGGCAGCCGCTGGCCTGGCGCTGCTGCGCCGCATGGCCCGCCCGGGCATGCCGCTGGGCCTCGCAGCCCTGTGGCTGGCGGTGCCGCCGCTGGTGCTGTGGGCCATGGCCCTGGGGGCTCTGTGGCAGGTGCCTGCGGCGGAGCGTGTGCCGCTGATTCTGGGCAGCACCTGGCGGACTTGTCCCTTCAATATCGCCTTGCTGTCGGTTCCTGCGTTCGTTGGGGGCTTCTGGGCGCTCAAGGGCGCTGCGCCCACGCGGCTGGCGTGGGCAGGAGCGGGCGCTGGCTTGCTGGCAGGCGCGCTGGGGGCGTTGGTGTATGCCCTGCATTGCCCCGAGATGGCCACCCCGTTTTTGGCGGTGTGGTATCTGGCGGGCATGGCCATCCCGACTGCTCTGGGGGCTGTGCTGGGGCCGCGTCTGCTGCGCTGGTAGCGCTGGTGGGGGAATGGAGCTTCAGGCGCTGACACGCTTGTTGTATGCGCGGAACACTGTGTCCAGCGTCCAGCCCAGCGATTCGTAGAGCTTTTGCGCCGTGGTGTTGGTGTGGGCCGTGGTCAGGTCCATGCGCACCTTGCCACGGGCGCGGGCCGTCGTTTCTGCCGCCAGCAGCAAGCTGCGCCCGGCCCCTGTCTTGCGCGCTGCGGGCGCCACGAACAGGTCGTACAGCGTGTAGATGGGCGCAGCCTCCACCGAGCAGAACGTGGGGTAGAGCTGGCAAAAGCCCACCGCTGCCTGTGCCCCATCCATCGCAAGCAAGATCACGGACTCCTCGCGCTCCAACCGCTCTGCAATGAAGGCCCGCGCTCCGGCCAGGTCTGCTGCCTGTTCGTAGAACTGCCGGTAGGCATCCAACAGCGGCGCGATGGTGTCGGCGTCTGCCGGAGTGGCGGGGCGGATGTGCACAGAGGTCATGGAGGCGTCGTGATCGCAAAAAAGCCAAAAGATGCACCCTTTCCAGAGTGCGAGCGGACGCGGATTGTAGGGAGGGTTGGACCGATCTTGGCGACGTAGCGCACGCGGTCAGGTGGTGGTACCGTGCGCCTGGGTGTGCAGCCACTGCGCCACGGCTTCGACCCGTGCCTGGTGGATCAGCGCACCCACCTGCGGGCCGCTTTGTCCCCTGGCGGCGGCCTGTGCCGCAATCTCGCGCGTGACGACCGATTGGACGGCTGCCAGCACGGCCAGCAGGCGGGGGCGCTGCGGATACGCGGCCTCTTCAAACCCCAGCCGCCCGCGCGCATCGCACTCGCAGGCCAACAGCACCTCGGCAAACCGCTCGGGCTTGCGGATGGCGTCGCAGCGCTCCAGCAGGCGCACCAGAGCAGCGGCAGACAGGTCGGCGCTGCGGTGGATGTGCCCGTGTTCACGCGCCACCACCTCGGCGGTCTCGCGGCAGTCCACGGGCACGCGCAGGCGCTCGGCCACGTCTTTCAGCAGCTCGGCACTGCGCTCCTCATGCCCGATGTGGCGCGGCAGCACATCGGCGGCCGTGGTGCCCTTGCCCAGGTCGTGCACCAGGCAGGCAAAGCGCACGGTGAGTGGCGCCTGCAGCCGCGCAGCCATGTCCAGCACCATCATCAGGTGCACGCCGGTGTCCACCTCGGGGTGGTACTCGGCCCGCTGGGGCACGCCCCACAGGCGCGCCACCTCGGGCAGCAGCACGGCCAGCGCGCCACACCCGCGCAGCACCTCGAACATGCGCGAGGGTTGTGCTTCCATCAGCCCGCGCGCCAGCTCTTGCCACACGCGCTCTGCCACCAGGTGGTCCACCTCGCCATGCGCGACCATCTCGCGCATCAGCTGCATCGTCTCGGGCGCCACCGTGAAGTCGGTGAAGCGCGCAGCAAACCGCGCCACGCGCAGGATGCGTACCGGGTCTTCGCGGAAGGCATCGGTCACATGGCGCAGCACGCGCGCACGGAGGTCTTTTTCGCCGTGGTAGGGGTCAAAAAGACGAGTAGTGCCGGATTCATCTGTGCTGGATGCTATTGAATTGATAGTGAGATCGCGGCGTGAGAGGTCTTCCTCCAGCGTCACATCGGGCGAGCTCTGCACCACAAAGCCCCGGTAGCCGCGCCCGCTCTTGCGCTCGGTGCGGGCCAGCGCGTATTCCTCGCGTGTTTCGGGGTGCAAAAAGACGGGGAAGTCGCGCCCCACGGGCAGGTAGCCTTGCGCCAGCATCTGCTCAGGCGTCGCGCCCACCACCACCCAGTCGTGGTCATTCACCGGTCGGCCCAGCAGCTTGTCGCGGACCGCGCCGCCCACCATGTAGATTTGCATCGGCGTAGTTTAGGACGAGGGTCGTATAGTCCCGCCACCATGTCCCTATCGTCCGACCTCACCATTGCCCAGCTCAACCCCGACGGCAGCGTGCCCGTGCCCCAGGCGCCTGACGCCGCCGCCAACGCGGCCGCCGAGGCCCTGCAGCGCGAGGCGCAATTCGAGGCCCTGAAGGCCCAGGTGGAGGCCCTGCAGGAGATCCTGACCAAGCCGCTCAACGACATCCTGGCTGAACACGACAAGTTCAAGGAGGTGGCGGCCGCATGGGATTCCTTCGGCGCGATGTGGATGCTGTCGCAGCGCGCCATGCGCCGCGTGGCGATGGACCTTGCAGCCACCCAGGGCGTGAGCGAGGAAGAGGTGGTGGCCCGTGCCATGGCCTACGCGAACCAGGTGCTCAACGCCGAGGACGAAGACCTGGGCGGCACCATCGCCCCCGCCCAGTTGGCCCACATCGCGCGGCACAAGGCGTTCTTGCGCAAGCAGTTCCGGTAACGGGGCTGCACGGCCCCGCCGGGTCAGTGGAACACGGGGCGGAAAAAACTCCGCTCGTAGCTCACGATGCACCCCGTCTCTTCGGCATAGCGGAAAGCCGCCTGGCACTCCGCGTCTTGCATCGACTGCTGGCGGTACACCTCGTAGGCGGCGAGGCTCTCGAACGTGAACAGCGCCAGCGCAATGTTGTTGGCCCCCTCGCTGGGCATGAAGTAGCCGTGGTGCTGGCCGCCGAACTTCTCGACCAGCGGAATCCACAGTTTTCCGTAGTGCTCAAACTCTTTCAGCTTGCTGGTGTTGAGCACGTAGCGCAGGTAGATGGTGACGGCCATGGTGGTGCTCAGCCTTCGGTATGGCGCAGGCGGTAGGGCTCTTCGAAGTCCAGAAAGTCCTTTTCGGCCAGTGCCTCGTCGATCCAGGCCTGCACGCCGGGCAGGGCGCGCACGCGATCCACATAGGCCTGGATGGTCGCAGGCACGGGCAGGGCGTAGGTATGCAGGCGCATGCAGACGGGGGCAAAGTAGGCGTCGGCCACGGTGAATTCGCCAAACAGCAGCGGACCGCCGTGCTGATGCAGCAACGCACTCCACATCTCCACCAGGCGCTGCACGTCGGCGCGCACGCCGGCCTGGTCGCGCCAGATCAGGGCGCCGGTGTCGGCAAGGTCCGCTTCGATGTTCATGGGGCAGTGGCTGCGCAGGGCGGTGAAACCGCTGTGCATCTCGGCGCAGACGCTGCGGGCGCGTGCGCGGGCCTTGGCGTCGGTGGGCCAGAGCTTTTTATCGGGATGGGTTTCGGCCACGTACTCCGCAATCGCCAGGGTGTCCCACACCACCAGGTCGCCGTCCACCAGCACGGGCACTTTGGCCGTGGGGCTCACGGCCCCGATGGTGCGCTTGAATTCCGACTGTGCGTCAAAGCTGTCAAAGCGCACGCGCACTTCTTCAAAGACGATGCCCGCCTGCTTGAGCAGCACCCAGGGACGCATGGACCAGGACGAGTAGTTCTTGTTGCCGATGTAGAGCTTGAGCATGTTGGGCACCTGAGATGAAGAGGTCAGCCCGCCATGCTAGCGGCTGCCGTGCGCGTCAGCGATGCCAAAAACTGGCCTGAATGATGCGCTGCCGGCATCACAGGCCATCGTGCAGGTCTGCCTGGCCGGGGATCAGATGGGCCAGACCACGCCGTTGTCGTTCAGGATGGCGTCGAGTGGCAGGTCGAACTCCTCGGGCTCGAAGTCGTCCAGGTAGCCATGGGTGAAGCCCAGGCCCACGGTGAACGGCTTGGGCTGCAGCGTCGCCAGCGTGCGGTCGTAAAAGCCGCCGCCATAGCCCAGCCGGTAGCCACCCGGTGCGTAGCCCACGCAGGGCACAAACAGCAGCGTGGGCACGATGACCTCGGTGTCCTTGGGCTTGGGGATGCCATAGGCGTCCTCTTCCATGGGGCAGCCGGGGTACCAGGCGTGGAAGGTGAGGGTCTTGTGCTGCTTGTTGACCACCGGCAGGCCGATGCGGCGGCGCAGGGGTTCGTCCAGCAGCTCGCCGTCTTCCTTCCAGCGGTGCAGGGCGGGCAGGGGGTCGAACTCGCCCTTGATGGGCCAGTAGGCGCCGATCACCGTATCCGGCCGGTTCACCAGCCAGATGCGCATCACCTGCTGTAACAGGTCGGCCCGCTGTAGGCGGTCGGGCAGGTTGAGGCGTTCTTCTATCAATGTGCGCCGAAGGGCTGCTTTGTCCATCAGATAATTCCCCCATGCAATTTCTCAGAGCGATTCTGACACCCCTTGTGGCCGCCACCCTGCTGGTTGCCACCGCGCCCCTTGTCATGGCGCAAAACCGTGGTGACGATACCCTGCTGGAGATGCAGCAGGCGTTCCGCAAGGGCGACCGCAACAAGCTCGCGCAGCTGCTGCCTGCGGCACGCGGCCATGCGCTCGAGCCTTGGGCCGCCTACTGGGAGTTGCGCGTGCGTCTGGGCGAGGCCTCGCCACAGGAGATTCAGGCCTTCCTGCAGCGCTACGCCGGCACCTACCAGGAAGACCGCCTGCGCAACGACTGGCTGCTGCTGCTGGGCCAGCGGCGCGACTGGGGCCAGTTTGCCGACCAACACCCCAGCTACCGCATGTCGGACGACCGCGAAGTGCGCTGCTACGCGCTGCTGATCGACCAGATCAAGGGCACGGCACCGGCCACCGTGGCCGAGGACGTGCGCAGCAACTGGTATGCGATCCGCGACGCCGACGATGGCTGCACCCACGCCGCGCGCGAGTCTTATGGCTACAAGAAGCTCTCGGCCCTGGACGTGTGGCGCAAGGCCCGCCTGGGCGTGGAGGCCAACCGCCCCCGCGTGGTGCGCTCGGCGGTCGAGATCGTTTCGCCCGAATCGCTGCCGCAGCTCAAGGATGTGCTCGATGCGCCCAGCAAATACCTGCTCTCGCGCGCCACGGCGGCCGGCAAGGCCCGGCAGGAACTGGTGCTGCTCGCCCTGTTGAAGCTGGCCACCAGCGACCCGGACGGCGCGGCCTATCAGCTGGAGAACAAATGGGGCGTGCACCTCTCGGCCGAAGAGCGCAACTGGGCCTGGGGCGTGATCGGCAAGACCGCTGCGCAGAAACTGGCCAGCAACGCCCACGGCTACTTCGCCAACGTGACCAAGGACAGCGACCTCAACGACGACCTGTTGGGCTGGAAGGTGCGTGCCGCCTTGCGCGCCGGCCAGTGGAAGGCCGTGGGCAAGGCGGTGGATGCCATGGGCCCTGAAGGCCGGCAGGACAGCACCTGGGTGTACTGGAAGGCACGCTCGCTGCTGGCGGGCCGCGTGAGCGATGCCGAACGCGCCGAAGCCCGGCAACTGCTCGAAGGCATTGCCGGAACGCGCGGCTTCTATGAGCAGCTGGCGCTTGAAGAGTTGGGCCAGCGCATCACCACACCCCCCGCTCCCGCGCCCCTCACCGCCGAAGAAAAGGCCGCCGCCCGCGCCAACCCGGGGCTCAACCGCGCCCTGTACGCCATCCTGCTGGGCCTGCGCAGCGAAGGCGTGCGCGAGTGGAACTACACCACCAACCTACACCAGAGCGGCGGCATGCCCGACCGCGAACTGCTGGCCGCCGCCGACTTCGCCTGCCAGCGCGAGGTGTGGGACCGCTGCATCAACACCAGCGAACGCACCAAGGGCGTGGTGGACGTGACGCAGCGCTTTCCCATGCCGTTTCGCAGCACCGTGGTGGAGCGTGCCCAAGGCATCGGCATCGACCCGGCCTATGTGTACGGCCTGATCCGCCAGGAAAGCCGTTTTGTGATGGATGCCCGCTCGCATGTCGGTGCCTCGGGCCTCATGCAGGTGATGCCCGCCACGGCCCGCTGGACGGCCAAGAAGATTGGCCTCACCAACTTCACGCCCGACCAGATCACCGATCGCGACACCAACATCACCATCGGCACGGCCTACCTCAAGCTGGCACTGGACGACTTTGCGGGCTCCATGCCCATGGCTGCGGCCGCCTACAACGCGGGCCCCGGCCGCCCGCGCAGCTGGCGCAACGGCCCGGTGCTGGACGCCGCCATCTGGGCCGAGAACGTGCCCTTTGCCGAGACGCGCGACTACGTGAAGAAGGTGCTCTCCAACACCACCAATTACGCAGCCATCCTCACCGGCCTGCCCCAGTCGCTCAAGAGCCGCCTGGGCACCATTGGCCCCCGCGACGCGAACCTGCCCGAGGTGAACAAGGACTTGCCCTGAGGCCCTGTTGCTCGCCGGCGGGGGCGAAAGGTATCTGGATTGCTATCAATAGAGGAGCTGAAGGCGCATATTCAACTGGCGCTTCAGTGGGTTTTAATTAAAAGAGAGAGGGTGTGATGGGCAAACTGGCATGGATGGCCTGTGTGGTCGCAGTGTGGGCGTGGGGCGTGGGTGCTCAGGCGCAACCCGTGTACAAGTGGGTGGATGCCGATGGCAAGACCCACTATGGCTCGCAGCCCCCGCCCGCCAAACAGGACGCCGAGCCGCTGAAGCTGCAAAGCAACAACGGCACCAGTGGCGGCAGCACCTCATCCGGCAACAAGGGCGCCAGCGCCAAGGCGGGCCAGCAGTACAACCCCGATGGCACCAAAAAGGTCTCCAAGGACGTGGAGGAGTTTGGCGAAGGGCTCAAGAAATCGCTGGGCACGGTGGATAGCCTGCAGGTGCCCCTGAACTGCGCCGTGGCCGTTGACAACATCCACTACCAAGCTGACCTGATGCTGGAGGTGGGCCAGAAGAACGTGCGCGATGGCTACATGACGCAGGCAGCGTTTGATTCCGCCGCCCCCAAAATCCGCGAGGCCAAGGGCAAGTACAGCGTGTCGGACTGTCAGGGCGCATCGGGCAACAAGAAGTCGTTTTACCAGTGCATGTCCAGCAGCAAGAACCACGTGACGGGCTGCGACAAGCAATACAAACACTGAGGGCGTTGTGCTGATCCGCCCAGGCGCTTTGCGCCAGTGGTGGGGTCCCTCCGTCAGGGCACGCACTGGCACCCAGCCATGCCGAGGCGCCAGGCCTCACACGTTGTGCAGCACCTCGCCCTGGCGCGCAGCGGCGCCTGACCGCACCAGTTCATCTGCCAGGCTCTCCAGCCATTCGGCCTCGGTCTGCGTGGCAAAGTGCCGTGCGCGCAGCATGCCGAAATACGGCGTGGCCTGCGCCCAGGCCGTGAGGTTGGGTATGCCGATCTGCTGCCATTCGAGCAGCTTGTACTTGAGCAGCACCTTGGCCGCATAAAGCGCGTGCTTGCCCGGGTTGCGCACAAAACCATCCAGGCGGCGACGGGCGCCGTCGATGGCGCGGGGCGCATCGGCAAACACCGGCCCGTGGCCCGGGATCACGATCTGGGGCGACAGCGTTTCAATCAGGTCCAGCGTGGCGCCCACCTGGGCGAAGGCATCGTCGCCCTCCAGCTCCGGGAACACCACGCCAAAGCCGTTTTCCCACAGCGCATCGGCCGAGATCAGCACGCGGCCCTGGGGTTCGAACAACACCACCGAGTGCGGGTCGTGCCCCGGCGCGGCATGCACCTGCCAGGGCTTGTCGCCCAGCAGCACGCACGAGCCCGGCACCAGCAGCGTGTCGGCCCGAAAGGGTGGGCACTCCTGCCCTGTGGGGGTGTAGCTCAGCGCGTAGGCATCCCACTGGCGCACATGGTCGGCCTGGCCGGGCGGTATGGCCGTGAGCACGCCGGGCCAGGCCTTTTGCAGCGCGGCATTGCCGCCGCAGTGGTCGCTGTGCAGGTGGGTGTTGAGCAGGCGGTCCAGCCTGCGGCCTGCGAGGGCATCGCGCACCAGCTCCACGGTTTGCTCGGCATGGCTGCAATAGCCGGTGTCCACGATGGCTGTGTCGTGTTGGCCGATGAAGAGGATGTTGTTGGCCGACAGCCAGCCGCGTTCGAGAACGGTGATTTCAGGGGGCAGCAGATTGTGGTAAGCGGTGGCGGGCATGAAGGCGAGTGTGGAGGCTTTGCGGCGGGCATCAAAACTAACGCTATGCCGCAGCATGCTGCCCAGCGTACTGCAGGTTTAGCGTGCCCGCAGTCCTCCAAAACCCGCATGCCCGCGCCAGCGATGCCGCTGGGTGGAAAAGCGGTGTCTGGCTCTGCGCCGCTACTGAGGCAAGGTCACTTGCGCCACCGCATTGTGGGTGGTGAAGAACAGTTTGGAATCTCGCACGACGATGCCCACCGGCGTGTGAATGATGCCAGGGGCCTCTCCGGCCAGGAAGCCCTTCCGTCCGGCTTGGCCAACTACAGTGCTGACTTGTCCGTCCTTCGCAATCTTGCGGATCACGCTGTAGCGAGGGTCGGTCAGGTACAGGTTGCCCTTGGCATCGGCGGCCAAGCTGGCCGTGCCACCCCATGTGGAGGGAAAGCCATCAAAATCCGTTCCCCACGGGATGGTCGCGGCGATCAGCAAGGTGGAGTAACCCGCCACAGTGAATTGCGCGCTGGCGGCCGGGCCATCGACATAGCCTGCGGGAAGGTCGGCGCGACCAGCCACGGTGCTGACGACGCCCGACGGCGTAATCTTGCGAATGGTGGGCCCGATGCCTGTGAAGGCGTCATGCAGTCCGTCGACCACGTACAGGTTGCCGTCGGGATCTGTTGTCATGTTGCCTAGAACGGAGAAGCGTGCAGCGCTGCCCAGTCCGTCCTGATGGCCGAGCACACCCGCACTGCCGGCCAGCAAGCTGACGATGCCTTGCGGGGTGATTTTCACGATGGTGCCGTTGACACCTGCTGCATAAACATTGCCTGCTGGGTCGGCGACCAGTCCGTTCACGGGGCCACCGTACTTGTACGAACGCCCCGCGTACTCGAAAGGCGGGAACCAGGGAGAAAGGTCCGCCAGCACCCTGATGGCGCCCTGGGGCGTGACCTTGTAGACGTAGCTGGGCTGGTTCGGCAACCAAGCGTTGGAGGCGGTGTAGAGGTTGTCGTTGCCATCGACGGCCATTGCCCGCCAGGACGGCCTGCTCTGCACTTCGTTCGGAACAGTGTCCCAGGTGAGTGGCAGGGTGCTGGTGCTGCCATCCGGTTCCACTTTGCGCAGGGTGGTGATGCTGCTTGCGTCTCCCACATACAGAGCCCCCGCTTTGGTGGAGGCCAGGGCGAGGGGAGCGATGAAACGGGCCTGCGCCCCTGCGCCATCGGCGGGCACCGGCTTGGGTTCGTACGGCGTGGCCTTGCCCGCAAGAACGGAAGTCGTTCCATCCAGGCGGAATTTCTGGATCCACGCCGACAGCGAGTTGCCCAAACTGACGATGAAGTTGCCGTTCGCATCGATGACGAGGCTTCGGGCCGTCTGCACATGGGGAATGTGCAGCACCGTCGAGACGGTGCCGTCCTCGCCAATGCGGCGCACGGCGATCGAGTGGTCTTGGGTCGTCTCATACGCCGGGGGGTATTGGTCGAGGGCGTACAGCTTTCCAGAAGCATCCAGCGCCAGGTCGAGCAAGGTGCCAAACCGGGCGGTGGCGGCATCGCCGTCCGTGTTTCCCTGGGCGTCTGCCGAGCCGGCGACCTGTACCAACCCCGTCTGAGGGGTGTATTTCTGGATGGTGCTGCCAGCGACAATGAACAGCGCACCCGATGCATCCACGACAAATGTGGAGGGCAGGTCCCATGTGCGCTTCAGCGGCAGGGTGCTGACCATGCCTGCCGGGGTGATCTTGCGGAATGGGCGGTCGCCACCACCGCTCAAAATGTAGAGGTTGCCAGCACCATCCAGCCGGAGGGCGATCACACCGCAGAGCGTTGCCACCTGCGTCGGGCCGTCGTCAAAGCCGCATTCCCTGGGCTTTCCGGCCACGGTGGAGACCACTCCCTGGCTGTCGATCTTGCGCACGGTGTAGTTGTCTGCCACGTACGTGTTGCCCGCGGCATCGACAACCACCGCCGAGGGGTTGTCAAAGCGTGCTGCCGGGCCCGGCCCATCGGCGTAGTTTGGGGGGTTGGCAAAGGAGAATGGGCGTGGGGGCTGCCCGCCCGCAACAGTGCCGACCGTGCCCGAGGCGGTCAATTTGCGCACCGCCTGGTTGGTGGAATCCGCCAACATCAGGTCGCCGGCAGGTGTCAATGCGAGTGCCGGAGGGGCTGCAAACAGTGCATCGGCGGCCGCACCATCCTGGTAGCCGGTACCCTGCGTGGCGCCCGCGACCATGCTGAGCACGCCTTTAGGTGCGGGAGGTGGCGGGGCTGCGTCTTCGCCGTTACCGCCGCCGCAGGACACGGCCAGAAGGGAGAGGCTCAGTGTGACCACAAGCCAGGAACGGACGGATGGGGTTTGTCGTGACTCGGTTTTCACAAATGAATGCTCCGCATAAAAGTAGACGTGGATTTCTTCAACACCGGGCTCTCCGGCTGCCAATTGATTTGCGCATGGATCCGAGAGTTTTATGTTTCAAACAGTTGCAAGCCAGCTCTGGGAGTTGGTCATTGCTATGGGGTCAATAACGCACTGCAGGGACCGATTTGATTGGTTCGGCTCCAAGGTTCTGGTTCTACAAAATGCCTCTCCAACATAAGCGGTTTCCAGTCGCCATGGCAGCGTAGTGTGGCGTACGCGTGGTTCGCGCGCAGTAGCGTCGCTCGCCTGCTGTCTTCGCCAAACGGCCGTGTTTTCGCTACTTCGGAAGGTTCACCTGCGTTACTGCATTGCGTGTCGCGAGGTACAGCTTTGAATCCCGCACGGCAATGCCGATAGGCGTGTGAATGATGCCCGGAAGATCCCCTCCCAGAAAGCCTCGCTGCCCGGCACGACCGACCAGCGTGCTGACTTGGCCTTCTGTGGAAATCTTGCGAACCACGCTGTTGACAGGATCCGTGACGTACAGATTGCCCTTGGCATCCATTGCGAGGCTGGCTGTGCCGCCGTTTTCTCCATTGAGAGAGCCAAAATCTTGCCCGATGTAAACCCCGCCAGCTGAGTAGCTGCTGTAACTGGCTGCCGCAAAGCGCGCGCTGCTGGCCGGCCCATCCACCAGACCCGCAGGCAAATCGGCCCTGCCGGCGACGGTGCTGACCGTGCCAGCAGGGGTGATCTTGCGAATGGTGGGGCCAATCCCGGTGAACGCGTCGTTGAGCCCATCCACCACATACAGATTGCCTGCCTGATCCAGGGTCATATTCCCCAGGATGGAGAAGCGCGCGGCGCTGCCCTGTCCGTCCACATGGCCCAACGCGCCGGGACTGCCGGCCAGCAAAGTGACCTCGCCTGCGGCGGTGATCTTGAGGATGGCGCCATTGACGCCTGCCGCATAGACAGTGCCTGCAGCGTCGGCGGCAACCCCATTGATGGCAGCAGCATATCTGTAGGTGGTGCCACCATGGACGAATGGGGGAACCCATGTGGACACATCTGCCAGAACCGAGGCTTGGCCGGTGGGGCTGATCCTGAAAACCAGATTGGGATCGCCAGGAAACGGTGCCATGGAGGCCGTGTAGATGTTGTCCTGCCCATCTACCGCCATGGCCCGCCAGGAAGGGTTCGCAAAGCCTGCAGGCCATTGGAGCGGGAGTGCGCTTGTGGTGCCGTCGGGGCGGACGATGCGCACCCTGCCAGCGTCGTAGTCGCCCACATACAGCGCTCCTGACTTCGCCAGAGCCATTGCCTGAGGAGCCTTGAACCGCGCATCTGTGCCCGGACCGTCTGCAGCGACGGCCTCGGGATTCGCCGCCGTGGGCTTCCCGACAAGGGTGGATCGGGTGCCATCGCGATGGTATTTTTGAATCCACGTGGATTGGACATTGGCGAGGCTGACGATGAAGTTGCCGCTGCGATCAACGACCAGGCTTCTACCCCCCGAAGCCGCAGGAGCTGTGAGGGTCAGGGTGGACACGGCCCCGCTCTTGGCGATATGGAGAATGGTGACCGGGTCATGTCCATCCAGCGCATAAAGCTCGTTGGTGGCATCCAGTGCCAAATCGTGGAGGATGCTGAACCTGGCCGTCACGGCATCGCCATCGGCAGCACCCTGGGTGTCTTGGTTGCCAGCGACATGGGTCACTTCTCCGGTGGGGGTAGATTTCTTGATGGAACTCCCGTGTGTGAAGTAGACGGTGCCGGAGGCATCCACAACGAACTTGGAGCGCTCCGGCTCCGGCAGCTCCATGGGCAGGGTGCTGGTGACGCCCGCAGGGGTGATCAGGCGAATCTTTGGATAGGCGTAGCTACCCTGGCCGACATAGAGATTCCCGGCGCTGTCCAGCCTTATTTCGCGAGGAGCGCAGAGCGTTGAGACCTGGGAGGGGCCATCGGCATTGCCACACACGCCGGGTTTACCTGCGATGGTGGTGACGGCATCGGTGCTGTCAATCTTGCGCACCAAGTGGTTGGCTGTATCCGCCACGTAGGTGTTGCCTGACGCGTCTGCAGCGATCGCTGTTGGATAGAAAAAACGTGCAGCTGGCCCCACGCCATCGGCGTAGTGGACAGTGACCGAGGGTGCAGGGGCCGGACTTTGGCCGCCTGCGACGGTGCTGACGAGACCGGAGGTTGCCCATTTCCGGATGGAATGGTTGCCTGTATCTGCCATCAGCAAGTCACCTGTGGACGAAAGCGAGAGTGCTGGTATCCCGGAAAAAAGCGCGTCGGCGGCGGCGCCATCCAGATAACCGGACCGGTGGGTGGCCCCCGCCAGCAGACTGAGTGCCGGTGTGGGCTCGGGGACGGGGGTATCTGGGCCGCTGGAGCCTGGACCACCACCGCTACCGCCCCCGCAGGACGTGGCAAAGATGGAAAGGCTGAGTAAGCCTGCCAGCCAGGGGAGGGCAGGCCGATGTTGTCGCGACATGGGTTTCAAAAGTGCTTCCTCCCTGATGAACTTGAAGCGGGCCTGCGCCAAGCATGGGCCTTCTTGCTGCAGGTTGATTATGTGTAGGGAGCATGAAAGTACGTGGTTGTTTCAACCCGTTGCAAATGCAGCGCCAGACCCGTGGTCCGGCGTTCTGGGGCGCGCCGACTAACTACCCAGGCCACGGCCAGCTTTGGCGCTAAGTCACAGAAGCCGGGTGTGGAAAAGGTGACTCCGCAGTCAATGGGGAAACGTATGGGTTGGCGGGACGTGGGCCGCACTTTTCCTGCTGCTGCAACTCCAGCTCTAGCTCCAGTTCGGGTCTACCGTGCTGGTTTAACGAACCCCGTGATGTGGCCTCAATGTCGTGAGGTCAGAACGTCACGCCCGCCACCAGAATCACATTGGCATAAGGCGTGCACTCACCCGTGCGCACCATCACGCGGGCCTGCTGGGTCAGGCGCTTGAACTCATCGTGCGATACGGTGCTAGGGACCACCGGAAGCTGGCACCACGTGGGCAACTGGCCACTGTTGCGCTCCATGGCTTCGGTGGCGATCACCGCTTTCTCGACCTGCATTTCTTCCAGCACCACCCGCAGCACATCGGCCACGGCCGGGATGCCGGGCGTGAGGGCCAGGTCGATGCGGCGCGGGCCGGGCGGGATAGGCAGGCCCACGTCGCCGATCACCAGCATGTCGCCATGGCCCAGGGTGGCGATGGCGTGGGAGAGTTCGGCGTGCAGCAGGGCGGTGCGTTTCACAGGGGGCTCCAGGCGGGCGGTTGGGGGCTGTGCGCCACGGCGGCGCGGGTGGGGATGGAGGGCTGGGCGCCGGGCTGGGTGACGCACAGCGCCGATGCGCGGATGCCTTCGCGCACGGCGGCGTCCAGTGGCTCGCCGCGTGCCAGCGCTACGGCCAGCGCACCCAGGAAGGTGTCGCCGGCTGCGGTGGTATCCACCGCCTGCACGACCAGGCCAGGGTGGTAGCGGTTGCCTGCAGCATCGGCGGCCACGGCTCCTGCGGCGCCCAGGGTCACCACCACCTGGGTGGGACCCTTGGCGCACAGGGCCTGTGCAGCCTGCGCGGCATCGGCGGGCGTGGCCACGCTCTGGCCTGCCAGCGCGGCGGCTTCCACCTCGTTCACGACCAGCGTGTGCACCAGCGGCCACATCGCATCGGGCAGGGGCTGGATGGGAGAGGGGTTGAGCACCACCGGACAGCCCGCCGCATGGGCCATCTCGGCGGCGGCCAGTACCTGGGGCAGGGGGGTTTCGAACTGCAGCACCAGGCTGCCTGCGCCTTGCAGCGCAGCGCCCAGCGCGGCGGCATCCAGCACAAAGCGGCCATTGGCGCCGGGCACGACCACGATGCGGTTTTGCCCGCTGGCCTCCACGGTGATGGCGGCGACGCCGGTGGTGGCTTCGATGTCGGTCTGTACGCCGCTGTGGTCGATGGCGTCGGCGTCGAGCCCGGCACGCAGCGTGTGGCCGTAGCCGTCGTCGCCCACGCGGCCAAACAAGGCCACCTCCGCGCCCTGGCGCGCGCAGGCCACGGCCTGGTTGCCGCCCTTGCCGCCGGGCACCAGGTGCAGGGCGTCGGCCAGCACGGTCTCGCCAGGGCCCGGTGCGTGTTGCACCTGGAGCACCAGGTCCATGTTCAGGCTGCCGACGACGGCGATGCGGGGCGTGTGGGTCGGGCTCATGCCGCACCTCCGGGCGCATGGGCCGTGGAGGCGCGCACGCGCAGCTCAGGCTGCAGCATCACCTTGCGTGCGTCCTGGCGCTTGCCGTCGATGCGCTCCAGCAGCATGTCCACGGCCAGGGCGCCGATGCGCTGCTTGGGCTGGGCCACGGTGGTCAGCGGCGGGCTGGTGAAGGCAGTGAGTTCGATGTCGTCAAAGCCGACGATGGACAGTGCCTCGGGCACACGCAGGTCGCGTTCGTGCGCGGCGCACAGCGCGCCCATGGCCATGAGGTCGTTACACACGAAGACGGCAGTGGGCGGCTCAGGCGCGCGCAGCACGGCGTGCATGGCTTCGTAGCCACCCTGGCTCGTGAAGTTGCCATGCCATAGCAGGCCCTCGCCGGTGCCGCAGCCCGCATCGGCCAGCACGGTGCGCCAGCCGGCAATGCGCTGCTCGCTGGGGGCAATGCCGTCGGGGCCGCCAATGCAGGCAATGCGGCGGTGGCCCAGCGACAGCAGGTGGCGCGTGGCCAGCAGGCCACCCTGCATGTGGGCGGTTTCCACCAGGTCGCAGGGCTGTTGCTCGGCGATGTCGATTTCGCGGTCCACCAGCACGGTGGGGATGGACAGGCCCGCCAGCTGCGTGGCCAGCGTGGCGTCGTGCCCGGTGGAGACCACGATGAGCCCGTCGATGCGCCGCTCGGCCAGCACCTGCAGGTAGGTGCCCTGGCGGTGCGCCTCGTCGTTGGTGTTGCACAGGATGACGTTGTAGCCCGCGCCAAAGCAGCGGTCTTCCACGCTGTGCACGATCTCGGCAAAGTAGGGGTTGGAGCTGTTGGGGATCAGCATGCCCAGCGTGCGCGTGTTGTTGCTTTTGAGGCTGCGCGCAATGGCGCTAGGCACATAGCCCAGTGCGCGGATGGCGGCCTCGACCCGCTCGCGCCCCTCGGGGCTCACGCGGCGTGTGCCGTTGACCACGTGCGACACCGTGGTGACGGACACCTCGGCGTGGCGCGCAACGTCCTTGATAGTAGCCATGCAGGAAAAAGAAAAATCGGTGTGTTGAAACAGGTTCAGCGGGCGGCGCGGCGCTGGCGCAGCGTGTCCACAATGACGGCCGCCACGATCACAAAACCCGTGATGATGCGCTTGCTGGGCTCGCTGGCGCCCACCTGGGCCAGGCCTGCCTCCAGCACCGCGATGATGAGCACGCCAAACGCGGTGTTGACCACCGAGCCGCGCCCGCCCATGAGGCTGGTGCCGCCAATCACCACGGCCGCAATCACCTGCAGTTCCATGCCGGTTCCGGCGTTGGGGTCGGCGGCTTCGAGCCGGGCCGACTGCATGAGGCCCGCCAGGCCCGCGAGCAGGCCGGTCATCGCAAACACGATGACGCGGATAGGGCGCGGGTCCACACCGGCCAGGCGCATGGCTTCTTCATTGGTGCCAATGCCCACCACGCAGCGGCCAAACACGGTGCGCGACAGCACCAGCTGTGCCACCACCACCAGCACCACGGCCAGCAAGAAGGCGAACGAGATGCCGCCAAAGAAGGGTGCCGACAGCCACGAGATCGCATCGCCCACGTACTGCGTGCGCGAGTCGGTCACCACATACGCGCTGCCACGCACGGCTTCAAGCATGCCCAGCGACACGATGAACGAGGGCAGCCGCCATGCGACGGAAATCATGCCGGTGATGGTGCCGCACACCAGGCCCGTGGCCAGTGCCAGCACTGCGGCGGCGGGCACCGTCCAGCCCCATTGCAGGATGGCGGCGGCCGAGGTCGCAGCGGCCAGCGCCATCACCGAGCCTACCGACAGGTCGATGCCCGCAATGATGAGCACAAAGGTCATGCCCACGGCCATCACGGCCAGGGCCGGGATCTCGTTGGCGATGGTGATGAAGGTCTCGGCGCTCCAGAAGTATTCGGACAGCGACGAGAACAGCGCCACCATGCCCGCCAGCACGGCCAGCAGGCCCAGGTAGGTGCCCAGCTGGCTGCGCCAGACCGAAGCGGAGGAAGGCGCCGCAGCGGGCGCGGCAGATGTGGTGGGGGCGTTCATGCGGTCACAGGAGAAGAAGTTGAAGGGGTGGTGCTGGTGCGCCCGCCGGGCTCGGAGAACGCGGCCGCCAGCAGCGATTGCTCGGACCACTCGCCGCGCTCGAACACGGCCACCAGGCGGCCCGCGCTCATCACGCCGATGCGGTCGGCCATGGCCATGAGTTCGCGCAGGTCAGACGACACCATGAGCAGCGCGCGGCCTTCCAGGGCCATGCGATCCAGCTCGCCATACAGCTCGGCGCGCGCGCCCACGTCCACGCCGCGCGTGGGTTCATCCAGCAGCAGCACGCGGCCTTCGCGGTGCAGCCAGCGGGCAAACACCACCTTTTGCTGGTTGCCGCCCGACAGCTGCCCCACCGGCTGCTCGGGGCTGCGGCAGCGGATGCCCAGCGTGCGCACAAAGCCCTGCACCAGGCGGCTTTCGAGCCCGCGCTGCAGCCAGCCGCCGCGCGACACGGCCGATAGGTCGGACAGCGTGGCGTTGATGCGGATGGGCTGCGAGAGCAGCAGACCCTGCGATTTGCGGTCTTCGGTGACCAGGCCCACACCGGCGGCGATGGCCTGCAGCGGCGATGCGAAACCCCGCTGCCAGGTGCGGGGGGCGGTGGGTGCTAGTGTGGGTGATTTTGCTATGTTTTGTGTAGCTGCTGGCGCATGATTCACTGGCGCTTGCGGTTGTTTTTGCTCAAAAGATTGGTGCAGCGTCACGCTGCCACGGTCTGCCCGGTCCGCGCCAAACAGCAGGCGGACCAGCTCAGTGCGGCCCGATCCAACCAGCCCGGCAATGCCAAAGATCTCGCCAGCGCGCAGCTCCAGGCTCACGTCCTGCACGGCGGTGCCCCGTCCCAGGTTTTCAGCGCTCATCACCACGGGGCCGATGGGGCGGCGCGGGCGGTGGTCCAGGTCGCTCACCACGCGGCCCACCATGCGCTGCACCAGGTCGTCTTCGCTCATGCCGGCCATGGGGCGCACGTCCACCAGGCGGCCATCGCGCAGCACGGCCACGCGGTCGGCAATGCGGCGCAGTTCTTCGAGCCGGTGCGACACGTAGATGATGGCCACGCCGCGCGCGGTGAGGTGCGCGATCTGCTCAAACAGGTAATTGGTCTCGCGCGGCGTGAGCATGGCCGTGGGCTCATCGAGCACCAGGATGCGCGTGTCGTCCTGCAGGTTGCGCGCGATCTCCACCATCTGCTGCTGGCCAATCCCCAGTTGCGAGACCGGGGTGGCGGGGTCGATGTTGTCGAGCCCGATCTTGGCCAGCTGTGCACGGGCGGCGGCGTGCAGCGCATCGCGCTGCAGCCAGCCCAGCCGGTGCGGCAGGCGGCCCATCAACAAATTCTCGGCCACGGTGAGCGTGGGCACCAGGCCCAGCTCCTGCATCACCATGCGCACGCCGTGGCGCTCGGCATCGCGGCGCGACGTGGGGGCGTAGGCCTGCCCCGCCAGCTGCATGCCGCCGCGCGTGGGCTGTTCCAGCCCGCAGAGGATCTTGGACAGCGTGCTCTTGCCCGCGCCGTTTTCCCCGGTCAGCGCCAGCACCTCGCCCGCAAACAGCTCCACGTTCACGCCATCGAGCACGGTGGCGGTGTAGTCCTTGCCCACGGCCTGGATGGCGAGCAGGGGCGTGGCTTGTCGGGCGGCGGAGGGGCTGAGCATGGTGGTGTGATGGGGGCGACTGCAGAGCGGGCTTTATGTTTTGAGCGGTGAACAAAGCTCAGCGAAGCGGTTCTGGCTAGGCGCCGTGTCGCAGGCAGTACTGGAAGTACGACAAGACACGGCAACAACGCCAGAAGAGCTTTGTTCTCCGCTCCGAGGCTTACTTGCTGTCTTTCGTCACCAGCACCACCTCCGTCTTCACCGTGGCGGGCAGCTGGTTCTGCGGCGTCTTGGCGGCCAGGGCCTTCTGGGCCAGCTCGATGCCGAACACGGCCTGCTTGGCGGCGTACTGGTCGGCGGTGGCCAGCACGCGGCCGTCGGCCAGCATGGGCTTGATGGCGCCGATGTTGTCGTAGCCCACCACCTGCACCTTGCCGGTCTTGCCGGCGGCCTTCACGGCAGCCACGGCGCCCAGGGCCATGCTGTCGTTGCCAGCCAGCAGGGCCACGAGGTCAGGGTGCTCGCGCATCATGCCGGCGGCCACGGTGTTGCCCTTTTCGATCTCCCAGTTGCCGGACTGCACGCCCACCACGGTGATGTTGGCGGCTTTCATGGCGTCCTGGTAGCCCAGGGTGCGCTGCTGCGCATTGAAGGTGGTGGACACGCCTTCGATGATGCCGACCTTGTCACCAGCCTTCAGCGTCTTGGCCAGGTGGTCGCCCACCAGCTTGGCGCCTGCACGGTTGTCAGGGCCCACGAAGGGTACGGTGATGTTCTTTTCCTTCAGCGCGTCGGCATCGAGTTGGTTGTCGATGTTGACCACGAGGATGCCCTTGTCGATGGCCGTCTTGACCACGGGCACCAGCGCCTTGGAGTCGGCAGGGGCCAGCACGATGGCACTGACCTTTTGGGCCACGGCCTGCTCGATCATCTTGATCTGGGCTGCCGTGTCTGTCTCGTTCTTGATGCCATTGGCCACCAGCGTGTATTCCTTGGCATGGGCCTTCTGGTGCGCCTTGGCACCGTCTTCCATGGTGCGGAAGAACTCGTTGGCCAGCGACTTCATGATGAGCGCGATCTTCGGCTTGTCCTGCGCAAAGGCAGGGCTGGCCAGCAGGCTGCCCACAACGGCGAGGGCGGCGGCGGTCTGAACGGAACGGCGGGTGAACTGCATGGGTGTTGTCTCCAGGTTGGAATGTGGACTGAGGCAACGCTGAACAAGCCTCTCGCGCCAGGCGCATCCCTGGCTCAGGACGGTCTGCAGCGTTGCAAATCCTCGCGATAGCTACGGCTATCACTCTGGTTTGCGCCTTGCAGTCCATCCCGATCCAGGGCCCGCCGCATCGCGGAGACTTATCCAGCATCGCCCTAAGGCGACCGACAGCGTGGAGGGAAATCCCCGGCACCGCCCCCAAAAAGGAGCGGCTACGGATGCCCGGTGCCTTGTCGCGATCGGGATGATAACGAAAGCAAACGTTTGCGCAAACGTTTGCTAATCAGTAAAAACCCGAAGATGCAGACATTCGATTACCGGCGCAGTGGGGCGATCTGCAGGGTTTACGCCCAAGAAAAAGGGCGCCGAAGCGCCCTGGGGGAGGTGATGGAGGACAGCGTTTGTCGCTCTGCCCTCAGGAACAACGGCCTCAGGCCTTGCGCAGCTCTCGGCGCAGGATCTTGCCCACATTGCTCTTGGGCAGCTCGTCGCGGAACTCGATGTACTTGGGGCGCTTGTAGCCGGTGAGGTTCTGGTGGCAGTAGTTGGCCACTTCGTCCTCGGTCAGGGCCGGGTCGTTCTTGATGATGAACACCTTGATGGCCTCGCCCTGCTTCTCATCGGGAACACCAATGGCCGCGCATTCGACCACGCCGGGGCACAGGCTGATGACCTGCTCCAGCTCGTTGGGGAACACGTTGAAGCCGCTCACCAGGATCATGTCCTTCTTGCGGTCGATGATGCGGGTGTAGCCCTGCGGGTCCATGATGCCGATATCGCCCGTGCGCATGAAACCATCGGCCGTGAAGGCCTTGGCGTTTTCTTCGGGCTGGTTGTAGTAACCCACCATCACGTTGGGGCCGCGGATGCAGATCTCGCCCGACTCGCCCTGGGGCAGGCTGTTGCCCTCGTCGTCCTTGATGGCGATGTCGATGCCCGGCAAGGGCAGGCCGATGTTGCCGCTGAAGGTGGTGCTGATCACCGGGTTGTTGGTGCCTATGGCGCAGGTCTCGCTCATGCCCCAGCCTTCGATCATGGTGCTGCCGGTCACTTTCTGCCACTGCTTGGCCGTGCCCTCGCTGGCCGCCATGCCCCCGGCCTGCGACACGCACAGGTGGGAGAAGTCCAGCGCCTTGAACTGCGGGTTTTGCAGCAGCGCGTTGAACAGCGTGTTCACCGCAGGCAGCATGTGGAAGGGGCGCTTCTTGAGTTCGGCTACGAACTTCGGAATGTCGCGCGGGTTGGGAATCAGCGTGAGGCTGGAGCCCTGGCGGATGGCCAGCAGGCACAGTGTGAGCGCGAAGATGTGGTACAGCGGCAGTGCGGCAATGCTGTTGGCTTTGCTCAGGTCGCCCACTTTGGACAGCGCGGGCGTGAACCACGCCTCGGCCTGCAGCGTGGCGGCCACGATGTTGCGGTGGGTCAGCACCGCGCCTTTCGACAGGCCCGTGGTGCCGCCGGTGTACTGCAGGAAGGCAGTCGAATCCAGCGTGGCCTGGCTGGGTGCGAGCGACTTGTGCTCGCCCAGCGACAGCGCCTTCTTGAAGCTGACGACCTTGCGACCATTCGACAGCGGCAGGTCATACGCAGGCACCATCTTGGCCAGGTGGCGCACGGCGAAGGTGATCCATTTGCCAAACCAGAAGCCCAGCAGGTCGCCCATGGAGGCCATCACCACATGCTTGACGGCCGTGTGGTCAATGACCTCAGCCAGCGTGTGGGCAAAGTTCTCCAGGATCACGATGGCCGTGGCGCCAGAGTCCTTGAGCTGGTGCTCCAGCTCACGGGCGGTGTACAGCGGGTTCACGTTCACGCAGGTATAGCCTGCGCGCAGCACGGCGGCCATGGTCACGCCAAACTGGGGGATGTTGGGCAACATGATGGCCACGCGCGCACCGGGCTCCAGGCCCAGGCTTTGCAGATAGGCACCCAAAGCGGCCGAGCGGCGATCCAGCTCGCCGTAGGTCATCCACTGGTCCATGCAGACCGAAAACGGGCTCGATGCGTGTTTGCGGAACGACTCTTCCAGCAGGTGGGCCACAGAGCGGTATTGCTCGGGCTTCACGTCGTGTGGGACGCCCGGGGGGTAGCTCTTGAGCCAGATCTTTTCCATGCGCTTGTTTCCTTGTGCTCGCCAAATGCCATTGATAGGTGGGCCCAGATTGTGGAAGGCGGGCGCGTTGCGGGCTATCGGGCTTGTCCTAGTGTGCTGGCGAGCTGGGTCTCGCAGGCGACAGGGTCGGCATCGAACAATTGCTCCATCAGCGCCCGCTCGCGCTGCTCGATGGTGGCCAGAAACTGCTCCACCCCGCCGCGCTGGCGCGCAAGCTGGCCGAAGGTGTCAAACCCCGCCTCCAGAAACTTCTGCAACGCGCCCATACCCGCAGCGTTGGCCGGGCCGCGCATCATGCGCAGCATCATCCGCAGGCCGGGGGTGCGCGTGAGGCGCGCCAGGTCATTCCCCATGGCCAGCACGCGCTGCAGCTGCTGCTGGCGCGCATGGCGCTGGCCCACAGTGCGCCAGGCGGCGGTGTAGCGGGCGGCAACGTTGGCCGCATCGGCTTCGTGCAGCAACCACGCGCGGCCCATGTCCTGGTCCAGTCCCTCGGTCTGTGCGTGCAGCACCGCCAGGGCCACGGCGGTGTTCACGACCGGTTGGGGGAACATGGTCTGCAGCGTGCCGGCGATGCGGCCAAACTGCAGATCGCGGTCGGTGTAGTCGGTGTCGCTGTACAGCTCTTCCAGAAAGAACTGCGCTGCGGGGCCGAACGCGGGCGAGTCCATCAGGTCCGCATAGGTGCCGCGAAAGCGCCGGGCCTGCAGGCTTTTGACGCTGCCCACCGCCGCCCCCAGCGCCGGGTCGCCCGTGCGGTGCAGGCGCAGGGCGGTCACGTCGGCGATGCAGTCGCGGATGGTCTGGGCGGCATCCATGGGGCGGGGTCCTTTCTGCGTTCTGCGTTCTGCGGGGTCGGGCGGTGGTCAGACCGCACAATGCGGCTGGTCAATTACAACATCTGCCCATCACCACCATGATCGCGCGCTGGCAACGAACCCTGCTCCTGTTCATCCTGCTGACCATGGCCGCCTGGCTGGTGTGGCAGTGGCCCCATTCACCGTTGCGTGCCGTGCTGGGGGCACTGGTGCCGCTCGGCATTTACCTGGTGGTGATGGCGGTGGAGTTTGTGCTGATGCACATCACCAACCGTGCCGATGCTGCGCCCCGCGCCCGCCTGTCGCAGGTGGTGGGTGCCTGGTGGGCCGAGGTGTGGGTGGCGCTGATGGTGTTTTGCTGGCGCCAGCCGTTTCGCCATGATTCCGTGCCCGACTGGCTGCCTGCACAGCCGACGGGAAAGCGCGGCGTGGTGCTGGTGCATGGATTCATGTGCAACCGGGGGCTCTGGCTGCCGTGGTTTGCGCCTTTGCAGGCGCGGGGGCATGCCTATGTGGCGGTGAATCTGGAGCCGGTGATGGGCTCGATCGACGAGTACGCGGACATCATCGAAGACGCCGTTCGCAAGGTGACGGCGGCCACGGGGCAGGCGCCGGTGCTGTTGTGCCACAGCATGGGGGGCTTGGCGGTGCGGGCGTGGCTGCGGGCGCACCAGGCGGATGGGCGGGTGCACCGTGTGTTGACGCTGGGTACGCCGCATGGTGGCACGTGGCTGGGGCGTTTCAGCCGGGCGGTGAATGGGCGGCAGATGAGTTTGGCGGGGGATTGGGTGGTGGCCTTGCAGCGGGCGGAGCCTGCGGGGCGTGCGGCGCTGTTTACCTGCTGGTATTCGAACTGCGACAACATCGTGTTTCCGGCGACCACAGCGGCGTTGGTGGGGGCGGAACACCGGTTGGTGGAAGGGGTTGCGCATGTTCAGATGGCGTTTGACCCTGGGGTGATGAAGGCTTGTCTGGAGGAGGTTGGGCGGGGGTAATGTTTTGGTTTTTGGGCTGGATGCGCTAGTGGGATATGGGTGGGTAGCTATTGATTTTGCAGTGTTGGTTCTTGTGCGCTGATTGGGTGGCGTGCCTTTGTTGAGGGCGGGAGCCGGGAGTCGCCCGGCGTGCGAGTAACTTTCTTTTGCTTCGCCAAAAGAAAGTTACCAAAGAAAAGGCGACCCCCAGTCTGCGACCCCTTCGCGTTGCGAAGGGGCAAACCTGCGGCGGGGCGGCTGCGGGGTGCGCCGTGGAACTCGCTTTGCGCTGCGCGCGCCGCTCAGACATCCACGGCGAGTCAGAGCACGAAGCACGCGCGCTCCGACGCGCGTGCCACCCCACAACCGCCCCGCCGCAGGCGCAGCCAGCAGGGGTGGAACAGCCGAACATCCCAACAGCCCCACGGGCCATTGCTTCGCTCGGCCCAGGCTGCGCAGCGCGTGGCGCTTGCGCCCGCTGCCCCTGTGGATGCGCCGAGGAGCGCAGGGTTTGGCGGATCAGGGCTCGCGTGTGTCTGAGCGACGCGCAGCGGCGCGAGTTGAGCGAGACCCCGCCACACCCGAGCACCGCAGGTTGCCCCGTAGCGAAGCGCAGGGGACGCAGACAGTGGGGTCGCCTTTCTTTTGGGTACTTTTCTTTGGCGAAGCAAAGAAAAGTGCCTCGCCAGCCGGGCGACTCCCGGCCCCCGCCCTCAACCCAGGCACAGAGACCGATTCATCCAAAAGGCCCAACAACCCCAGCCCAGCCCCGCATTCCTGGATGCAAGTTGCTATTAAAAGCGTAGCTTTCAGGGCATGATTCACTAACGCTGGCAGCCAGTTTCTTCAAAACATCAAGCCGCAACAGCCTCCCGCTCATCCGCGGCAAACTCCGGCAACCCCCGCAGCCGCTGATAGATCGGCGCAAAGTCCGCCGCCGTCATCTCAAACAGCTGCTCAAAACTGTCAATCACAAAATACGTCTGCTGGTACGTATCGATCTTGTAGCGCGTGCGCATGGTGCGCTCCAGTTGCAGCGGAATGCGCTGCGGCTCTGGGCTCTGCACCGAGTACGCCAGTTCGCCCGACGAACTCAGGATGCCCGCGCCATAGGCCCGCAACTGCCCCGCCTCGCGGATCAGCCCGAACTCGATCGTGTACCAGTACAAGCGGCTCAGCATCTCGCACGACCCCAGCCCCTGCGCCTTCAGACCGCCCTGGCCGTAGCGCTGCACGTAGTCCGCAAACACCGGGTTGAACAGCAGCGGCACATGCCCGAACAGGTCATGAAAAATGTCGGGCTCGACGATGTATTCGAACTCCTCGGGCTTGCGGATCCAGTCCGTCACCGGGAACTTGCGGTTGGCCAGCAGGGTGAAGAAGGGCACCTCCGGGATCAGCCCGGGCACGCCCACCAGCTCCCAGCCGGTCGCTTTGTAGAGGCGCTCGTTGACCTCTTCAAAACGCGGGATGCGGTCGCTCGCGCCCAGTGAGGGCAGGGCGTCGATGAACGCTTGGCTCGCCAGGCCCGGCAGCAGGGCGCGCTGGCGCTCGTACAGGCGGCGGTAGGTGTCGTGGTCGGCGTCGGTGTAGCTCGCGTAGTCCTGCGGGCAGGTGTAGTCCGCGTTGGCACGCGAGTAGTCGCCACGCGGTGGGCGGGTGGATTGGCCATAGACGACAGGGGCTTGTCCCATTTTTTTCTCCTTTGCCGCCATGGTCGGCGCACCGCGACGGGGGTGCGCACCAGCCCACGCGGCTGCTAATCGATCTTGATCTTTGCGGCCCGGATCAAGAACTCGTACTTGCTGTTTTCCGAGCGCACAAACTGCGCAAATCCGTCGAGCGTCAGCTCTTCGGGCGTGATACCCATCTTCTTGAACTTCTCCTTGCCCGCAGGCGAGTGCATTGCGGCGCTGAACGCGTTGGCATAGCGGCGTGCGTCCGCATCGGGCAGCGAAGCCGGCGCGAACAGGCCGAACCAGGTGGACACGTTGAAGCCCTGCACGCTGTCGTTGATGCTGGGCACGTTGGGTAGCGCCTCGTTGCGGCTGAGGGTGGTCACACCCAGCGCCAGCAGCTTGCCCGACTGGATCTGCGGCAGCGCCGAGGCCAGGTTGTCAAACACCATCAGCACTTGGCCTGATTCCAGCGCGGCGAGCGCTGGCTTGGAGCCCTGGAAGGGCGTGTGGCCCATCTTGGTGTTGGTGAGCGACTTGAACATCTCGGCCGAGATGTGGCCGATGCTGCCGTTGCCGCCCGAGCCGTACTTGGCCTGGTCCGGGTTCTTCTTGAGGTACTGCACCAGGTCGGGCGTGGTCTTGATGCCCAGCTTGGCCGCCTGTTCCGCGTTCACCACCAGCACATTGGGCGTGCGCGCCACGAGGACGAGGGGTTTGAAGTCCTTGAGTGCGTTGTAGGGGAAGTTCTTGTACAGCCAGGGATTGACCGCGTGCGTGGCCACGGCGCCCATCAGTACCTGGTTGCTGGCCTTGGGTGCCTTGGCGACTTGGTCGGCGCCGGTATTGCCACCTGCCCCCGGTTTGTTCTCCACGGTGATGGAGCCCAACTGGGCTGCGGCACCGTCGGCCACGATGCGGGCCGAGGTGTCCAGCGGACCACCAGCGGGGTAGGGCACCACGATGGTGAGCGGGGCAGACGGGTTCTGCGCCAGCGCGGCAGTGGCCGCGCCGGCCAGAAGGGTGCTGAACAGGGTGCTACGGAGCGACATCGGGATCCTTTTGAGTTCCGGGGAGCGCGCAGTATAGGCACCTGTGCAGGGTTAACCCTGGATGTCCGATGTCTTATGTGTTCAGCACGCCACGGCGGATCTGGTCGCGCTCCAGCGATTCGAACAGCGCCTTGAAGTTGCCTTCGCCAAAGCCGTCGCGGTAGTCGCCTTCGCGCTGGATGAATTCAAAGAACACCGGGCCCAGCATGGGGGTGGAGAAGATCTGCAGCAGCAGGCGGGGCGTGCCGTCGGCCGTGGTGCCGTCCAGCAAGATGCCGCGCGACTGCAGCTCGGGCACCGGCTGGCCGTGGCCGGGCAGGCGGGTGTCCAGCATTTCGTAATAGACCTCGTTGGGCGCGGTGGCCAGCTGCACGCCGGCCATGCCCAGCTTGTCCACCACGTCCAGCAGGTTGTCGCAGATCAGCGCGATGTGCTGAATGCCCTCGCCGTTGAATTGCATCAAAAATTCTTCGATCTGGCCGCCACCCTGCTTGGATTCTTCGTTCAGCGGGATGCGGATCTTGCCGTCGGGCGCGGTCATGGCCTTGGACGTGAGGCCCGTGTATTCGCCCTGGATGTCGAAGTAGCGGATCTCGCGGAAGTTGAACAGCTTCTCGTAGAAGTTGGCCCAGAAACCCATGCGGCCGCGGTACACGTTGTGCGTGAGGTGGTCGATGAGGTTCAGGCCGTGGCCCACGGGGCGGCGTTCCACGCCTTCGATGAATTCAAAGTCGATGTCGTAGATGGACTTGCCGTCTTCAAACCGGTCGATCAAATACAGCGGCGCACCGCCAATGCCCTTGATGGCGGGCAGGCGCAGTTCCATGGGGCCGGTGGGGATCTCGATGGGCTGGGCGCCCAACTCCAGCGCGCGGTTGTAAGCCTTGTGCGCATCCTTCACACGGAAGGCCAGGCCACAGGCGGAGGGGCCATGCTCGGCACCAAAGTAGGCGGCCTGGCTGTGGGGCTCGCGGTTCAGGATGAAGTTGATGCCGTTCTGGCGGTACAGCACCACATCCTTGGACCGGTGCTTGGCGACCAGGGTGAAACCGAGCTTTTCAAACACCGCCTCCAGCACGCCGGGCTGGGGCGAGGTGAATTCGACGAACTCGAAGCCCATCAGGCCCATGGGGTTGTCCCAGGCAGCGAGCTGGGCGGTGGTTTCTTGCGGCAAGGCGGCGTTCATGGGGTGTCTCCGGCATTCGTTGATGAATGTCATGGACTGTAGGCGCGGCCTGCCTCATGTTTCTGGCGAAATCAAGAGGCTTTGGCCTTTGATTTGCAGGAATCTTGTGAATGGTCAAAATTTCGCGCAGTCTGGCGGCGCGCTGGGCAGGGCTGGCCGCCGCAGCGCTGCGCGGTCGACAGAAGGTCCCTATAAGCCCGAGGTGCCCGCGTTGAGCTGGCGCAGCGCCAGGGCGGCGTCAATGCGTTGTTGCTCCTCGGGCGAGAACAGCTGCTGGCGCAATTGCTGCAGGCCGGGGCCCTCGCCCTGCTGGGTGCGGGCTTGGCTGTACTGGTCGAGGCGCTGGTTCCAGTGCTGTTCGTCCCTGTCCAGCTGCGCCATGGCCTGGGCGGCTGCCGGGCCGTACTGCGCGCTGCGGGTGGCGTAGCGGCTGCGCTCGTCGGCGTTGCTGGCGTTGAAGGCGGCCGTCTGCGCGGCGGCCGCCATGTGAGCGGTGGCGGCACTGCGTTCGGCGCGGCGCTCGGTGGAGAGTTCGTTATCGGCCGCCTGCAGCGCCTGGGCGCGCTGCTCAGGGCTGAGCTGGGTGTTGCGCTCAATCTCCAGGCGCGCCAGGGTGTAGCGGTCCAGCTCTGCCTCGCGGGCAAACAGGGCGTCGTATTCGGCGTCGTCAAAAAACTGCAGGCGCACCTTGTGGCGCGCCTCCAGCGCGTCGCGCAGTGCGCGTGGGTCGGTCAGGTCCTGCGGCGCACGCAAGCGGCCCAGGGCCACACGGTAGTCCACATAGCGCTCGGCCAGTGCCAGGGCTCGCGTGGCCAGGGCGGCGGGGAAATGCTGGTTGACCAGTGCGGCCAGGCGCTGTTTGAGCGTGGCTGGGTCGCTGGCGTCGCCCGCTTCCATCAGCAGGGCTTCCAGCGTGTCGCGCAGGCCGTGCACCAGCAGGGGGTCGGCCAGGCCGTCGGTGGTGATGGCGCGGCGGCGTGCAAAAAAGCTGTGGTCCGCGCCCTGCGCTGGCGAGGGTTGTACCTGGGCACCGGCGGAGGCTGCGGCCGCCCCCGCTGGTGATGGGTTGGTATCCCCCGCGCCCAACCCGGCAGGGCCCCCCAGCCACCACACCACGGCGACCGTGGTGAGGGCCAGGACTGCGGCGGCAACCGCCCAGGTGCGCGAGGGCTGGGCCATGGCTTACAGGCCTTGTTGCTTGAGGCGGTTGGCGTGCTGGCGGTACAGCGTCACCGGGTCGGTGGAGAACCAGTCGCGCAGGCCCAGCAGCTGGTTGACTTCGTCGAGGTGGTTCTGGCGGTAGTCGCCCAGGTGTTTGCCCAAGCGCGACGAGCAGGCCGACACCAGGCCATCGTTGGCTTCGCCAAAGGTCAGGCTCAGCGTGGCCAGGAGCGCGTCGCTGGCATCGAGCACGTTGGTCAGGGGCAGGGTGCCGGTCCAGGAGTAGTAGCGCACACCGTTCACCAGCTCGGCGCCGCTGCCGCAGCCGGAGGTGGGCACGCCTTGCGGAAAGCGGCTGTTGAACTTGGCCGAGCCGGCCGTGGTCAGCGAGTCCAGCGCCGCCGTGGGCATCTGGGGCAGGCCGGTGCCGCCGGAGGTCAGGTTGATCAGGCCCACCAGCGCCTTGGCGGCGGCGCTGGCCACAGCTTCGGACACCGAGCCTGCGGGCGCTACGCCGCGCAGGATGTCGGCTACGCGCGAACCCCGGTTCACGCCGCCAATCGAGGTGACCGATGCCACCAGCTGCGGCACCACGCCCGCCACATAGCGGGTGGTGGGGCCGCCGTGCGAATGGCCTACCAAGTTCACCTTGGGGGCACCGGTCAGCGCCAGGATGGTCTTGACCTGTGCCAGCAATTGCTCGCCGCGCACCTCGGTGCTGTTGGCGGCCGAGACCTGGGCGACGTAGACCTTGGCGCCGTCCTGGCGCAGTGCGTCGGGGATGCCGTAGAAGTAGTCGATCCCAAGGGCCGAGTCAAAGCCGAACAGGCCATGCACCAGCACGATGGGGTAGCGCGTCTGGGTGTAGCCCGTCTGCGCCTGCGCGCCCACGCCCAGCAGCAGCAACCCCGCCGTTGCTGCCAGCACCAGTCGCCGCAAAAAGCGGCTGAAAAATCCGGTCATGTGTTTGTCTCCGTTGGTATGGTTTCTTATGCTCGCAAAAACGAACGACCGTTCTTTTTTGCGAGATCAATTTTTGTATTCGGGCCATGGAGTCACTATCGGGACATACCCGTGTGTGCAGCGCACCATGCAGAAATCACTCAGTTGTTCGTAAAATCCTGCGTCATGAAAGCATTTGACGCACTCGACAAGCTGGACCGCGCCATCCTGCGCCGCCTGCAGGACAACGGCCGCGAGACGTACGACGTCATCGGAGAACAGGTGGGCCTGTCGCCCAGCGCGGTGCTGCGCCGCGTCAAGCGGCTGGAAGACAGCGGCGTGATCCACCGCTACGTGGCCCTGGTGCAGCCCGAAGCGGTGGGGCTGGGACTCACGGCGTACCTGAACGTGCGGCTGGAAAAACACACGGAAAGCCACAAGCGCAACCCCATGGACCTGTTCCGCGCCAGCGTGCAGACCTGGCCCGAGGTGGTGGAGTGCGCATCGCTCACCGGCGAAATGGACTACCTGCTGCGCGTGGTGGTGGCCGACATGGCGCACTACAGCCGCTTCATCATGGACACGCTGCTCAAGCATCCCAGCGTGCAGGACTGCAAGACCAGTTTTGTGCTCGACCGCGTGAAGGCGACGACGGCTGTGCCGGTGTAGTCCAACACAGGCCTTCACTCGTTGACAGGGCCTGTGCAAGTCACGGGCGTGACTCCCTGTGGCGTCTGTTGATGCGGTGGAGGTTGCTGTAAGGCGGTCCGCGCTTTACGCTCCGCCCCGTGCAGAGAAGGCTTGGCGCAGACGGGGGTGCAGCCACCCCAGCCGTCGCGTCTGCGACCCGTGCAAGGGGGATCTGGGGCTTGAATACTCTCAAATTGATAGCTATTGAGGCATGATCTTCCAGCGCTTGGAGCCGATTTTTCCGCGTTTTGAGTAGGATCACTATTTTGTTGCGGCGCAGCAATTTGGACTGGAAAAGATGAGGGAAAACCCTTATATTTGGCGACATGTTCGCAACCAAAGACTGGCTCAAGGCATCCTGGTACGCAGGCCGGGACCTGCTGCGCCCGGTAACCAGCGGCTCTTCTGCCTCTGACATTCACATCCACCAGCAGGAGACGCCCGTGATGGTTCCTATCCGCTCCCTGGGCCCCTCCTACCGGGAGCGGATCACCCAGCACCTGCTGCAGCTGGAGCCTGCAGACCGCTACCTGCGCTTTGGCTATGCCGCCAACGACGAACAGATCCGCCGCTACGCCGAGCAGCTCAACTTCGAGCGCGATGAAATCTTTGGCATCTACAACCGCCGCCTTGAGCTCATCGCCATGGCCCACCTGGCGTTTTCGGAAAACCCCGAACACAAGCCGTGTGCTGAATTCGGTGTGTCCGTGCTCAAGCAGGCACGGGGTCGCGGCTTTGGCGCGCGCCTGTTCGAGCGTGCCGTGATGCATGCGCGCAATGAGGGCGTGAACATGGTGTTCATCCATGCGTTGTCTGAAAACACCGCCATGCTCAAGATCGCGCGCAACGCCGGTGCCACCGTGCGCCGCGACGGGTCCGAGTCCGAAGCCTATCTGCAGATCCCACCCGCCAGCCTCGACACGCGCATGACCGAGATGGTCGAGCAGCAGTTCGCCGAGGTGGACTACCAGCTCAAAAAGCAGGCCAAGCAGTTCTGGGACTTTCTGGCCAATGTGCAGGAAGTGCGCAGCGGCGTGCAACACGCGCGCCACCAATCGGCCGAGTGAGCCATGGCGGTCACGCCCCCGGCCGTGACGCCGGTGGTGGCCGGCTGTCACGGCAATCCGCTATCCTAGGGGCCTGATTCACTACCGCACGTCCTGCACTCCAGACAGTGTCTGACCCGCACCCCGCGCACCCCGGGCGACCGCCCGAGAGGGAAGACAAGCGCACCTTCCTGCAGAAAGTGGCCGAGTTCATCCATCCTGGGCCGGACTCCACGGAAGAACTCATTGAAACCCTGGCCGAGGCCGAGGACAACGAGGTCATCGGCGCCGAATCGCGCGTGATGCTGGAGCGCGTGATCCGCATGGCCGACATGACGGCGGGCGATGTGATGGTGGCAGCACCGCGCATGGACCTCGTCAACATTGACGCGCCTTTCGATGAGCTGCTGCATCTGGTGATCAGCACCGCGCATTCACGGTTTCCGGTCTACCAGGGCGAGCGCGAGAACATCATCGGCATCCTGATGGCCAAGGACTTGCTCAAGCTGCAGCGGGCGCCCGAGCTGAACATCCGTGCGTTGCTGCGCCCGGCAGCGTTTGTGCCCGAAAGCAAAGGCCTGAACGACCTGCTGCGCGAGTTCCGTGGCAACCGCAACCACCTGGCCATCGTGATCGACGAGTTTGGCCGCGTGGCCGGGCTCATCACCATCGAAGACGTGCTGGAGCAGATCGTCGGCGAGATCGAGGACGAGTTCGACATCCCCGAAGACGATGGCGACATCTTTGGACTGGCCGACCGGACCTACCGTGTGAGTGGTGACACCCCCATCGAGCGTGTGGCCGAGGCCTTTGAGGTGGCCATCGTGGGTAGCGACCCCAACGAGCATTTCGACACCATCGGCGGCCTGATTGCCCACGAAATGGGCCATGTGCCCAAGCGCGGTGAGCATCTGCAGCTCAGCGGCCTGCATTTTGTGGTGCTGCACACCAAGGGCGGGGCGGTGCGCTGGTTCAAGGTGTCCAGGGTCGAAGACACCCCCGCCGACGGCTGATGTCGCGGCGCTCTTGGATGGCGGGCGGGCCGCTGCTGCCGCAACTGCTGCTGGCACTGGCGGCGGGCCTGGCCCAGGCGGCCTCGCTGGCCTGGCCGGGCAGCGGCCAACCCTTGTGGTGGCTGCAGCTGGCTTCGATGGCTGCACTCGCCTGGATGGTGCGGCCTTTCGCTGTGGAGCACCAGCGCGTCGCTGCGCCCTGGCGGCGCGGTGCGCTCGTGGGTGGGTTGTTTGCCACCGCCTGGCTGGCAGGCACTTTCTGGTGGCTGTTCATTTCCATGCATTCCTATGGCGGCCTGCCCGCGCCTTTGGCTGTGGCAGCGGTGCTGGGGCTCGCTGCCTTTCTGGCCAGCTACTACGCGGCGGCTTTGGCTTTGTTTTGCCGGTATGTGCCTGTGAATCGTGCCGGGAGTGCTCTTCTTTTCGGAGCGCTGTGGCTGCTGGCCGAACTGGCACGGGGCGTCTGGTGGACGGGGTTCCCGTGGGGTGCAGGCGGCTACGCGCATGTGGATGGGCCGCTCGCCGTGCTGGCCCGCCACATGGGGGTGTATGGCATCAGCGCGGTGGCTGCGGCGTTGGCGATGGGCGTGGTGCAGGTGCGTGCCACCGATCTGCGCAACGCGCGCTGGTGGGCGCTGGTGCTGGCGGCGGGCGGCCTGCTGGCCTGGGCCACGGTGGACCGGCTGTGCGCGGTCAATCTGTGCCACACCCCGGCACGGCGCGCAGCGCCCGCCCTGAGCCTGGAGCTGCTGCAGGGCAATATCCCCCAGGACGAAAAGTTTCAATCCGGCAGCGGCGTGCCCGTGGCCCTGCAGTGGTATGCCGAGGCCCTGCGCAACGCCCAGGCTGACCTGGTGGTGGCGCCCGAGACCGCCATACCGCTGCTGCCGCAGCAGCTCATTCCGGGGTATCTGGAGGGCATGCAGCAACGCTATGCGCAAGGGGCTCAGGCCGCCATGGTGGGCATTCCGCTGGGGGATGAAGCGCAGGGCTACACCAACTCCGTGCTGGGCATGAGTGCTGCCACACAAGCCGCGCCCTACCGCTACGACAAGCACCACCTGGTGCCGTTTGGAGAGTTCATTCCGCCGTTTTTCAAGTGGTTCACGGCCATGATGAACATCCCTCTGGGCGATTTCAACCGGGGGACCGTGGGCCAGGCGTCGTTTGCCGTGGCGGGGCAGCGCATCGCGCCGAACATCTGCTACGAAGACTTGTTCGGCGAGGAGCTGGGGGCGCGATTCATCGACCCCGCCCAGGCCCCCACGGTGTTTGTCAACTTCAGCAACATCGGCTGGTTTGGCGACACCCTGGCCATCGACCAGCATCTGCACATCAGCCGCATGCGTGCGCTCGAATTCGAGCGGCCCATGGTGCGCGCCACCAATACGGGTGCCACGGTCATCATCGACCACCGGGGCGTGGTCACGCACCAGCTGGCCCGCTACACGCGCGGCGTGCTCAAGGGCGAGGTGCAGGGCCGGGGGCTGGACGCACAAAGTGGCTGGGCCATCACGCCTTACGCGTGGTGGGTATCCCGCTGGGGGCTGTGGCCGCTGTGGGCGCTGGGGGCTCTGGTGCTGATAGGGGCCATGGTCGCCAGCAGGGGCCGCAGGCCACGTGGCAATTGATCCAGGTCAGGCATTGCGCCCGACGGCGCAGGGGCCTGCGCACCCCCGTGTTTAGAGGCGGCTCCCTATGCCTTGATAATAGAGGCCCGCAACCGGGGGCTGGTGTTGCGTAAAACGATGATTTGAGGCGGGCCATCCGCCGTTCTGGAGCACGACTGAAAATGGCAGATTCCTTTTCCTACGAACAACTGATCGCCTCCGGCGAGGGCCGGCTGTTCGGCGCTGACAGCGGGCGTCTGCCGCTGCCACCCATGCTGATGTTTGACCGCATCACGCACATCGACAGCGATGGTGGCGCGCACGGGCTGGGAAAGATCCGCGCCGAGCTCGATGTCAAACCCGACCTCTGGTTCTTTGCCTGCCACTTCCAGGGCGACCCGGTCATGCCTGGCTGCCTGGGGCTCGACGCCATGTGGCAGCTCATCGGTTTTTACCTGACCTGGCTGCAACTGCCGGGCCGGGGCCGCGCGCTGGGTGCGGGCGAGGTCAAGTTCACCGGCGAGGTCGGCCCTGACGTGAAGCTGGTCACCTACGAAATCGATATCAAGCGCGTCATCAAGCGCAAGCTGGTCATGGCCATTGGCGATGCCCGCCTGCTGGCCGACGGCAAAGAAATCTATGTGGCCAACGACCTTCGCGTGGGTCTGTTCAAGCGCGAGGAAGACGGTAAGGACGCAGCATGACCACCAAGAAGCGCGTAGTCATCACCGGCGCGGGCATCGTCTCGTGCATTGGCAACGACCTGGCCTCCGTGGAAGCTTCGCTGCGTGCGGGCACCAGCGGCATCAAGGCCGTGGAGAAGTTCAAGGAACTGGGCCTGCGCAGTCAGGTGGGCGGCGCCCCGGAGATCGATATCGAAGCGCGCATTGACCGCAAGCAGCTGCGCTTCATGGGCGATGCGGCGGCCTATGCGCAGATCGCACTGGAAGACGCTATCCTGCAAGCAGGCCTCACGCCAAGCCAAGTCAGCCACCCGCGCACCGGCCTCATCATGGGTTCGGGCGGTGGCTCGCCCGCCAACCAGATCGAAGCGGCCGACACGCTGCGCGAAAAAGGCATCCGCCGCGTGGGGCCCTATCAGGTCACGCGCTGCATGAGCTCCACGGTTTCTGCGTGCCTGGCCACCAACTTCAAGGTCAAGGGCATCAACTACTCCATCACATCGGCCTGCTCCACGTCCGCCCACTGCATCGGCGCGGCCGCGCAGCAGATCGCCTGGGGTGTGCAGGACGTGATGTTTGCGGGCGGTGGCGAAGAGCTGAGCTGGGGCATGTCGCTGCTGTTTGATGGCATGGGCGCCATGTCCAGCAAGTACAACGAAACGCCCGAGAAGGCCTCACGCGCCTACGACGCGAACCGCGACGGCTTCGTGATCGCTGGCGGCGGCGGTGCCGTGGTGCTGGAGAGCCTGGAGCACGCCCAGGCCCGTGGCGCGACCATCCTGGCCGAAGTGGTGGGCTTTGGCGCCACCAGCGACGGTGAAGACATGGTGGCCCCGTCGGGCGACGGTGCCATTGCCTGCATGCAGCAAGCCATGGAAGGTCTGGACGCCCCCATCGACTACATCAACACCCACGGCACCTCCACCCCCGTGGGCGACATGCAGGAAGTGCGCGCCATGCGTGCCCTGTTTGGCGACAAGGTGCCACCGTTCTCGTCCACCAAGTCGCTCACCGGCCACTCGCTGGGCGCCACGGGCGTGCAGGAGGCCATCTACTGCATGATCATGCTGAACAAGGGCTTCATCGCTGGCTCTGCCAATGTCGAGACACCTGACCCGGCCCTGGGCGACATGCCTCTGGTCACGCAAACGCGTGATGCGCAGCTGAACACGGTGTTGTCCAACAGCTTCGGCTTTGGTGGCACCAACGCCAGCCTGGTGCTGCGCCGCTGGAACCACTGACCGCGGACTCCCCACCGCAACGGCCTGCCTGTCTCTGGACATGCAGGCCGTTTTTCATGGGCTCTATCGGCCCGTCAGCGCCTGACGGGCCTTGGGGTTGGGCTGCAGGGCCTCGTGCAGCAAGGCTGGCAACATGCCCAGCATGCGGGTGGCCTGCAGACCGGGCGGAAAGGCGCGCGCGTGATAGCTGTACAGCGACATGGGGGCCAGCTCGTGCAGCTCCTGCGCCACCATCTGTGCAGGGTCCAGCCCCTTGGCGGTGAGAAAGTCCACCACCGTCCAGCCCATGCCCCGGCGCACCAGCTCCAAAGCGAGGCGTGATGTCTGCACCTGGATGCCGGGCCCGGCGGGGGAACCGAGGCGGTGTGCGATTTCGTCAATCGCCTGGCGCATGGGGTCGTCGCCCACCAGGCGGATCACGGGCACCTGCGCCAGCCGCGCACCGGGGCTGGCGGCACGGGGAGCACGCGCCCACACGCTGGTCGCGACCGCCAGGTACAAGCGACCACTGACCAGCAGGTCGCTCGCGATTTGTGGGTGGGGGTGCTTGTAGAAACCCAGGCAAAAGTCCACGCTGCGCGTGAGCAGGGCCTGCGTCATCTGGTCCTGGTGGATGGTGCGCACCTCCACACCCACCTGCGGATGCTGCTCGGCATGGTGCTGCAGCAGGCGCGGCAGAAATTCGTGCGTGATGGACGGTATGGCGCCCAGCCGCACATCGCCCGAATCACTGGTGGCCAGGTTGCGCGCGGTGCGCTTTAGCGCATCCAGCTGCCGGTAGATACCGGTGGATTCGGTGGCCAGCACCTGGGCCTCGGGCGTCGGGGTCAGGCCTGCGGGCGAGCGGTTGAACAGCCGGTAGCCCAGCTGCAGCTCGGTGTGCGCCACGGCCTTGCTGATTGCTGAGGGGGTGATGCACAGCAACCGCGCCGCTGCGCTCATGTTGCCGGTTTGCAGCACGGCCTGAAAAACTTCCAGTTGTCTCAAGTTCATGGCGGAGTTGTCTTGTGGCGGTGGCCGAGGGGCACTTCACGGCCTTCGAACGGCAGTTCTGGGGTGTGAACTGAATTCATAAGGGTGGGTCAATTATTCCGCATGACTGTGTTCTGGTTTCTCATAGGATGCTGCACCGCTTCACCGGCGGTTTTGAATAAAGCGGCGCAACGCGCGCTGCCACCCAAAAAAAATCAGGAGACTTCTTCATGCACATTTCTTCCTCCCCCACCGCCAGCCGCTGGCTCGCGGGTTTGCTGTTGTCTGCTGCCTCCGCCGTTGCCATGGCCCAGGCTGCCAAGCCCAACGTGGTGGTGCTGGCCACGGGCGGCACCATTGCCGGTGCGGGCGCCTCGGCCGCCAACAGCGCAACCTATGCCGCCGCCAAGGTGCCGGTGGACAAGCTCCTGGCAGGCCTGCCTGAGCTGGCCAATGTGGCCAAGGTGTCGGGTGAGCAGGTGTTCCAGATCGCCTCCGAGAGCTTCACCAACGAGCACCTGCTGCGCCTCGGCCAGCGCGTGTCGGCCCTGGCCAAGCAGGCAGACGTGGACGGCATCGTGATCACCCACGGCACGGACACCCTGGAAGAAACCGCGTACTTCCTGAACCTCACCGTGCGCACCAACAAGCCCATCGTGGTGGTCGGCTCCATGCGTCCCGGCACGGCCCTGTCGGCTGACGGCGCGCTGAACCTGTACGACGCCGTGACTGTGGCTGCCAGCAAGGACGCCGCCGGCAAGGGCGTGCTGGTCACGATGAACGACGAGATCCAGAGCGGTCGCGACGTGAGCAAGACCATCAACATCAAGACCGAGGCCTTCAAGAGCCAGTGGGGCCCGCTGGGCATGGTGGTGGAAGGCAAGAACTACTGGTTCCGCGCCCCGGTCAAGCGCCACACGACCAACTCCGAGTTCAACATCGACGACATCAAGGCGCTGCCCGCCGTGGACATCGTGTACGGCTACGGCAACATGAACACCACGGGCATCGAGGCCTACGGCAAGGCCGGCGTCAAGGCGCTGATCCATGCCGGCACCGGCAACGGCTCGGTGGCCGCACAGGCGGTCGATTCGCTCAAGGCCTTGCGTGGCCAGGGCGTGCAGATCATCCGTTCGGCCCGCGTGCCCGATGGTTTTGTGCTGCGCAATGCCGAGCAGCCCGACGACAAGTACGACTGGGTGGTGGCCCATGACCTGCGCCCCCAAAAGGCCCGCATCCTGGCCATGGTGGCCCTCACGAAGACCAATGACAGCAAGGAACTGCAACGCATTTTCTGGGAGTATTGATCCCTGTTTTCGAGGTTAGAACGCCATGCTTTGACGCGATGCATGCGTTGACGGCCACACCCCTGTGGCCACCGGTACGCACCGGCTTATAGCTCGCGTGACTGGTTGGGAAGGCTGGGGCTCCAAAAGGGCTCCGGCCTTTTTTCATGGGCGCGGGCCGGTGTTGCTGGCGCTGCCGCAGCACGCGCGGCTGCGCGCCGTAAAATCACCGGTTTGCGCGCGCGATGCCCGTCCTTGTTGCCCATGGGGCGGCGGGCGCTGGGTTTGCTCACGCACCGCGTTTTCTTCTTTTCCCCTTACTTGCCCGGCCCTGGCTTGCCAGTGCCTCAGCCACAGACGCCATGTTGACATTCCAGCAAATCATTTTGAAGCTGCAGTCCTACTGGGACGCGCAGGGTTGCGCCCTTTTGCAACCCTATGACATGGAAGTGGGCGCCGGCACCTCGCACACCGCCACCTTCCTGCGCGCCATCGGCCCCGAGCCCTGGAAGGCCGCCTACGTGCAGCCCAGCCGCCGCCCCAAGGACGGCCGCTACGGCGAGAACCCCAACCGCCTGCAGCACTACTACCAGTACCAGGTGGTGCTCAAGCCCGCACCGGCCAACATCCTGGAGCTGTACCTGGGCTCGCTCGAAGCCCTTGGCTTCGACCTGAAAAAGAACGACATCCGCTTTGTCGAAGACGACTGGGAGAACCCCACGCTCGGCGCCTGGGGCCTGGGCTGGGAGGTGTGGCTCAACGGCATGGAAGTCACGCAGTTCACCTACTTCCAGCAGGTCGGTGGCATTGACTGCAAGCCCGCCACCGGCGAGATCACCTACGGCCTGGAGCGTTTGGCCATGTACCTGCAGGGCGTGGACAACGTCTACAACCTCAAGTGGACCGACACCCTGAGCTACGGCGACGTGTACAAGCAAAACGAGGTGGAGCAGTCCACCTACAACTTCGAGCACAGCGACGCGGACTTCCTGTTCACGGCCTTCAACGCGCACGAAAAGCAGGCCAAGTACCTCATGGAGCAGCAGCTGGCGTTGCCTGCGTATGAGCAGGTGCTCAAGGCCGCACACAGCTTCAACCTGCTGGATGCGCGCGGCGCGATCAGCGTGACGGAACGCGCTGCCTACATTGGCCGCATCCGCAACCTGGCCCGTGCCGTGGCGCAAAGCTACTACGAGAGCCGCGAGCGCCTGGGCTTCCCCATGGCGCCGCGCGAGTGGGTGGAACAGATGACGAAGAAGGCTGCGTGAGAGAAATGACGATGACAACCCAAAACCTCCTCGTTGAACTGTTTGTCGAAGAGCTGCCGCCCAAGGCGCTGCAGAAGCTGGGCGATGCTTTCGCCACCGTGCTGGGCGACCAGCTCAAGGCCCTGGGCCTGGCGTCTGCCGCCTCGGTGGTCACGCCCTTCGCCTCGCCCCGCCGCCTGGCCGCGCATGTGACCGCCGTGGCCGACAAGGCCGCCGACAAGGCCGTACAGCAAAAGCTGATGCCCGTGACCGTGGGTCTTCAAGCGGACGGCAACGCCACGCCTGCGCTGCTGAAAAAGCTGCAGGCGCTGGGCGCCGATGTGTCCAACCCCGCAGCCGCTGTAGCCGCCTTGAAGCGCGCGCAGGACGGCAAGGCCGAAGCCCTGTTCTACGACAGCGTGGTGCCCGGTGCCACGTTGGCGGCGGGCCTGCAAAAGGCGCTGGACGAAGCCATTGCCAAGCTCCCCATCCCCAAGGTCATGAGCTACCAGCTCGAAACCGACTGCGAGCTGCCCGGCTGGACCAGCGTGAACTTTGTGCGCCCCGCACACGGCCTGGTGGCGCTGCATGGCAGCACCGTGGTGCCCGTGAAGGCGCTGGGCCTGACCGCTGGCAACAGCACCACCGGCCACCGTTTTGAAGCCGCCGTGTCGCCCGTGGTGCTGGCCGATGCCGACAGCTACGCCGCCACGCTGAAGAAGGACGGCGCCGTGATCGCCAGCTTTGCCGAGCGCAAGGCCGAGATCGCGCGCCAGCTGGCTGCGGCTGCTGCGAAGGTGGGCAACGGCGCCCGCCCCATCGAAGACGAAGCCCTGCTGGACGAAGTGACCGCGCTGGTGGAGCGCCCCAACGTGGTCATCTGCCAGTTTGAAGAGCAGTTCCTGGGTGTGCCACAAGAGTGCCTCATCCTCACGATGAAGGCCAACCAGAAGTACTTCCCGCTGCTGGACGCCGCGGGCAAGCTCACCAACAAGTTCCTGGTGGTCAGCAACATCAGCCCCGAAGACACGAGCTTTGTGACCGGCGGCAACGAGCGCGTGGTGCGCCCCCGCCTGGCCGATGCCAAGTTCTTCTTTGACCAGGACCGCAAGAAGACCCTGGCCTCGCGTGTCGAGGGCCTGGGCAAGGTGGTTTATCACAACAAGTTGGGCACGCAGGGTGAGCGCGTGGAGCGCGTGCGCGCCATCGCCAAGGCGATTGCATCCCAGCTGGGCGACGCGCAACTGGTGCAGGACGCCGACCTGGCCGCGCAACTGGCCAAGACCGACCTCGTGACCGATATGGTGGGCGAGTTCCCCGAGCTGCAGGGCATCATGGGCGGCTACTACGCCCTGAACGACGGCCTGGGCGAGACCGTGGCGAACGCGATCGAAGACCACTACAAGCCCCGCTTTGCGGGCGATGCACTGCCGCGCAACACCGCCGGCGTTGTGGTGGCGCTGGCCGACAAACTCGAAACCCTGGTCGGCATGTTCGGCATCGGCAACCTGCCCACAGGCGACCGCGATCCGTTCGCGCTGCGCCGCCATGCACTGGGTGTGATCCGCATGCTGGTCGAAAAAGACCTGCCGCTGGACTTGAGCGCGCTGCTGGCCGGTGCCGTGCCTGCCTTTGGCGACAAGATCACCGACGCCACGCCCGCTCTGGCCGACTTCATCTACGACCGCCTTGCCGGCAGCCTGCGTGAGCAAGGCTACAGCGCGCAAGAAGTGGACGCCGTGCTGGCCCTGCGCCCGCAGCGCCTGGCCCTGGTCGAGAAGCAGCTGGCTGCAGTGCGTGCCTTTGCCGCCTTGCCCGAAAGCCCCGCCCTGGCAGCCGCCAACAAGCGCGTTGGCAACATCCTGAAAAAGGCCGAGGTCGAAGGCCCGGTGGATGCCCACGTCAACCCCAACCTGCTGCAGGAAAAGGCCGAGCAGGACCTGTACGCCGCGCTGCAGCGCTTTGTGCCCGAGGCCAATGCCCAGTTCGACGCGGGCGACTACACCGCCAGCCTGCAGACCCTGGCCGTGCTGCGCGCGCCCGTGGATGCGTTCTTTGACGACGTGATGGTGAACGCCGAGCAACTGGACCTGCGCCTGAACCGCCAGGGCCTGCTCAAGACGCTGCACGAAGCCATGAACCGCGTGGCCGATTTGTCCCGTCTGGCGGCCTGACCCCTGGTGCTGGTAGGCTGGTGGTTCTCACAAGGCAAACCCCTCCTATGAAACTCGCCATCCTCGACCGCGACGGCACCCTCAACCCGATGGGGGATGAATACATCACTTCGGCCGACGAGTGGGCGGCGGTGCCCGGCGCGCTCGAAGCCATTGCCCGCCTCAACCATGCCGGCTGGCATGTGGTGGTGGCCACCAACCAGCCGGGACTGGGGCGGGGGCTGTTTGACGTGGTGGCGCTCAACGCCATCCACGCCAAGATGCACCGGCAGGTGGCGGCGGTGGGCGGGCGCATCGACGCGGTGTTCTATTGCCCCCATGCGGCCGACGAGGACTGCAGCTGCCGCAAGCCCGCCCCGGGCCTGCTGGAGCAGATTTGCGACCGCTACGGCATGGAGCGCAACGAGGTCCGCGTGGTCGGCAGCTGCGAGGCCCACCTGCAGGCGGGTGCCGCCCTGGGGGCCCAGTTGCACCTGGTGTGCACCGGCCGGTCTGCCGCGTTGCGGCCAGGCGGGGCGTTGCCTGCGGGGTTGCCGGCGGGTACGCAGTTGCACGCCAGCCTCGGAGATTTTGTGGACCAGTTGCTGCCGGTGGTGCCAAGCGCAGCAGCCGCCGTGGCCGCAGCGCCCTTGCCGCTGTCGTGACAGGGCGCAGCAGCATCTTGATGCTATTTAATTCATAGCTGTTGGCGCATATTTCACTAGCGCTTGCGGCCAAAAAGACATCCCAATGGCTCTTATCCGTTCTGTCATTCACCTTCTCTGGATGGGCATCACCGTGGTGCCCTACGCGCTGGCCATCATGCTGGGCACGCTGCTGGGCGTGCGGGGTGTGCCCCTGTACCGCATCGCCCGGGCCTGGCTGTCGCTGTGCATCAGCGGCGCGCGGGTGGTTCTGGGCATCCGCGCCGAGGTGACCGGCATGGAGAACCTGCCGCAGGGCGCCAACGAAGGCGCGATCCTGCTGGTCAAGCACCAGTCCACGTACGAGACCTTCCTGATGCCGGTGATCATGCCGCACCCCCTGGCCTACGTGTTCAAGAAGGAGCTGCTGCACGTGCCCTTCTTCGGCTGGGCCATCGGGCGGCTGGACATGATCCACATCGACCGCAACCAGCGCACGCAGGCCTTCAACAAGGTGGTGCAGCAGGGCAAGGACCTGCTGGCCAAGGGCATCTGGATCATCATGTTTCCCGAGGGCACGCGCATCGAGCGGGGGCAGAAGGGCAACTACAAGACCGGCGGTACGCGCCTGGCGATTGACACCGGTGCGCCGGTAATTCCGATCGCCGTGACCTCGGCCAAGGTGTGGCCGCGCAAGGCGTTCGTCAAGCGCCCCGGCGTGGTGGATGTGTCGATTGGCAAGCCCATCTCCAGCGTGGGGCGCCAGCCCGACGAACTGATGCGCGAGGTGGAGGCCTGGATCGAGGCCGAGATGCGTCGCCTGGACCCAGAGGCTTACCCAGCCCCTGCGGCCAACATCGCGGCCCCCAGCGGGAAGTAAACCGACCGTGATGCAGCGGCTTGTGCAACTGGCGCTGGACCTGTTCGACCCGCCCGGGGCCCCTGCAGCAGGCCCCAGTCCTGTGGCTGCAGGTTTCAAGCCCAATCAGCCACAAGCGCTAGTCGATCAAGCGCCAGTAGCTCCTAAAACTATAGTGAGCCGGCCTGCGGCGCCAGCGGTGCCGCTGCCCTCGCTGTTGTCGCCCGCCGAATTCCGCCACCCCCAGGCCAGCCGCGAGGTGCTGCTGGGAGATGCCGTCGTGGCCTATGCGCTGCAGCGCGCGCGCCGCCGCAGCATCGGCTTTACCGTGGGGGCCGACGGCCTGTCGGTGCGGGCCCCCAGCTGGGTGACGCTGGGCGCTGTGGATGCCGCGCTGCGCGAGAAGTCCGACTGGATCCTGCGCAAGCTGTCGGAGGCGCGCGAGCGCCAGCAGCGCATGGAAGGCGGTCGTATCGTCTGGGTCCATGGCGCAGAGCTGCCCTATCTGGGAGAGCCGCTGAGGCTGGTGCTGGACCCGAGCCACGGCTTTGCGGGCAAAGGTGGAGCGCTGGTGGCGGCGGTGGAGCAGGGCGGCGCAGCCACGACGCCCAGCCTGCACATTGGCCTGCCGCACAGCGCCAGCCCCGCACAGGTCCGCGATGCCGTCCAGGCCTGGTTGATGCGCGACGCGCGCCGCCACTTCACCGAGCGGCTGGACCACTTTGCCCCGCTGCTGGGCGTGCGCTGGGCCAGCCTGCGCCTGTCGAGCGCCAATACCCGCTGGGGCAGCGCCAAGGCCGACGGCTCCATCCGCCTGAACTGGCGCCTGCTGCACTACCGCCCGGCCATCATCGACTACGTGGTGGCGCACGAACTGGCCCACCTGCGCGTGATGGACCACAGCCCCCGCTTCTGGGACACCGTGGCCACCGTGGTGCCGGACTACGCGCAGCTGCGCAGCCATCTCCGTGACGAACCCGCCCCTTTATGGTGAATCCCCCTGAGTCGCCTTCGGCGCCTTCCCCCAAGGGGGACGACGTCCTCGCTGCGGGGCGGCCCTTGGCTTGCGTCCCTCGCGCCGGTCGCGCCCAGTCCAAACGTTTTGCCTAGTGCCCAGAAAGGATCGAAACCATGACAAATACGCTCTCCTCCGTTACTCCCGCCGAAGGCTATGCCGGTGACGTGACGCCCCAACAGGCCTGGCAATGGGTGCAGGCCGGTGACGCCGTGCTGGTGGATGTGCGCAGCGACGCCGAACGCGAGTGGGTGGGCCACGTGCCCGGCGCCGCAGCGGTCGCCTGGAAGCAATGGCCGGGCATGGCGATGAACGCCGACTTCGATGCCCAGATGCGCGCCGCCGTGCCCGAGGGCGCGCGGGCCGTGCTGCTGTGCCGCAGCGGTGTGCGCTCCATTGCCGCCGCGCGCCGCGCCACCGAGTTGGGTATCACCGCTTACAACATCCTCGAAGGGTTCGAGGGCGATGCGGATGCGCAAGGCCAGCGCGGCAAACGTGGTGGCTGGCGCTTTCATGGCCTGCCGTGGAAGCAGGGCTGATTTGCTATCAAAAAAAGAGCTGCCAGCGCTCTTTCTACTAGCGCTGGCAGCTCAGAGGGCTTGAATCTGCGAGAGATTACTTGGTCAGTGGCGGAATCCGCAGCTTCTGGCCTGGATAGATCTTGTCGGGGTGGCTCAGCATGGGCTTGTTGGCCTCGAAGATCACGGGGTACTTGTTGGCGTCGCCATAGAACTTCTTGGCAATGGCGCTCAGGGTGTCGCCGCGCACCACGTCGTGGTATTGGGCCTCGGGCTCGGGGTTGGTCACCTCCATCAGGTTCTCGACGCTGGTCACGCTGGCCACGTTGCCGCAGCACAGGGTCACTTTTTCCTTGGCGGCCTGCGTGGGTGCGGTGCCTTTGACGGTGACCTTGCCTTGCGTGCCGTCGAATGCCACCTGTACGTTGCTGGCGCCCAGGTTTTGGGACGCGATGTAGGTCTCGATGGCCTTGGATGCCTTGGCGTTGAGCTCATCCTGCGTGGGGGCGGCGGCCGTGGCGGCCTGCGCTTCTTTGCCGCCGAACAGCTTTTCGCCGGCTTCCTTGATGAAACTGAAAAGACCCATGTCGTACCTCCTAATGTTGCAGAAACAGGAGGGACCACTGTAGCGGGTACGGGCGGCTGCGTCGTGTCGGACAGGGGCGCGACACGATTTTTCACAATTTGGGGGCCGGGGAGGGTTGGTGCTGCAGTGGCTGTCGCGCTCGGGCAGGGGCGCATCGCAAAACTCGGGATAATCCTCCGCATGACTTTTCTGGCCATCGACGTCGGTAACACCCGTCTCAAATGGGCGTTGTACGACGCTCCCCGCCCCGGGGCTGCGCTCATTGCGCATGGCGCCGAGTTTCTCGACCACATCGACCGCCTGGCCGAAGGCAGCTGGGCCTCGCTGCCCCATCCGACACGCATGCTGGGCTGTGTGGTGGCTGGAGATGCCGTCAAACGCCGCGTACAGGAGCAGATGGAAATCTGGGACGTCACCCCCTCGTGGGTGGTGTCATCGGCGCAAGAGGCGGGCTTGACCAACGGCTACGACCACCCCTCGCGCCTGGGCTCGGACCGGTGGGTGGCCATGATCGGCGCACGCCACCATGTGCTGGCAAGTGGCCCTGCACGGCCGCTGGTGGTGGTGATGGTGGGCACGGCCGTGACGGTGGAGTGCATCGACACCGAGGGCCGCTTCATGGGCGGCCTGATCCTGCCCGGCCACGGCATCATGCTGCGTGCGCTTGAATCCGGCACCGCCGGCCTGCACGTGCCTACGGGCGAAGTGCGTCCGTTCCCTACCAACACCAGCGATGCGCTGACCAGTGGAGGCACCTACGCCATCGCGGGGGCCGTGGAGCGCATGTACCAGCACCTGTTGCAGCACTGCGGCCAGGAGCCTGCCTGCATCATGACCGGCGGCGCCGGCTGGAAGATGGCGCCCAGCATGACACGGCCGTTTGAGCTGGTGGACAACCTGATTTTTGACGGACTTCTGGAGATTGCAGCGCAGCGGTTTGGGGGCTGAGGGCTTTTGAGCTCCGCATCCATAGCAGCGCGACACGGCAATCTACTGCAAACCTCTGTGCAAAACTGGCGCTGCGCAAGCCAGAGACACCGAGCAAGGGCCGTCCCGCAGCGAGGGTGTCGTCCCCCTTCCCGAATGGCGTAGCCAGTCGAGAGAAGGGGGAAGCGGCAAAGCCGCTCAGGGGGCTGCCTCTTACTCTTCTTCCAGTTCCGCCCGTGCCATCTCCACATCCAGCCGCTCCATGGCATCCATGGGTTCTGCGGTGGCGGCCTTTTCGTAGAGCGCAGTGGCTTCCTTCATCTTCTTGTCGCCCTCCAGCATGACGAGGGCATTGGCGTACTCAATCATGGCGATGGCCGATCCCGGGTTGAGCTTGAGGGCCTCCTGGAACAGCTTGAGGCCCGTGTCCTTCTTGGCGCCATAGGTCATGCCGCCAATCAGCGAACCCACCTTGTCGATCACCTCCGCATGGAAGGCACCCAGCGCAATGCGCGCATCGGCGTGTTTGGGCGACAGGGCGATGGCTTTTTCCAGCGACTCCTTCACCTTGCCGCCCAGGCCCTGTGCCAGCGCCTTGGCCACGCTGATGCCCTGGCTGTAGCGGCCCAGCGCATACGCATGCCAGTACCAGGCGTTGGCGTTGTTCGGTTCTGCGGTTGCCTGGGCCTCGGCCCTTTCGGCCACCTGCATGAACAGGTCCAGCCGCGTCTTTTCCTTGGGCTCCAGGTAGTTGGCGTAGATGGAGGTGGCCTTGTTGGCCGCAGTAATGCCCGCGCCACCGGCCGCCAGGCCTGCAGCCGCCGCTCTCTCAAAGTCGCCGTTGTGGAACAGCGCCCACGCTTCCAGTGCGGCTGCGTCCTTGGGGCAGGGTTCGGCATCACCGCCATGCAGTCGTGCCCATTGCTTCTTGACGCTCGCAGCGTCGAACTGGTAGTCGTCGGCGTGGGGGAAGGGGGTCCATTTGGCCATGGTGTGTGTCTCCGGAAGTTCTTGTGGTTGGGTGTCTGTGGTGGGCCGTCTCTGTGTCTCTGTATCAGCCAGGCACTGCGGCGTAGGCGCCGACCAGCTCCAGCAGGTGGGCCCGCTGGCCGCTTTCGAGGTAGGGCATGAGCAGGTTCAGCACATGGTGGGCTCCGCGCAGCAGCGCGGCCTGGGCGCTTTCAGGCTCCAGCGCGCGGCGCGGGTCGCGCACGTATTCAAAACTGAGCCAGTAGGTGAGCACCACGACCATGCTGGTGGCGGTGGCCTCCAGCTCGCGCGAGTCGATGTGCAGCGCGTCTGCGCGTCCCATGCCATCGAGCATGGCGCGCACGGCGCGGGTCTTGTTCTTGAGGATGGCCTGGAAGTGCGTCTCCAGGCGCCGGTTCTTGGACAGCAGGTCGTTGAGATCGCGGTACAGAAAGCGGTACTGCCAGATCAGCTCGAACAGCGAGTGCATGAAGAACCAGGCGTCCTCCACATTGCGCACACCATCTGCTGCGGCCAGCAGCTCGGTGAGCGAGCCTTCGTAGCGATCAAACAGCGCGTTGATCAGCTCGTCCTTGGCGGGGTAGTGGTAGTAGAGATTGCCAGGGCTGATGCGCAACTCGGCCGAGATCAGGGTGGTGGAGACGTTGGGTTCACCGAACCGGTTGAACAGGTCCAGCGTCACTTCCAGAATGCGTTCTGCGGTGCGGCGTGGCGCTTTCTTCACCATGTGTGTGGGCCCCTTCGCGTCGTTGTGTGTCGTTGTTGCGTTGTCTCTGATGGCTACTCTAACCCACGCAGTCATGCTGCAGTGCGACATGAGAAGAGGGCGCGCGTGCCGCTCCCAGATCGCTTTTAGCGCACTTCACGGGTTTCACCAAAAAAAGAAAAGCGGTCCAGGCGCCGTGGCGCGCGGACCGCTTGGTGCGGGCTGGGTGCTTGCCGCCGGCAAGCCGTGATCAGCTGGCCGACGGCGTGCTGGTGGCTGCGTCGGCAGCGGCACGTGTTGCGGTCTTCTTGGCCACAGCCTTCTTGGCGGGGGCCTTGGCTGCAGGCTTTGCCGCTGCCTTGACAGGCGCGGCCTTCTTTGCAGCCGCCTTCTTGGCAGGGGCCTTGGCAACAGGCTTGGCGGCTGCCTTGGCAGCAGCTTTGGCGGGGGCAGCCTTGCTGCCCTTGGCCAGGGCGTCCACACGGGCGCTCAGGGCTTCCAGGTCGCGGGCCGAGGGCACGCCCAGCTTGGCCAGGGCCTTGGCCACGCGGTCTTCAAAGATGTTTTCGAGCTTGTCCCACTGGCCCTGGGCCTTGGAGCCGATGTCGCTGGCCATGGTGGTCACGCGGCTGGTGGCTTCGGTGATCTTTTCTTCGGCCACGGCCTGGGTCTTGCGCTGGATGGTCAGGCCTTCCTTGACCAGGGCTTCAAACACCTTGCCACCTTCTTCCTGTGCCTTGGAGAAGGCACCCAGACCGGCCAGCCAGATCTGCTGGGCGGAGTCCTTGACGGTGCTGGACAGTTGGGCGTTGCTCTTCTTCTTGTCAGCGCTGAGTTTCTGCAGTTTCTTGACCATAAGGCCTCCATGGTGCGGTTGGTTGGGGTTGCCGGGGCGATTTTGCCTTCGACGCATGGCCGCACTGTACGCCGCGCGGTGCGCGAGGTGTAGGCGCGCGCTCCTAAAAATGTAGAGCGTGCCATCTAGCCCGCCTGCCGGCTGGGCACCTAGCATCGGCGCGGGTTTCTGCTGAATCGGGGTGTGCAGGCCTTGGGCAAGAATGAAGCTATCTCAGAGGAGTTATCCATGCAGTATTTCGTGACGGGGGCAACAGGGTTCATTGGCAAGCGGCTGGTCAAGAAGCTGCTGGAGCGCAAGGGGGCGGTGGTGCATTTCCTGATCCGCAAGGAAAGTGCGGACAAGGTGGCCGACCTGCGCAGCTTCTGGGGCGTAGGCCCTGCACGCGCCGTCCCCGTGTTTGGCGACCTCACCGCCAAGAAGCTGGGCGTCTCGGCAGACGACGTGAAGAAGCTCAAGGGCCAGATCGACCACTTCTACCACCTGGCCGCGGTGTATGACCTGGCTGCCGATGAGGAAACCCAGGTGGCCGTGAACATCGAGGGCACGCGCAACACGGTCGACCTGGTCAAGGCGATTGATGCCGGGCACTTCCACCATGTCTCCTCCATCGCCGCCGCAGGTCTGTATGAAGGTGTGTTCCGCGAAGACATGTTCGAGGAAGCCGAGGGCCTGGACCACCCGTACTTCCAGACCAAACACGAGAGCGAAAAGATCGTGCGCCAGGACTGCAAGGTGCCCTGGACGGTGTACCGTCCGGCCATGGTGGTGGGAGACAGCCAGACCGGCGAGATGGACAAGATCGATGGGCCCTACTACTTCTTCAAGCTCATCCAGCGCCTGCGCCAACTGCTGCCGCCCTGGATGCCCACCGTGGGCCTGGAAGGAGGGCGCGTGAACATCGTGCCGGTGGACTTTGTGGTGAACGCACTGAACGTCATCAGCCACCAAAAAGACATCACCAAGAAGTGTTATCACCTGGTGGACCCAGTGGGTTACCGCGTGGGGGATGTGCTCGACATCTTCAGCCGCGCCGCCCATGCGCCGCGCATGAATCTGTTCGTCAACGCCGCGCTGCTGGGCTTCATCCCCAAGAGTGTGAAGAAGAGTCTGATGGCACTGGCGCCCGTGCGCCGCGTGCGCAATGCCGTCATGAAAGACCTGGGCTTGCCTGAGGACATGCTGACCTTCGTGAACTACCCCACCCGCTTCGACTGCCGCGAGACCATGGCAGCTCTCAAGGGTTCGGGGGTGGCCTGCCCCAACCTCAAAGACTACGCCTGGCGCCTGTGGGACTACTGGGAGCGCAATCTGGATCCTGAGCTTTTCATCGACCGCACCCTCAAAGGCACGGTAGCGGGCAAGGTGGTGCTGATCACCGGTGGATCGTCTGGCATCGGCCTGGCGGCGGCGCACAAGTTTGCCGAGGCGGGCGCCACCACCATCATTTGCGGGCGCGACCAGGACAAGCTGGACGAGGCCTGTGCCGAGGCAAAGGCGAAAGGCTACAGCTTCATCGCGTACTCGGCCGACATCGCCGACATGACCGATTGCGATCGCTTTGTGCAGCTGCTCATCGACAAGCATGGCGGTGTGGATTTCCTGATCAATAACGCGGGCCGCTCCATCCGCCGCGCCATCGAGTCGAGCTACGACCGCTTTCACGATTACGAGCGCACCATGCAGCTGAACTACTTCGGCTGCCTGCGGGTGACCATGGGCTTCTTGCCTGGCATGGTCGAAAAGCGCAAGGGCCACGTGGTCAACATCAGCTCCATTGGCGTGCTCACCAACGCACCCCGCTTTTCGGCCTATGTGGCCAGCAAGGCAGCACTGGATGCCTGGACGCGTTGTGCCTCCAGCGAGTTCGCGGACCAGGGCATCACCTTCACTACCATCAACATGCCCCTGGTGCGCACGCCCATGATCGCGCCCACCAAGATCTACAACAACGTACCTACGCTGAGTCCTGAAGAGGCAGCGGACATGATCGCCCAGGCCTGCATCTTCAAGCCGGTGCGCATCGCCACGCGCCTGGGCATTACCGGCCAACTGCTGCACGCCCTGGTGCCGCGCGTGGCGCAGATCACCATGAACACGAGCTTCCGCATGTTCCCGGATTCCACCGCCGCCAAGGGCGCCAAGGATGCCAAACCGCAGTTGTCCGCCGAGGCGGTAGCGCTGCAGCAAATGATGCGTGGCATCCACTTCTGATGACCCGCCGGCCCAGACAGAAATACCCGCGTTGAACTCTGTTACCCGGGGGCCGGGCGGGGTGGGATAATCATGGGTTCTGCCGAGCTGGCATTTCACACGGCCCTCCCTATGATTCTGGTTACTGGCGGCGCGGGTTTCATCGGCGCCAACTTCGTTCTTGACTGGCTTGCTGCCTCCAGCGAGCCCGTCGTCAACCTCGACAAGCTCACCTACGCGGGCAACCTGCACAACCTGGACGGCATCCAGGGCGACCCCCGCCACATCTTCGTGCAGGGCGACATCGGCGACACGGGCCTGCTGGAGCGCTTGCTGGCAGAGCACCGGCCCCGCGCGGTGGTGAACTTCGCGGCCGAGTCGCATGTGGACCGCTCCATCCACGGGCCCGAGGATTTCATCCAGACCAACATCGTCGGTTCGTTCCGCCTGCTCGAAGCCGTGCGTGCCTACTGGAGCGCGATGCCCGAGGGCGAGCGCGCGGCCTTCCGTTTCCTGCACGTGTCCACCGACGAGGTGTACGGGTCGCTGGCGCCCACCGACCCGGCCTTCGCGGAGACGCGCGGGTTCGAGCCCAACAGCCCCTACAGCGCCAGCAAGGCGGCCAGCGACCACCTGGTGCGCGCCTGGCACCACACCTATGGCCTGCCGGTGCTCACCACCAACTGCAGCAACAACTACGGGCCCTACCACTTCCCCGAGAAGCTGATCCCGCTGATGATCGTCAACGCGCTGGCCGGCAAGAACCTGCCGGTTTACGGGGACGGCATGCAGGTACGCGACTGGCTTTACGTGAAGGACCACTGCAGCGCCATCCGCCGCGTGCTGGAAGCCGGTGCCCCTGGCGAGACCTACAACGTGGGCGGCTGGAACGAGAAGCCCAACATCGAGATCGTGAACATGGTGTGCGGCCTGCTCGACGAGCTGCGCCCCCGCGCTGACGGCCAGAGCTACCGCACCCAGATCACCTACGTGAAGGACCGTCCTGGTCATGACCGTCGCTATGCCATCGATGCGCGCAAGATCGAGCGGGATCTGGGCTGGAAGCCCGCCGAGACCTTCGATACCGGCATCCGCAAGACTGTGCAGTGGTATCTGGACCATGCTGACTGGGTGGCCAGCGTGCAGACGGGGGCTTACCGCGCCTGGGTGCAGACCCAGTATGCGCAGGAGGCCGCCACTGCAGCCGTCACGGACGTTGCTGCATGAACATTTTGCTTTTTGGCAAGGGCGGTCAGGTAGGCTGGGAGCTGCAGCGCAGCCTGTCGGTGCTGGGCACGATCACGGCGCTGGACCACGACAGCACGGACCACTGTGGCGACTTTGCCAACACTGCGGGTGTGGCTGAGACGGTGCGCACCCTGAGCCCCGACGTCATCGTCAACGCCGCAGCCCACACTGCCGTGGACAAGGCCGAGAGCGAGGCCGATTTCGCTCGCACGCTGAATGCCACCACTCCCGGCGCTATCGCGCTGGAGGCGGCGAAGCTCGGCGCATGGCTGGTGCACTACAGCACCGACTACGTCTTTGACGGCAGCGGCAGCCGCCCCTGGGTCGAGACCGACATGCCTGCTCCCTTGAGCGTGTACGGCCGTACCAAGCTCGAGGGCGAGCAGCTCATCGCGCAGGCGTGCCCCAAGCACCTCATTCTGCGCACCAGCTGGGTCTATGCGGCGCGCGGCGGCAACTTCGCAAAGACCATGCTGCGCCTGGCGCAGGAGCGCGATCGCCTGACCGTGATCGACGACCAGTGGGGGGCGCCCACGGGGGCCGACCTGCTGGCCGACGTGACGACGCATGCGCTGCGTCACCTGCAGCAGCGCCCGCAGGACGCAGGCCTGTACCACTGTGTCGCAGCCGGTGAAACAAACTGGAACGAGTACGCAAAATTCGTGATTGCGAAGGCGCAGCAAGCGCAGCCTGCTATCAAAATAAAAGCAAATGAAGTTGCGCCCGTCCCGACGAGCGCATTCCCCACTCCTGCCGTGCGCCCGCACAACTCGCGCCTTCATACCGGCAAGCTGCAAGCCACCTTCGGCCTGCAGATGCCCCACTGGCAAGCGGGCGTGGCGCGCATGCTGGCTGAAATTCTCTGATCGGCACCCTCACATGACGCAACGCAAAGGCATCATCCTTGCCGGAGGCTCCGGTACCCGGCTGCATCCGGCCACCTTGGCCATCAGCAAGCAACTGCTGCCGGTGTACGACAAGCCCATGATCTACTACCCGCTGAGCACCCTGATGCTCGCGGGCATCCGCGACATCCTGGTCATCAGCACGCCGCAGGACACGCCGCGGTTTGAGCAACTGCTGGGCGACGGCAGCCAATGGGGCCTGAACCTGCAATATGCCGTGCAGCCCAGTCCGGATGGCTTGGCGCAGGCATTCATCATCGGAGAGGCTTTCCTGGCCGGTGCGCCCAGTGCGCTGGTTCTGGGCGACAACATCTTCTACGGCCACGACTTCCACGAACTGCTGGGCAACGCGCAGCAGCGCACTGATGGCGCCAGCGTGTTCGCCTATCACGTGCATGACCCGGAGCGCTACGGTGTGGCCGAGTTCGATGCGAGCGGCAAGGTGCTGTCGCTGGAGGAAAAGCCCGCACATCCCAAGAGCAGCTATGCCGTCACCGGCTTGTACTTCTACGACAGCCAGGTGGCGCAGATGGCCAGGAGCCTCAAACCGTCTCCGCGCGGCGAGCTTGAAATCACTGACCTGAACCGGCTGTACCTGGAGCAGGGGCAGCTGAATGTAGAGATCATGGGCCGCGGCTACGCGTGGCTGGACACGGGTACCCACGAAAGCCTGCTGGAGGCCAGCCAGTTCATCGCCACGCTGGAGCACCGTCAGGGCCTCAAGATCGCATGCCCGGAAGAAATTGCCTGGCGGTCACAGTGGATCAACAGTGCGCAGCTGGAGCGTCTGGCCAAGCCTCTGGCCAAGAATGGCTACGGCCAGTACCTTCAGCGCCTGCTGAACGACAAGGTTTATTGATCTGCCATGCAAGCTATACGGCAATCCATCCCAGACGTGGTACTGATCGAACCCAAGGTGTTCGGTGACAGCCGCGGATTTTTCTACGAGAGTTTCAACGAGAAGGCCTTTCGCGAGGCCACCGGCGTGCAGGACGCGTTCGTGCAGGACAACCACAGCCGCAGCAGCCAGGGCGTGCTGCGCGGCCTGCACTACCAGCTGCCGCCCCGCGCTCAGGGCAAGCTGGTGCGTGTGGTGCGCGGGGCTGTATTTGATGTGGCGGTTGATATCCGGAAAGACTCACAGACCTTTGGTCAATGGGTGGGGGCGCTGCTGACGGAGGACAACCATCGTCAACTCTGGGTTCCCCCAGGCTTGGCACACGGTTTTTTAGTGCTCTCCGAGTCTGCCGATTTCCTGTACAAAACCACGGACTACTACAGCCCCGAACACGAGCGCTGTATCCGTTGGGATGATCCCAGGCTTGCGATTGCATGGCCCACGCTGGACGTGCAGATTCAGCTGTCGGCTAAGGACCAGTCCGGCCGTCTGCTCGCCGAGGCCGACCTTTGACATTGTTGTTGGAGGCAGGTAGCTCGGAGGGGCGTCCAGCCCCGCTGCGCATTGCCGTTCTGGGGGCAAAAGGGATACCGGCGAGCTACGGGGGGTTTGAGACGTTTGCCGAACAGCTGTCCGTTCGCCTCGCAGAGCGGGGACACTCGGTTACGGTGTATGCCGAGTCCGATCAGGATGCTGTGGCGGATAGCCAGTTCCAAGGCGTTCGGGTGCGTTATCGGCGTCGCCCGCAATGGGGGGCCGCCTCCGTGTTAGCCTACGACTGTGCATGCCTTTGGGATGCCCGCCACGGATACGATCTGGTTTACATGTTGGGCTACGGTGCCGCTTGGGCTTGTTGGTGGCCCCGGGTCAGCGGGACCCCTGTGTGGATCAATATGGATGGCCTGGAATGGGCCCGCAGTAAGTGGGGCTGGGCGGCGCGCGCGTATCTGCGCTGCATGGAATGGGTGGCGACATTGACTGCTACACGCCTGATTGCCGATGCCAATGCTATTGCGCAGAGGCTGCAGAACGTTTATCCCAAGGGCGCGCCTTCCAGTTTTATTGCCTATGGTGCTGAGCCCGTGCGCGAGGGCTCGCTGGATTCTTCAGCGCTCTCGGCTTGGGGGCTGGTGCCGTTTCAGTATATGGTCGTAGTGGCGCGTCCCGAGCCGGAGAACCACCTCCTGGAGATCATTGAGGGCTATATCTTGCATGGCGGCGAGTGGCCCCTCGTGATCGTGGGAGACGTCTCCGGTGCCACCCCTTATCAGCAGCGCTTGCTTCAGTACACCAGTGAATGCGTGCGGTTCGTCGGCGGCATTTACGATCCCCGGCAACTGGCGTGCGTGCGCGCGCATGCGGCCTGCTATATCCATGGCCATTCGGTCGGCGGTACCAACCCCTCTTTGCTAGAGGCCATGGCCTGCGGCAACTGGGTGGTGGCCCACGACAATCCGTTCAACCGAGAAGTGGCACGCGATGCTGCAGACTACTTCGGATCGCCGGAGGAGCTGGCGCGCCGTTTGGATCAATTGGTAAGCCAGTGGCAACTGGCTTACCCTGAGCGCAGTCGACGTGCCCGGGACATCGTGGATACCTATTACACATGGGAGCGCATCACCGACGCCTATGAAACGTTGATGTATGCGCAGTGCCGGTCCTCCGCTGCGTTGCCCCACCCGGCGGAGGGTCTGTGACGGCTGTGTGGGGAGCGCGCGATCCTGTACGACCTAGCGAGGGGCTGCAGCCCCTAGCGGGGCAGCCCTTGGTCGATATCCTTATGGCCACATACAACGGCGCAAAGTATCTGGCTGACCAGTTAGATTCTCTGTTGGCGCAGACGCATCAGAATTTTCGTCTGCTGGTTAGCGACGATGGTTCTACAGACGGCACCCTGGCCCTGCTAGAGACGTATCGTTCCCGTCTCGGGGATCGTTTGGTCGTGGTGCCCCATCCTGGGATGGGACAAGGGGTTGTCAAGAACTTTGAAAATTTGATGCGAGCCAGCCTGCAAGGCTGCCATGCGCACTGGATCGCTTTCTCCGACCAGGACGACGTCTGGCTGCCAGAAAAAGTTGAGCGCTGCCTGCATGTATTGATGCAGTTGGAGCAAGCCACGGGCGTCCATCAACCTTGCTTGGTGCATTCCGATCTGACCGTTGTGGACGAAGAGCTGAACGTCATTGCGCCTTCTTTTTCGCAGCACCAGCGCATGGATCCAGCGGCATGTTCTCCTACCGCGCTACTCAGTATCAATCAGGTCACGGGTTGTACGATGATGATCAACCGCGCGCTGTTGGAGATGTCGCTGCCTCTGCCTGATCAGACCGTCATGCATGACTGGTGGTGCGCTCTGTTGAGCAGCAGCGGGCGCCGCACCTTCCTTGACGAACAGCTGATCCTCTACCGGCAGCATGGATTCAACCAGCTCGGTGCCAAGGATCGAAGGCTGAAGATGCGTCTTTTACGCCTTGTCACGAATGGGCCCGGAGTGCTGCGGCGCGTGCTCAACCTCGGCCGTGCAACAAAAGCCCAAGCCGAGGCCCTGCAATCGCGTCTGGATAGCCGAGGCTATCCCGGGGGCTACGTGTCAGAATACCTTGCTTGGCGCGGCGCGCCCCTCCGGAGCAGGCTCCTGGGGTACCGCAGTTATTACATCGGCCCTGAGCTGGATCGGTTGAGCCGTTGTCTGCTGTGGTGCAGATGACGGTTGTGCCGGGTGGCGCGAAGCGCAGCCAAGCACTGTTGGGTGGGAAATTGTTCAAAGGCGTTGGTCATGAAGTTCTCGGCGGAAGTAGGTGAAGTGGAAAGCGTTGACGTCGCTGCGCCCCGGCTGGGAGAAATGTTGCTCGCAGAGCAGAAGTTGTCGCGCAATGACTTGGAGCGGGCGCTGGAAGTCCAGCGCTCCATGGGAGGGCGCCTGGGGCGGCTGCTCATCAGCCTGGGTCTAGTATCTGAAGTGGATGTCTATGCCGCTTTGGCAAGGCAAGCGGGTTTGCCTCTTGTCCGTCAGGACGCCTTTCCCAAGGAGAAGCCCGCCACCTCGCGGATGAACACCAGCTTTTTGCTCGTCAACAACCTGTTGCCTCTGGGCGAAGCGGGCGATGCGGATTCGGCGCCAGATTTCGCTTCGGTGGACCCTCAAAGCGGTGCTTTGCGCGACGCGCTTCGGCTTGTATTTGGCGAGGTACCCAGGATTTCTTTCGGCTTGGAGTCGGAGATCGCTGCCCAGCTCAATGCCTGGTATGTGGAGGATCCCGAAGCTCAGGGTGACGGCGTAGCCGACCAGTTCGAGGCGTCTGAATTCATCGAACACCTGCGGGACATGGCGTCCGAGGCGCCCATTATCCAACGCGTGAGCCAGATCCTCTCCCAGGCCGTGGCAGCGCAGGCTTCGGACATCCACATTGAGACGTACGAGGAAAAGTCGGTCGTTCGCATCCGCGTGGATGGCGAGCTCTACCCGATCGATGAGATCGACAACAAGGACGCACCTGCTGTCGTTTCTCGCATCAAGATCCTGTCTCAGCTTGATATTGCTGAGCGCCGTATGCCGCAGGACGGGCGTACCAAGCTGCGGGTGCACGGCAAAGAAATGGACTCCCGCGTCTCCACCATTCCCACCATGTTCGGCGAATCGGTGGTGATGCGCTTGCTGGAGAAGAATTTTGACCTGCTCTCGTTGGAAAGTCTGCACTTCACTCCGGCGACTCTGAAGGCCATGCGACAGCTTTTGAGCGTGCCGCACGGGATATTCTTAGTGACGGGTCCCACGGGTTCGGGCAAGTCCACTACGCTGTATGCGTCTATGCAGGAGTTGGAAGGCGAGAACCTCAAGATCCTCACAGTGGAGGACCCTGTCGAATACCGGCTGCAATGGCTCAATCAGGTCCAGGTACAGCCGCAGATTGGACTTACCTTTGCCAAGGTGCTTCGTTCCTTTCTGCGTCAGGACCCTGATGTCATCATGATCGGGGAAATGCGTGACGGTGAAACGGCAGAGATCGCTGTCCAGGCCGCGCTGACGGGACACTTGGTGATGTCCACGCTCCACACCAACAGTGCGCTGGGGGCCATCGTGCGGTTGATCAATATGGGTGTCGAGCCATATCTGATTACTGCCTCGGTAATCGGCGTACTCGCCCAACGGCTGGTGCGAAAGCTGTGCGAAGAGTGCAAGCAGGCGCTACCTGCCGAGCAGGCGGATGCGGCAGCGGCTTCGCTTGGGGTGATCCTCGATAAAGGCCAAACCCTATACAGGGCGGTAGGTTGTCCTGCATGCCGGGGCACAGGGTATCGTGGCCGCCTCGCGGTCCACGAACTGCTGCTGATGACGGAAGATGTCAAAAAAGGCGTACTGGAGCGAGGCTCTTCTCTGGGGGGCGGCGATGGCTCTTATGCTGGCGGGAACTTGTTGCAGGATGGAGCTACCAAGGTATTCCAGGGACTGACGACCGCTGAAGAAGTCTTACGCGTTGCACGTCAAAATGATTGAATTTCAATATGACGGTATTGCGTCGGACGGTAAGCCCTGTCGGGGTGTGATGCGCGCGCAGAATGTCGAAGCCGCCCGATTGAGGCTGATTGGCCAGGGGGTGACGCCAGTGCGCATTACCGATAGTTTGGCTGCGGCTGTGCAGGCTGATCCGCAGGCCCGGGGCAGCAAGCTGCGGCGCAGCGAGATCCTGCTGTTCAGCCGCGAGATGGCTCATCTCAAGCAGGCGAACATGCCCTTGGACAGGGCGCTGGTCATGCTCAAGGAAACTGCCAATACAGATCGGCTGAGAGCCTTTGTCGGGAAGGTGGAGGAGGGCGTAAGGGGGGGGAAGTCGCTCTACCAGTCGTTACTGCCATTTGAGCGTGATCTGGGACGGCAGTATCTGGTCCTGATCCGTGCGGGCGAAACCTCTGGCTCATTGCATGTGGTTCTCAAGGAGCTCACCGTGCAACTGGAGGCAGAAGACAAGCTGCGCAACTATGTCATCTCGTCCATGACCTATCCCGTCATTTTGCTGATAGTCGCCGTGCTTTCGGTGGTTCTGCTGTTGGCGTTCGTGGTTCCTCAGTTTCGTGAAATCTTCGATTCCATGGGTGACAAGCTGCCATCTTCCACCAGACTTGTCGTTGATCTCAGCGACATGATTCGCCTGCATTGGATGGCAATTCTCCTGGGCTTGGCCGTCATTTTGTTTCTGGGCTCGCGCTGGAGTGCTACCCCATCGGGGCGGTTGCGCTTGGACAGCATTCTGCTGGATCTGCCTTTATTCGGCAAAGTACTGCGCAACCTTCAGTTTGCCATTTACTTTCGTACATTCGGCATTTTGTTGCAGAGAGGCGTTCCGATGGTAGACGCCTTGCGCATTGCCGTGGATACCTTGACCAATACGGCCTTGCGCAAGGATATCGAGCCCCTGGTCGGGATTGTGAAGGCGGGTAAGCGACTCTCGTCCGGATTTGTTTCCCCGTATCTGGGCAGATCAAGCACTCCCCAGCTGATCCGGGTGGCGGAAGAGACAGGTCAGCTGGATGCAACCCTGTTGGGGTTGGCTGATCGCTATGAGGATGAAGGGCGACGCACTATGGGGCGCGTGCTGGCTGCCATGGAACCCTTAATTATTATTGTTTTAGGCGCCTTGGTCGCGTTCATCATTATTGCGATCTTGGGCGGTGTTTTGTCTATCAATGACACTATTTGATTCTGAATCCTCTGGAAGATATTGAAATGAATATGAAAGAGCTGCAAAGTCCACTCCATGCGCGAGCGCGTAATAACTCCGGTTTCACTCTCATTGAATTGCTGGTGGTGTTGGTGATCTTGACTTTGTTGGCGGGTTTAGTGGGCCCGAAAGTCCTTGATCAGCTTGGTGGCGCCAAATCCAAGACGGCACGCATCCAAATTTCTGAAATTGAACAGAGTCTGGATTTGTTCAAACTGGACGTGGGTCGGTATCCCAACGATGCAGAGGGCTTGCGTGCACTAGCTGAGCGCCCTGCGACGGCGCAAGGCTGGAACGGCCCGTATCTGAAGAAGGGGTTGCCAGCGGACCCGTGGGGCGCTGCTTACCTGTACAAAAATCCCGGCCGCAATGGCAGCCCCGATGTTTTCACTCTGGGATCTGATGGCAAGCCAGGTGGTGATGGCGAAAACGCAGACGTTTACAACTGACGTTTCGGTGGATGCCTGGGGTCCATTTGTGTCTATTGGCGGTATTTCCTGCCTTAGTGCGCGCGTCGTAGTCATGCGTCGCGGCGCCTACGGGTTCACCCTGCTGGAGTTGCTGGTAGTGCTGGTGCTCGCGAGCATCACCACGGCGGTCGTGGGTGCGGGTGGTCAAGCATTTCTGGAGCGTGCGCGCTACACCCAAGCAGTGCGAGACGTGGCAAGTCAGCTCAACAAGGCGCGTGTGCTCAGTGTGCAGGAGGGGAGGCCTGTATCGGTGACCTACCTGCCGGACGCGCGTAGGCTGGCGGTGGACGGAAAGCTGTTTCTGGACCTTCACGAAGCCGTCAATATCCAGTGGGAAGCAATGCGCGGTGATGGGCGGTCAGGAAAATCCGTCGTTCCGGCTGGCGAGCTTTTGTTTATCTTCAATCCGGATGGTGGTGCTCGCGGAGGACGTATCTCAGTACTGAGGGGTAGCAGCGGTGTTGCCTTTCGCGTCAATTGGCTCCTCGGAACGGTTGAACAATCTGTGGCCGTGGCGCAGCCATGATGCGGCCGATTAACCGCTTGCGTGCCCCTTGCGCGAGCTTTGTTTGGCAGCGGCGCTGTCTCACAAAGCCTTTAGGCTTCAGTCTGCTGGAGGCATTGGTCGCGATGGCGATCGCTGCCATCGCACTGGCAAGTCTGTACCGCAGTGTGGGGCAGGGCTCGCAAAGCGTGATGGGGGTGCAAGCGCGTGTGGAGGCCGCATTGGTGGCGAAGTCCGTGCTGGCTGCGGGTATTTTTGCTGAAGACCTCATGCGGCAAGATTCTGGTCAGGCAGGTGGGTGGAACTGGCGAGTGGACGTAACGCCAGAGCCGATTTTTCTGAGCGATGAGGCAGGGCGTCCTGCACCCTCGGGTCCGTTGCGTGCGGCCAAAGTCACGGTGCAGGTCAGCAGGGATGGCGTCACGGCCATGACCTGGATCACCTGGAAGCCCTACAGGTCTGCACCATGAGTCGTGCACCTCGCAAATTGACCCAGGGCTTCACGCTGCTGGAGTTATTGATTGGTCTGGCAGTGACCGCTGCAGTGGTGGCTTTGATTTTTGCAGCCTTAGGATTGATTGGCCGCACCGAGGAGCGCAATCAGCGTGTGGGCGAGCGGGCCGAGCGCATGTTGGTTGTGAGCCAATGGTTGGGCCGTAAATTCGATACGCTGCGCTTGCTGAGTCGTCGCGAAGGCAGTGTCTTCGTCAATTTCTTTAGTGGAAATGCCGCGGGTGCCATTTGGGTTGCACCCTTGCCCGAGCGCGGCGATGCCGGGGGGCTTTATGTTTTCCGCACCACCCCTTTGCGCCATTCAGACGGCCGGGTGGATTTGACTGTGGAGGCCATTCCCTATGATGGTGCTTTGATGGCTATGGACTGGAGTCGTGCCTTGCGCGAAACGCTCATTTCGAACGTTCGTACTCTGCAGTGGCACTACCAGGATGGTCGTACCGGCCAATGGACTCAGGACTGGGACGCGTCCAAGGGTCAGTACCCTGCACGCATCCGCCTTGAAATAGGAGACACCCTCGGAGATTGGCCTTCCCTGGTGTTCCCGCTGGTGAGAGCGAAATGATGATACCGGCTCTAAAGGGTGGTCGGGGGGCCGCGTTGATCCTCGTGCTGTGGCTGGTGGCAGCGTTATCGCTCGTCGTCATGGCGAGTGCACGGAGTGTTCGCCAGCAGACACAGCGGGTAGGGCTGGATCTTGAGCGCATGCGCGTTGAGTCGGTGTTGGACTCCGCGATCGAGTTGACTGCTCAGCAGATGCTCGCCGATAGAAATGCTGGGAGTGCTTATCGCTTTCAGCGTCTGTCCATGGGGGGGGGCGACGTGTGGGTGGAGATCACGCCTTCTGGGGGGCTTGTTGATGTCAACGTTGCCAGCGATGCTCTGCTGCAGACCTTGTTCCAGCGAGCTGGAGGGCTGTCCGCCGGCGAAGCGTTGATTCTGACGTCGAGAGTGCGTGATTATCTCGATCCGGACGATTCGCCAGGTGGCGTAGGAGGAGCAGAAGCACCTCAGTACCGAGCTGCAGGCTGGCCGTCCATGCCTCGCAATGGGGCTCTGGATGATCTCTCCGAGCTGCGTTCGGTCCTTGGAATGACCTCTGGCCTCTATGAGATAATCGCGCCCCATTTGGGTATCAATGGGCAGCAACGCATCGAGATCGATTCGGCTCCCCCCGCACTGATTGACGCGCTGACGGGTCAGCCGGGATTGGGAGCGCGCATTCACAACTCTCCACCAGAAACGAGGGGCAGTGTGCTCATGACCGGGCCCGCAGCCGATTTTTTTTCGCCTGCGCGCGGCGGCGGAACGACGGTGCGCCTGAAAGCTGCGGTAAGGCTGGAGGGTGAGCGCTGGTGGCAGCGGGAAGCGTGGGTTGATCTGAGTGAGCGCCCGGGTAACCTGACGCCTTGGACCATGCTCTCCCTGGAGCCCACACGCCGTCTCAACACGCAAGAACAGGAATTGAAGCCATGACAGCTTGGAGGCAGTTATCTCTTCGTGCGCACGCGGCGCTGGACCGATTGGCTTGGGGTCTGGGAGACCTTAAGCGTGCACTTATGGAGCGCGGAGGGTGGCCGGCGACGTCGTGCACGGCGATTGCGCTGGATGGTGGTCGCTGGTCCGTCACTGGGACACGTGCCCGCCGACTGAAGGGCGACCGCAGGGCCAGTGCTTTGCTGGTTCCGGAGCCCGAATGCCTTTGGGGCAATGTGCAACTTCCTGATATGCCGCGGCGGTCTTTGCCGAACGGCGTAGAGGAGACGCTCTGGCGAGTGTCGCCCTTACCTCCCGACCAGATTGTTGCAGCCTGGCAGGCGGAGCCTCTTGCGCAGGGTGGGTGGTCTGTGCAGTGGGGAATGTGCCGGCGCAATACCCTGGTGGAGCACTTGGGGCGGCAGGGGCTTTCCGAGACGGCGCAGGTATATCTAATGCGCAACGGATTTGTCTTTCCCGTGCGAGGCGATGCCTGGCGAAAGCAGGACCGACGTCAGGGATTGATGGATTGTGCAGGTGTTGTTGTACTGTTGATTTTGCTAGCTGCGTTGGCCCTGCCAGCCCTCATGCCGCTGGTGCTCAAGCGCCAAGCGGTGGTACGCGCCGTATCGCATGTCAGCGCTTTGGAGCCCCAGGCGGCACCCTTGCGCCAAAAGATGGACGAGTTGCGTCGGCAAGCCCTGCTGGCCGAAGAGCTGCGCAAGAACATCAGCGCGGATGTCCCGCTCGCCAGCGTGATTGATGCACTGTCAGGCGCTATCCCCGCCGATACTTGGCTCGATCGTATCGAGGTCAATGGCAGCGAAATTCGGATAACGGGTCTTACGGCCAATGCGACCGAGCTTACCTCCTCGATTGCGCGTGCGCCGGGACTGGTTGACGTTCGGTCAACAGGGGCGAACGTGCGTGACGGCACACTGAATAAAGAGCGCTTTACTTTTGAAATGCGCTGGCGGGGTGAAGGAGTCAAGCCATGAAAATGAATGTATGGCGAGCTCGATCTTTGACCCTCATATTGGTAGTGCTGATCGGTGCCATGGCAGGGACTGCTTTGGTCTACCGGGCTCTGTGGGTACGTTATGACAATGCCTTACTGCAACTTGAGCCTCGTAGCGAGCGCCTGGAGGGCGTGGTCAACGCCGGCAGCCAAATCGAAGAGCTGCTCGGAGTAGCCAGCTCTACGGTAGCCCCCTTGTTGCATTCGGGAGGGGAGGCTGCACAGAACGAAGTGCAGCAGAAGTTGCGCCAGATGATCATGGCTTCGGGCAGTACGCTCGTCTCGCTGCAGGTTGCGTTGGAGCCTGGTGCGGACGACAAGATCCCGCGAATCCGCTTGACTGCTACGGTCAGTGGCGAATGGGTCAAGTTGGTGAACTTTATGGAAAGCCTCCAAGTTCACCGTCCCCCTTTCTGGGTGCGTACCGCCAACGTTACCCGCGAAGGGATGAGCTCAGGCCCTGGCCCCCAGAATGCCCGACTGACCTTGCAACTGGAGGCACCTCTGGTTCCGGAAAAGGCCAACCCATGATGAAAGCTTGGTATCTTGGGCCATTGCTGGGGGCTGCAGCGTTGGCGGCCAGTGCGTATTGGTGGGATGTTGAGAAGGAGCGCTGGACTCCTCCGCCCCCTCGAAAACCTGATCTTCCCAAGGTGGAGCCTATGCCGTCAGTCGTTCCGATACGGGCTAGGCAAGCGATTGAGCACCCATTGTTCTGGACCTCCAGGCGACCTGTAGTGGTAGATGAAAAGAAGAGCAGTCTTGTCTCGGAGTTGATGCAGTCGCGCTTGACGGCCGTCTTCGAGTCCGGGCCTGAGCGTGTGGCGATCTTGCTGCGTGCGGATGGCAGCACCCTCAAGATCACCGGGGAAACCAAACCCTGGCGTATGGAGTCCTTTGATGGACGTAGGGCCTTCTTCATATCTTCGGACGATCAGCGAGTGGAGCGTCCTCTAGAGGCAGGAAGTGTGGCTGCGGCGCGGCCAGGAGCGCCCGTTGGTGATCGTCTGCGCAGATCCCCTGCAAATCAGTGAGCCACTGCGGCCTACCCCAATATTGGAGCTATCTATATGAACATTCGGCCATCCGTCCTTTTGCTGGCGTTGCTAGCGTCAGGTTGCGCTAGCACGCAAGGCGCTCCTGCCGCACCCAAACCGGCGGAGCCTACACCGGCGGTTGCTGTAGTCCCTGTTGTCATGCCTGCGGTAGCCACCACAGCGCCAACGCCTGCCGTTTCGGTGCCCAAAGCGCAGGGGCAAAAGGAAACGTCTTCGAGTACGAAGCTGTTTCCCGGCAATGATCAGTTCATTAAGCGCGATGTGTCGCCGCGTGTGGATCCAGTCCTCGCCACAGGGGACAAGGTTGCGCTCAATTTTGAAAATGTCACTGTGAGTAACCTCGCAGTGGCATTGCTGGGAGACCTGCTTAAGCTCAACTACACGATTGACGCAGGGGGCGATACGGTGGTGAGCCTCAATACGCGCCAGCCCTTGATGCGAAACCAAGTACTGGATGTACTGGATGCGGTATTGCTGCCACATGACCTCGCGATTGTTCGGGATAACGCTGGCGTGTATCACGTGACGAAGCGCACTGTCACGTTAGGGGCTCGCCCGGTAGTGGGTTCGTCAAAATTCAAGGATCTCTCAGGCGCAGGGACGGTCATAGTTCCACTGAACCATATTGCTGCGGCCGAGATGGCCAAGATCCTTGCGCCTCTCGCGCCTCGTGAGGCGATCGTATACGTGGATTCCATGCGTAATCTGCTCGTGCTGCAGGGCAGCAAAGCACAGCTTGGTGGTTGGCTGGAGATGGTTGAGGCGTTTGACGTGGACTTTCTCTCTGGCATGTCGCTGGGGGTGTTCGTGTTGGAGAACGCGAACGTGAATGTGGTGCGAGACGCGCTGCAGGCGATGCTTGGCAACGAGAAATCCTCCGACCCTTATGGCGGAACCGGTGCTGTGGCATCTCCTGGTGGTGCGCCGAGTGCAACAGCAGGCAGTAGCGCGGCTGGTTCGACGTCCGGCGGCGCTGGAGCGAGCGGCGCGGGCGCGCAGATGGCAACACCCTTGGGCGGCTTGATTCGAGTATTCCCCGTGGAGCGTCTGAATGCATTGGTGGTTGTAACGCCGCGCAGCCATTTATTGGCCCAGGTCGAAACCTGGATTCGCCGACTGGATCGCCCTACGGATACTCTGGAGGCCAGCCTGTTTGTTTACCCTGTGCAGAACGGATCTGCGCTGCAATTGGCGGAAATGCTCAACGGCTTGTTCGGTGGGCAGGCGGGGCAAGGCAAGACAGCTGGTGTGGCCGCGGGTTCTGCACCCACGCAGTTTTCTCAGGGAACCGGTCTCGGGGCGAGCGCAAGTACGGGTAGCTCAGGGGCTTATGGCAGTAGCGCTGGTACTTTGGGCTTAAGCGGAGGAGCAATGGGGTCGGCATTGGGAGGTGCGGGCAAGACATCTGCTAACAACACATCCTTGACGTCGACCAGTCAGCTGGATGGCAATGTACGCGTCGTAGCAGATGAAAAGCGGAATGCGCTACTGATCCGCGCTCCGCGTACTGAATACCGTCGGATTGAGCAGGCTCTCCGTGAACTTGACAAGGCTCCGTCTCAGGTGCTGATCGAGGCAAGCATCGTGGAGGTAACGCTGACGGGCAATCTGGAGTATGGGGTGGAGTGGTATTTGCAGAATGGTCTCAGCAATGGTCGTGAAGGGCAGGCATCACTGAACATGAACACATCGGGGGGCATTAGCGCCAGGCAGCCCGGGTTCTCTTACACGATCGTCAACAAGGCGAATGTAGTGCGTGCGACGCTGAACGCTCTGGCAGAGAAGTCTCAGGTGCGTTTGTTGTCCAGTCCGTCGGTGCTGGTTCTCAACAATCACAATGCAACCATACAGGTCGGTCAGCAGCAACCCATCAAGTCGTCTACCGCAGTAACTACTGGCAACCTTGTGACCGAGTCAATCACCTACAAGGATACGGGGGTGATGCTATCTGTCACGCCTTCTGTCAATGCGGGAGGGTTGATCACGATGGACATTTCTCAGCAAGTAACCGATGTTGGCGAGCGGGACACTGCAACAGGGCAGCGCGCCTTTCAAACTCGTCAGATCCAAACGCGAGTAGCGGTGCGTTCTGGGGAGCCAATCGTCCTGGGTGGTTTGATTCGTGAAAACGACACCAATACTCGCAGTGGTGTGCCGGGGTTTGCCGATATCCCTTTGCTGGGTGCACTGTTCTCCACGACGTCAAACTTGCGCAATCGCACAGAACTGCTTGTCCTGATGACGCCTCGTGCGCTTGAGGATGATGATCAATTGCGCTCTGCAAGCGCCGAAATGCGTCAGCGCATGCGCAGCATGTCTTTGGAGTCGCAGCCCTTCAAGCTGCGTGCTGATGATGTGCCTGCTGTGCCAAGGCAATGATGTTGCGCAGTTTGCTCCTTGCTGCCTGTTTTTCGTATCGTATTTAGTCCACAGGAGATTTCGAGCATGACAAAATTCATGGGTCGCCGCCAGTGGGTCGCTGGCTTTGCGGTGCCGGTAGTTACCCTCTTGCTTGCGGGATGTGCTGTAAACGGCGGTGGGGCGAGGTCGTCAGATGATGACCAAGCCACTTTGCTGCAGCGCGCCCAGGCGTACTGGGCGTTGGTGCGCAGTGGTGACAATGTAGGCGCCTGGAAGTATGAAGAGGCATCCAAAGACCCGAAGGCCACTTTGGAGGAATACCTCAAGCGAGGTGGTGTTGCCTACGAGGCGCTGGAAGTGCGGGACGTGCGTAGTGTGGAAGGCGACCGCGCCATCGTGAATGTGTGGATGCGCTATTCGGTCCCCATCCTGCGCATCAAAAGACAAGAGGCGGTTGCCGAAGACGAGTGGCGCCGTATCGATGGTGTCTGGCACCATGTGCTGCGCCGCAGCGTGATGTTCTCCAAGGATGCCAAATAAGTTCGTTGTTTGAGTGCAACAAACCAACGCATGCCGGGTTTCTGTCGGAAATAGGTTGAAAAATTCAAAGGTATCAGTATAAGATTGCATCAACCCAAACGGAGTACGGATGGGTTGCAGATCCCGCACAGGGTGGGAAAGCTTCCTTCAATTATCTAAGGACTGAGAAGATGAAAAAATTTGCAATGGCAGCCGTTGCAGCCGCTGCGCTGAGTGCTGGTGTGGCGCAGGCGTACACCGTGGGTACGTTCAGCAACGGTTTCGTGGTTCCTAACGTGATTCACAACGGCCCAACCGACACCACTGCTGTTGGCTTGATCAACCAAACCGGCCAAAGCGTTGCTGTGTACTGGACGTTCTTCGATCAGAACTCCACTCACATCACTGACGGCTGCTTTGCTATGACCAACAAGGACTATGAGCCCTTCATCTGGTCTTCGCAGTCCGGTGGCGGTCTGTCCGGCACCCGTGGTTACCTGGTGTTCGCCGTTGGTGCTACCACCGAAGGCGGCACAGCACAAACCGCTTGCGGCGGCGCTGCTTTCCTGGCTTCCACCGCTTCCGCAATCTCTGGCAATGCATTCCAAGTGAACAGCGTTGCTAAGGATGTGGCTTTCGTGCCCGTTATCGACGGTGCTCTGACGATCGCGTCTGGCGTTGATATCACCAAGATGAACAACGTGAGCTTGGTGTCTGTTGCTGGTGCTGCTCAAGTTGGCGCTACCGGTGCAGCTCCTCAGCCAACCTTCAGCATGCGTTACGCTATCGACCAAGCCGCTGGTGGTACGGACACTGCCGTGGTGGTGTGGTCTACTGGCAACCACAGCGGTACGCACACTGTCAACATTTATGATGACAAGCAAAACCGTAAGTCTGTGAACTTCAAGCTGGTGAAGGCTGAGCTGGACTGGTTCGATCCTGAAGGCATCGCTGGTCTGCCTGCTACGTTCACCGACGGTTTCATCGAATGGCAACCAGGTTTGGCTGCTCCTTCTGATGCAACTGCAGCTCTGGGTACCACGCTGTACGCACTCGGCGGTTCCGTGTTCACGTACTCGGCTATCAGCTCCACCGCTTTCGGTGCTGTGCAAACCGTTCTGGGTTCGTACAAGTAATCATTCGATTTGATGGGTGTTTGGACACTCATCAGTCGAATAAATTACAAATTACTATCGCCGAACAGGCGGTAAAAAAAAATAGCGCCGCAAGGCGCTATTTTTTTGCTTTGTGAGATTGGCAATATGACTTTGAAAATTCGCTTCTCCACATTCTTTGCGCCCATGCTTGTCGTCATGGCGGCAATATCGGGATGCCAATCCCAGTCCTTGCTTGAGGGGGCTGGAGGCGTTGCTCCTGTGCCAACGTCTGCGCAAATGGCGGTGCCTGTCCCTTTTGCATGGGGAGGAGAAGTGCGTTGCGGGGCGGCTGGGTGTCTGTTGGCTGCTGTCGAGCACGAAAATAATATGCTTGCTCTGCATCGCATTGATGGCCGCAAGTCCACTCTTCTGGATCGCGTACAGGTCGGTTACCACCCGGACTCTGCCGCGTGGCTTGCCGATGATTTGTTGGTTGCGGCTGTGGAGGGTACCGCGAGCCTGGATGTTTTCCGTGTCAGCGGTTCAAAGCTTGATCGTTTGCAGCAGATCAAAGTCGGATTTTCCCCGCGCGACGTCATGGTGGTGAAGGCTGATGGGGGGCGTTACACGCTTTTGGTCAGTCCGTACAACGGTAAAGAAGTGGCCTGGGTTCTGGACTGGGCGGTTGATGATCAGCAGGCGCCTAACGTCAAGAAGGTGTCTTGGTGTGAGGTGGCATGGCACCCGACGAGACTGAAAAAGGTCGTAGGTATCAACGGCTCGGCTATAGCCGCGGCATGCTTGGACGACAAGCAGTTGGTGGCGGTTCCGGAATCAAATTTGCTCTCTGCACCTGTTGTTGTGGCAAGGTTCTCTGCGGTATCTCGGAATGCCCGTCCTTCGCCGCAAGGGAACTGGGTTTACGTGTCTCTGGAGACTGGGGGGCGGAATGCCCGTGTGAATGCGGAAACGGGGGAACTCCAGATGATCGCATCGCCTCTCACCGGGAGTGTGTCGGTGGCGCCGCTGGATGAGCATGTCGTCATTTGGGGGGAGGATCGAGAGCTGTATTTGCAGCGCTTGGATGAGAAAGGCATGGTTGTAGAAACACGCTGGCATGCGGTGAGTGGTTTTGCGACGAGTTTGCAATTGTTGGACATAGATGGAGACGGCGAGCGTGACGTAGTCGCGTTCAACTCGGGCGGTGAGGTGATCGACGTTGTTTACGGCCCTTTGTGGGATCGTGCGAGTCAGAGTAGGTTGTTGAAGCAGCGAGCGCAATAAAGGAGTATGGGCAATGCGTGAACGTTCTGTGGGTGCGGGTCGATTTTTGGGTGTTTGCCTTTTATCTGCTCTGGTGATTGGGGGGGCACCGCTGGCTACCGCAGCAGATCTGGTTCAGTTAAAGAGTGGAGAGGTCATAACGTCGTCTGATCTGTCTCAATACCTTGAGCGCCGGGTTGACCTGCGCGCCAGCTCCCGTAGCAAGTGGGGTGTGGAGCAAGTACTGCGCGAGATGGCGATGGGAAGGGCGCTTGTGCAAGAGGGAGAGCGTCTGGGTGAAAAACGGCAGCCCGGGAAAGAAGGCGACCGATTTGATGATGCGTATGCAATGTCGGTATTTCGCAAGCTGATGCCACCTTGCGATCCGCCCGCAGATGCCACAGCGGCAAGAAAGTTCTTTGACGAAAATCCGCAGGCGTTCAGAGTTCCGCCCATGGCACGTTTGAATCGCGTGATGCTGCCAGCCTCGGAAACGGTGGACAGCATGGCTGCTATGGATTGGATGATGGCGCAAGCCAAATTGATTGCGTCAGGTGCCCAGCCTTTCGAGGCCATGGCTAAGCGTGTTGAAGGAATCTATCGCCTGGAAGCGCAAGGTGACATCGGTTGGGCAGTTCTGGTTGATGAGAATGTAATTTTGCGTACCCTCGCTGCGGCGAAGCAAGGCGATATGGTGGGGCCCGTGCGTGAAGGGGATTTTGTGTACCTTTTCTCCATTGACGACAAGCGTGATAGTCGTCAGCTGGCATGGGATGAAGTGGCGGTTTCGGCTGCGGCTAGAGCTGTGAACTATTGCCGGCAGACTGCCACAAGAAAGCTGGAGCAAGACCTCCTCGCGAAGTACGGCGTGGTGATGAACTCGGCTGCCATCAGTGGGCTGTTCGAAAAGGCGCAATCAAAGTAGAGGTGCCTGGATTGTTGTAGCGGCCTGTTACAGCGCTTCTTGCGGTGCCAGTAGGCGACGGTACAATGTACGGTTGCCTAGATATTGCTTTCCGCTTTGGATGCCCAGATGATTCCTGGGGGCGATGGGCGATGCAGCAGATTTTCTTTTCGAGCGATTGCTTCGCCGCCTCACTGAATGACCCACGTTCGCGCTTCCGTATTAATTCCTGTCAAAAACGGCGGCCCACTGCTTGGCGAGGTGATTGATGCGATCCTGCAGCAGCAAACTCCATGGCCCTTTGAGGTCATCGTTGTTGATTCTGGCTCAACGGATGACTCCGTAGCACTGGTGCGCACGAAGGGGGTTCGTTGTGAAGAGATTTCTCCACAAGAATTTGGTCATGGGCGCACACGCAACTATCTAGCTTCTTTGTCGGTGGGAGAGTTTTTGGTGTTCATTACTCAGGACGCCAAGCCCGCAACCACTGACTGGCTATACAACATGGTAAAGGGGTGTGATGCCGAGCCTGCTGTGGCAGGTGCATTTGGGCCGCATCGTGCTCATCCCGAAGCCCGCCATGTTACGCATTGTGAACTGAGTCAGCACTTCGCGGGCTTCGGTTGCGAGTTGGCTGTGGTCCGGCTTGACGACCGTGCTCGTTTTGCCGCAGACGTCGGCTACCGTCAGTGGTTGCATTTTTTCTCAAGCAACAATGCCTGTATTCGTCGCTCGGTTTGGCAGCAACTTCCGTTGCCAGAAGTCGCGTTTGCCGAGGATCAGACTTGGGCTTTGCGTGTGATTGAGGCTGGCTATGCAAAGGCCTTCGTGCCGAATGCAGTTGTCTACCATTCACACGACTTCGGTATATGGGAAACACTTCAGCGCAATTTTGATGAGGCGCGGTCGTTTAACCTTTACTTTGGCTATCGAATTCAAGACAGCCTTGTGCAGGCCATCAAATCGGGTTTTTACTTGGCAAGACGCGATCTTGGTTGGCTTCGCGATGGGGGGTTGAGAGGGTGGCGTCTGTTGAAGAATGCTGCATACATGGGTTTCATTGAAATGGCTCGTGTTGCCGGGCAATACCTTGGTACCAGGCACGACCAATTACCCCCTTGGCTGCTGCGTTCGGTATCGCGCGATGAGCAATTACAGCGTGCTGGGACTGCTTGATCATGGCGTTGAATCTTGCAAAAAAAGTATGGCGCGTTAAAGAAATGGCGCGCAAAGAGGGCGTGCTTGCAGCACTGCGGGCTGTAGTGCGTCGTCTGAGGCAAGGGCCTGGCCGCCATGTCGATGTGTTCCGCCACTACGGATTTGCAATGCCCTACGTGCTGCCTGCTCGGCCAGGTGAGGCTAAGCAGGGAACGCTTCTGTGGTTTATCCCGGATTTCAATGTGGGTTCAGGTGGCCACCTGAATATCTTTCGCACGATTTGGCATCTCGAGCAGATGGGGTATGTTTCTAGCATCGTCATCGCAAATCCTGTCATGCACCACGACGCCCATGAAGCACGCAATGCCATCCGCAAGCACTTCTTCCCGTTGGAAGCGGCCGTGTTACTTGGGCAGGACAAGCTTCCACATTGCGAGTTTGCAGTCGCGACGGGCTGGGATACCGCGTACACAGTGCGCGCATTTGCCGGCGCTCGATCCAAACTTTATTTCGTGCAGGACTACGAGCCACACTTTTATCCTGTGGGCTCGGAGTCGGTGCTTGCACAGAATACTTACCATTTCGGCTTCTTTGGGATCACTGCGGGTGCTTGGCTTGCAGAAAAATTGGCCAAAGAGTATGGGATGGCCACTCGCCCGGTGGGCTTTGGTGTGGAGCTTGAGCGCTACCGCCGATTGCCACGTAGAGAGCCAGAGATCCGCCGTGTTTTCTTCTATGCGCGCCCGCCCACGCCACGGCGTGCATTCGAGTTGGGACTCCTCGTGCTCAATGCCGTTTGGCAGCGCATGCCGGACACGCAGTTCGTACTGGCGGGTTGGGATACCGCTGGTTATCACATCCCATTTCCTCATCTTCCTTGCGGCACGGTTGCGTTGGATGATTTGCCGGATCTTTACAGTCAATGCGATGTGGCTCTGGTGTTGTCGTTGACCAATGCGTCGCTGCTACCACTTGAATTAATGGCCAGCGGGTGTGCCGTGGTGTCTAATCGGGGCCCAAATGTAGAGTGGCTGCTGCACGAGGACGTTGCGGTGCTTGCAGAGACTTCGCCCGAAGGTCTGACCGCAGCCATATGCGGCTTGCTTGAGGATGACGAGCGACGTCATGCCCTCAGTGCCAGGGCGGAAGCTTTTGCGCGTGCGCACACTTGGGAAATGGTGGCACAAGAGTTTGAGGTGGCTTTGCTGGATGCGCGGGCTCAGGTGCATACGAAGGGCCTTTCCTGATGCGCTGTGTTATTTTGGGCGGGGGAGGCTTTCTGGGGCGTCATATTGGACGTGCTATGGCCGGAGAAGGTGCTGAGGTATGGTCCGTTGACCGGTCCTTGCTGGCGGCTAGGATTGCTCCATGGCTTGCCGGTGAGGTTCAAGCGGATTGTTTTGATCTGTCTACTTGGTGGGATATGGTGGGGGGGGCGGACGTGATTGTCCATTTGGCGTCCTCAACGGTGCCCGCAACGGCGAGTGAAGACCCTATTGGTGATGTCCAGGCCAACCTTGTGGGGACGCTGAGGCTACTCCATGACTTGCGTGGCAAAGCGGCGCGCCCGAGGTTGTTGTTTGCATCTTCTGGTGGCGCCGTTTATGGCCGCCCCTTGTCGGTACCCTTGAGCGAGCTACATCCGACAATGCCCATGGGTGCATACGGGGCCACCAAGCTGGCCATCGAGCATCACCTGCGCATCGAAGAGGCGCAGTATGGCCTGCCCATACGGATCCTGCGCTTGAGCAACCCCTATGGCGAATGGCAGCAACCTCATGGCGTGCAAGGGGTCATTGCTGTTTTTGCGCACCGTGCACTCCATTCCACGCCGGTGGATGTGTGGGGGGATGGGTCTGTCGTGCGAGATTTTGTTTATGCTGCAGATGTGGGGCGTGCATTTGTGGCTGCAGCACGTCATCAGGGGGAATCACGCATCTTCAACGTGGGTGGCGGCTTGGGAACCAGTGTCAACGACATTCTGGTCACCCTGGAGCGATTGCTAGGGCGCACGGTAGAGCGCCGCGTGTTTCCTGCGCGGTCATTTGACCCCCCGGTCAACGTGCTGGATATTCGGCGTGCCCAAGATGAGCTGAAATGGAAGCCTGAGATGGCTTTTGGAGAGGGCGTAGCTAAGGCGGTCGATTGGCTGCGGACTGTGGCATGACGGACCCGACATCCCGTTCCCATGCCATTTCGTCGGCATCGTCTCGCAATACACGTCAAGTGTGGGTGCTTTGGCGCTATTGGATGGCGCGTGAGTTCAAGACCCGTTATGCCGGTTCAGTGCTCGGATTTGCTTGGGCATTTGTCCAGCCCGTAGCTACTCTGGCAATTTTTTATGTCTTGTTTGGTCTGGTACTGGCAGTGCGTGTGCCCGGACTGGATGTGGACAACGGTTATCTGTTGCACCTGTTGGCGGGGCTGGCCGTGTGGCTTCCATTCACCGATGCAATTGGTCGTGGTGTCGGGAGTCTTGCTGCATATGAGGACTTTCTACGCAAGCAGCCCATGCCAGCTGAAATACTCCCGGCTGTGTCTGTGGGGGGGAGCCTACTGGTCTTGGGTATAGGCTACGGATTGCTGCTTGCTCTGTCGATAGCGCAAGGTGTAGGGCCGTTTATGTCTTTGGCCTGGCTGCCCGTACTGGTTTTGGCGCAGATTGTCCTCACGTTTGGTCTGACGCTATTGCTCAGCATGGCGCACTTCCTCTGGCGCGACGTCGGATCGATGGTTGCCTTTGCGCTGCAGCTTTGGTTTTACCTAACGCCAGTCGTGTATCCGCTGTCCCAGGTGCCTGAAAAGTTCCATGGGTTGTTTCTTTTGAATCCCTTGGCATGTTTGGTGTTGATGGTGCAGAGCTCGGTATTGCACATGCCGGTGCCGGCAGGTACGCCCTTGGCGTTGGTGATTTGGGTTGTGTTGCTGGGCGGAGGCGGTTGGTGGTTTTTCCGTTCGATGAAATCTGCCTTGGGTGAGGCCCTGTAACGCCATGACGATCCGCTTCGAGGGTATCGAAAAAACATACACGGTATATGGCCGCCCTCAGGATCGGCTATGGGAGTGGGTCACCCGCAAGCCCCGTCACCGCGTGCATGTAGCGCTGACTGGTGTGGACTTCGAAGTCAAGGCGGGTGAGACCTTTGGTCTCATCGGCGAGAACGGGGCAGGTAAAAGTACGTTATTGAAAATTGCAGCAGGTACGATCGGACCGACTCAGGGGCGGGTGTCTCGGGAAGGGCGCGTCGCGGCGCTTTTGGAATTGGGCGCTGGATTTCACCCCGAAGAGTCGGGCTACGACAATATTCGCTTCATGGCCGCCTTGCATGGTCTGGAGGGTGAGACGATGGAGGAATTCACCGTCAGAGCGACTGCGTTTTCGGAACTTACCCGTGAGACGTTAGAACGCCCGGTGAAAACTTACTCATCAGGCATGTTTATGCGCTTGGCATTTGCTGCCGCTACGGCTATCGATCCCGACGTTCTCATTGTGGACGAGGCGCTTTCGGTCGGCGATTTGCATTTCCAGAAAAAGAGCTTGAATCGCATTTTGGAATTGCGCGAACGCGGTGCCACAGTTCTTTTTTGCTCACACAATCTATATCAGGTTCGAAGCTTATGCCAGCGCGCCGCATGGATTCACAATGGCCGAGTCCAAGCGATCGGCGCAACGGAAGGTGTAGTAACAGCTTACGAGGCACATGAACGCCGCCGGTACGCACACCTGAGGGTCGAGGTTGCCGAGAATGTGCTAAATGCCCCAGAGCCTTCCGCTGCAGAGGCTCCCACAACAGCACCACTGGTCAAAATTTCGCATCTGATCACTGAGACCAGCGATGGCATCAATCCCGCGCAGGTGGATTCCTTCCAAGATCTGACCGTCGAAATTCAGGTCGAATCGTACTGTAAAGACAAGTTTCACATAGGTTTTGCCTTGGTCAGGCCAGACAAGGACAACGTGTTCGGGACCAGCACCCAATTTCAAGATCCGCCAACACCGTTGAGTGGGGTTGGGACGCATAGCTTGCGCGTTAGATTTCCTTCTCTTCCACTCCTCTCCGGGGAATATCTCTGGAATGTTTACGTGCTCGATGATTCCGGGCTGCAGGTGTTGGACATGGCGGAATTAATTCAACCCTTTACGGTTTTGAATCAAAAGAACCGTGAGGTGGGATTGGTGTGGCTCGACCATGAGATGTTGTTGGCGGCATGATGAGCGAATGGCGCTTGCGCTACGCGTTCCCGGCCTTGAGCCGCATGCCGACTACCGTGCCGTGGTACCTGGCTGCGGCAGTGGGACGTGAGCCATCTGCTGCACGCCGACTGACAGAGCAGTTCCTCGTCAGGCGTTTCGAACAGGTGTTTCCGAGCGCAACTGCGATTGAACGTCGCCAGTGGGCACGTACGCATTTGTCGATGCTGGCGCGGGAAATGATGGACGCGTCAGCCCTTCACCGATTGGGTCGATCAGGCGGTCCAGAGATCGATGTGCAGGGATGGGAGCATGTCGATACGCTGATCCGTCGCAAGCAAGGGTTCATCCTTGTGCTTAACCACTATGACCGACTGTTGACATCAGCCTTGGCGTTGGCCCTGAGAGGCCTGTCGCTGAACACATTGACCATGCCCGTGTTGGGGAATCCTGGGCTCACTGCCGTTCAAAGAGATTTCCTGGTTCGTAAGGTAAAGAGTTTTTCTGAGATAGCTAGAGGCGAATGGCGCACAACAGATCAGGGGATGCGCCCCGTTTATGCGTCCTTGAAGGCAGGCCAGGCATGGGGAATACTTGCCGACGCCTGGGCTCCTGAATTTACAAGGTTACGCAGTCACCCCTTTCTCGGTGGGCAACTGCATCTGCCCACCGGGATCGAACGCATGGCGGAGTCCGCTGGGGTTCCCATGCTGCATGCGGTGACGTACTCCGATGGTGCGACGCGTCTCAGAGTCGAAGTTGAGACATTGCCGGATAATGCTAGGCTGGCTATTGATTCGGTGATCCGGCGTTTGGAGCGGGATGTCCGTAGCCGTCCGTGGGCCTGGTGGCACTGGGGGCAATGGGAGCAAATGTGGACACCTTCGTCCGCCGAGGCGATATGAGCAAAATTGAGCGTTACGACTACGCATTCGACCCTGACGGTGGGGAGTGGGCAGCCCGGTTGCTGCGTCGTGTTCCGCCTGGCCAAGGCTCTGTTCTGGAGTTGGGGCCTGGCCCAGGTGCCATGACGCGTGTCTTGTTGGACCGTGGTCACCGCGTCACGGTGGTGGAGAACGACCCTCAGGCCCTTGAAGTCCTCAAGACAATGGATGTGGAAGTCATCCCCGGAAACCTTGACAGCACGGATTGGCAAGATGCAATTGACGGGCGCCGTTTTGACATGGTGCTGGCTTGTGATGTGCTTGAGCACTTGCGAAAACCCGAGGATGTGCTGCAACGGTTGAGCGGGTTGCTGGCCCCAATGGGGCAGCTACTGATTTCCGTGCCGAATATCGCCTACGCCGGTGTCCTGGCTGCCATGCGCGGTGGCGTCTTCGATTATTCGGACAAGGGGCAATTGGACAGGACGCATGTTCGATTTTTTACCAAGCGCAGTATCGAGAAGGTGCTGCTTGATGCGGGATGGGCGCCGCGAGTATGGGAGGCCAACCGCGTGCCCGTGGAATGCAGCGAATTTGCCGGGTATTGGCGTGCACTTTCTGGTGATCAACGCCAGGCATTGTTGGCAGGTTGGCAAGACTTTGACGTTTACCAATGGATGGTGGTTGTCACTCCCAGTGTCGAAGCACCTATCTGGGAGCTGAAAGAGGCTCGGGGAATGGTGGACGGTTTGCGTGACGAGCTTCAGGCACTGACTCTGGTGCACCAGCGTGAACGAGCCTCGTTGCTAGAGCACCAGAAAGCCTTTGCGGAAGCCAAAGAACTCATTGCGAAGCTACAACAGGAGGTCGGTGAGTTGCGAAAGAATGTGGACTTGCTGCGCTCCGAGAAGATCAGGTTGGACTCTGAGCTGGTGACAGCGCGCGGCGAGCTGCAGGCGAGGACTATGGAGCTGAGCGATCGCGCATGGCGAAGCCGCTGGCGCAGGTTCATGGGTTCGTACCTTAGCCGTTGAGGGCTAGAAAAATGCTGCTGGGAATTCCAGACTTTGTGACGTCACACGCCGGTGTGGACACGATGGGTGAAGGATGTCGGATTGATTCGTCTGTCTCTGTAATGCGTTTTGGGCAGCGCTCCAACGTGCTGTGCCTAGCTGATGGGGTCAGTCTCTACGCCCAGACGCGACTGGTGCTCGGAGATGTGGGTGCTGATCCTTGCGTAGGCATGCATATTGGCGCCCGCACCATCGTGAACGTCGGTAGCTACCTGTCGGGAGAGGGCGGGTTGGAAATTGGTGAGGATGTTCTGATCGGGCCGCATGCCAAGCTCTTGTCGGCGGGGCATGCGATTGATGAGGGGGATGTCGTCATCGCACGTAACCGTATTACCCGGGCGCGAATCGTTATTGAGGATGGTGCCTGGATTGGTGCCGGGGCCATTGTTCTTGAGGGGGTGACTATTGGTCGCGGAGCGGTTGTTGCGGCTGGGGCCTTGGTACGGCAGGACGTGCCTGCGGGAATGGTCGCAGCGGGCATGCCTGCGCGTTTGATCCGTTCCAGGCGGGGTGCGGCTTGGCCTAGCTCCTCACCTGCCCCAATTCCATGGCACGGCAAGTTCGCCTCAACACTGAAAACTATCTTGTCTATCGCAGGCAAGAGGATATGACGATGAAAGCCACTGTGCTTGGCGGTGTGGGCGGGCGCATCCGCTCTGGATTTTTCTCTTGCCGTGGTGTGGTGTTGCTCGTGGTGCTGTTCGTGGGCTTGCAGTCTGCCCCCCGGGCAAATCAGATCTGGGAGTTCGTGGATAAGGACGGCGTAACCCATATAGGCAATGTACCCCCATCGGCGCAGTCGCGCGGGGTGATCTGGCTCAACCGGGTGCCGCCCGCGTCGGAGCTGAAAGGCAAAGAGCGCAGTGCTTCCGCTTTGCAATTGCCCGGTTATGAAGATGCCAAATTACACCTAGAGGAAGCGGCCGCAGCTCAATCGTTGGACCCCGCATTTGTCATTGCGGTCGCCGCAGCGGAGTCGGCCTTTAATGCGAAGGCCATATCACGCAAGGGGGCCCTTGGATTGATGCAAGTCATGCCCGCCACCGCTGAGCGCTATGGTGTGGCAGCTCGCCCGTCCTCTGGTGGAGAGCATGCGGCCATGGAGCCTAAGGTAAATGCCCAAATTGGTACGCGTTATCTGGCAGATCTGCTGCGTATGTTCGACGGTGACAAGGAATTGGCACTGGCGGCCTACAACGCGGGGGAGGGTGCTGTGATCAAGTATGGCCGACGAATTCCGCCTTATCCTGAAACGCAGCAGTATGTTGAGAAAGTGATGCGCTTTTACCGTGGCCTGCTTCGGTAGTGGCTAAGTGGGCGAATGAGTGAGCCGTACTGTGAGTCACGTTATGTCGTCACGAAGCGAGTGGTGTCAATTTGCTCGCGTGCAGTGCGCCGTGTCCAGGCGCCGAGGGTGCCGAGGCCCGATTTTTCGCACGGATTGTCTTCGTTCGAGTGTCCTTGGCGCTGCTGACAACGGTTTCTTGCAGGTACCTCTGGCGAGTGCGGGTACCATCGGCCGCTCATGATTTGGTTATCCGTGGTGGCATTTATCGTGGCTGCGTTGGCAGCAGGGTTCATCGTGCGGTGGATGCGTAGCCATGCTCTTGTGTATGGCGATGGCATGCCACAACGTTTTCATCTGGGGGATATACCCAGACTCGGCGGTGCTGCGCTGTTTATTGGGATTGGGTGCAGTTGGGGGCTGGGAGTTCTTCAATCGACTCATTGGGGAGATCCGGGTTCGCTCAAGTTGGGCGCGTGGGTCGGCGGGTGGTTGGTGGCTTTGCTACCGGCGGTCGTCGGAGGTATTGCTGAAGACATGACCCAGCGTCTCTCGGTACGCTATCGCTTGAGCCTGACGGGCGCTTCTGGCGTTCTCGCTGTCATTCTTCTGGGCCTCAGCTTGCCACGTTCAGGCTGGCCCTGGTTGGACTCGGTGCTGATAGCTGCTCCTTGGTTAAGCATCGCGATTGTGGTTCTTGCTGTTTCTGGGCTCCCACACGCCTTCAACATCATCGATGGATACAACGGTCTAGCCGGCATGGTTGCACTTATTGTCTGCTTGGCTCTGGCTCACGTAGCATTGCAGGTGGGTGATCGTGCGCTGGCCGCCTTGTTGGTGTCCACGGCCGCTGCCACGGGGGGGTTTCTTGTCTGGAACTATCCGCGTGGCATGCTGTTTGCAGGGGATGGTGGTGCTTATGTTTGGGGGGGCGTGATCGCTTTGGCCAGCATCTCGCTGGTGCAGCGCAATGCGGACGTATCGCCTTGGTTCCCGATGCTCCTGCTGATCTACCCGGTGTGGGAGACGATTTTCTCCATTTACCGCAAGGCGGTGCGGGGCGTTTCACCGGGCGTGGCCGATGCGCTGCATTTTCACCAGCTCATCTACCGCCGCATTGTTCGTGGGGTGTTTCACGATGATGAGTCCCGCCGGGTGCTGATGCGCAACAACCGTACGTCGCCCTATCTGTGGGGCTTTACGCTCCTGACGGTGGTGCCTGCAGTGCTGTTCTGGAACAACACGCCCCTGCTCATGGCGTTTTGCGGGCTTTTTGTGGTCAGCTATGTCATGGCCTATCTGGCCATCGTGCGGTTCAAAGTGCCGAACTGGCTGCGCCACTGAAGCCTTCTTGTGTTCGCGCGCCTGGCGAATGCGGCACAATTTGCGCCTCACAGTTTTCTCCGGATGGCACGCCCCCATGACCGACCTTCTTTCGATTGCCCCACGCGACAAGGCTGAAATCCTGGCCCAGGCGCTGCCTTACATCCGCAAGTTCCATGGCAAGACCATGGTGATCAAGTACGGCGGCAACGCCATGACGGACCCGGCCCTGCAGGCCGACTTTGCCGAGGACGTGGTGCTGCTCAAGCTGGTGGGCATGAACCCGGTGGTGGTGCACGGTGGCGGCCCGCAAATCGAAACCGCGCTCAACCGACTGGGCAAGAAGGGCGAGTTCATCCAGGGCATGCGTGTGACCGATGCCGAGACCATGGAAGTGGTCGAATGGGTGCTGGCCGGCGAGGTGCAGCAGGACATCGTGGGACTGATCAACCAAGCCGGTGGCAAGGCCGTGGGCTTGACCGGCCGTGACGGCGGCATGATTCGCGCACAAAAGCTCAAGATGGTGGACAGCAAGGATCCCACCATCGAACACGACGTGGGCCAGGTGGGTGACATCGTTTCCATCGACCCCAGCGTGGTGAAGGCGCTGCAAGACGATGCGTTCATTCCCGTCATCAGCCCGATTGGCTTTGGCGAGAACAACGAAAGCTACAACATCAATGCGGATGTGGTGGCCAGCAAGCTGGCCACGGTGTTGCAGGCTGAAAAGCTGATGCTGCTGACCAACACCCCCGGTGTGCTCGACAAGGCCGGCAACCTGTTGACCGACCTGACAGCCCGCCGCATCGACGAGCTGTTTGCCGACGGCACCATCTCGGGCGGCATGCTGCCCAAGATTGCCGGTGCGCTGGATGCCGCCAAGGCGGGCGTGAATGCCGTGCACATCATTGACGGGCGTGTGCCCCATGCCATGCTGCTGGAGATCCTGACTGACCAGGCCTACGGCACCATGATTCGGTCTCACTGACCCCGCGTGAGGTCTCCATGCGTCTGCTGTTGGTCGAAGACGATGTGATGGTGGCCAGCGGCATCAAGCTGGGGCTCACCGATGCGGGTTATGCGGTGGACTGGGTGGGCAGTGGCGAGCGGGCCGAAGAGGTGCTGCGCGCCGAGTCGTTTGATGCAGCCATCATCGACATCGGGTTGCCCGCCATGGACGGCCTGGAGCTGACACGCCGCCTGCGCCGCCCAGACATGGCAAGCCCCGCCATGCCAGTTTTGATCCTGACGGCGCGTGACGCGCTGCATGACCGGGTGCAGGGGCTGGATCTGGGGGCGGATGACTACATGGTCAAGCCGTTCGAGCTGCCCGAGCTGCTGGCGCGCCTGCGTGCGCTGTTGCGCCGTTCCCAGGCCGCGACCACGGCCGTGCTGAGTTTTGGCCCGCTGGAGCTGGACACGGCCGGGCGCCGGGCCAGCATGCGCACACCGGCTGGTGAGCAGGTCATCGAACTGGGCCCGCGCGAGTGGACGGTGCTCGAATACCTGCTCATCAACGCCCCCAAGCCTGCTAGCAAAGACAAGCTGCTGCAGGCGCTGACGGGGTGGGACAAGGAGATCACCCCCAACGCGGTGGAGGTGTATGTCTCGCGCCTGCGGGGCAAGCTGGAACCCCACGGTGTGGCGCTGCGGTCCATACGGGGCTTTGGCTACCGGCTTGAACTGCAGGCAACCTGAGCAGGAATTTTCCGCGCCCAGCTCGCCGCCTCGCCATGCTTTGGAAAAACTCCTCCCGGCGGCCCGGCCTGCGCGCCATGACATCGGACCTGCGCACCCGGCTGCTGCTGATGCTGGTACTGCCCCTGTGTGTGCTGGTGCTGGCGGGGGTCTGGCTGGACTACCGGTCGGCCGATGAGGCAGCTGGCCAGCACGACCAGCGTCTGGTGCGGCTGCTGCCCGCGCTGGCCGATTCGGTGCTGGCGCCGCCCATCCACGACAACGACCCACCGCTGCTGCTGCTGGCGCCGCCCATCGAAGAGTTTTTGCGCCAGAACGCGGGCTTTGCGGCCTATAGCGTGCGCGATACCTCGGGGCGCCTGTTGCTCGGAGAGGGCTGGGTACACGGCGCCGTGCCCACCACACAGGCCCCGGAGTTCCACAGCGTGGAGTTCGGCGGCGTGACGTACCGGGTGGCGGCGCAACGCGGGCGCACGGGGGCGGGCGAACTGGTCGTGGCCCTCGCCGACGGGTCGGACCCTCGCCAGAAATGGGCGCAGCAACTGCTCCTGAGGGTGTTGTTGCCCAACCTCGTATTGCTGATTGCCGCGGGTTTTGCGATCCATTGGGCGGTGCGGCAGGCCTTCAAACCCCTGGTGGGGCTTGCGGAGGCGGTGGAGCGCCGCTCTCCCCGCGATCTCAGTCCCATCGACGAGGCCGCCTCGCCCGACGAGGTGCGGCCCCTGGTGCACTCGCTCAACCGCCTGTTTGCGCTGGTCAACGCACAGGCCGAAGGGCAGCGGCGTTTTGTGGCCGACGCGGCGCACCAGTTGCGCACGCCGCTGGCGGGCTTGCAGGCCCAGGTGGAGGCCTGGGCCATGATGGCCAAGGCGGCAGCGCCCCCACGCACGTCATTCCCGGATTTCGACCGAAAAATGCCGCTAGCGCATGAAGATCGTGCACAAGGTGCTATTGTTTTGGGAGCGGATCAAATCGAGAAGCTGCGCAACGCTACGCGCCGCACCTCTCAGCTGGCGCACCAGCTGCTGGCGTTGTCTCGCGCGGACGCCCGCAGCCTGGACGCGCAGCCGCCGCAGCGGGTGGACCTCAAGGATCTGTGCGAGTCGCTGCTGGAAACATTTTTGGACGCAGCCACCGGCAAGGGCCTGGACCTCGGGCTCGATGTCCAGTTGGTGCATGTGACAGGCCATGGCTGGCTGCTGCGCGAGCTGCTGTCCAACCTGGTGGACAACGCCATCAAATACACGCCTGCGGGGGGCGTGGTGACCATCCGCTGCGGACTGCGCCAGGGGCGCGCGGGCCCGCCCCGGCCCTACGTGGAGGTGGAGGACGACGGCCCTGGCGTGCCGGAGTCTGAGCGTACCCGCGTGTTGCAGCGGTTCTACCGCGTGCCCGGCGCGGGAGGCGAGGGCACGGGCCTGGGCCTGGCCATTGCGGACGAGATTGCCCGGGTACACCGTGCCGCACTGACGCTGGGCACGGGCCCCCAGGGGCGCGGGCTGCTGGTGACGGTGGTGTTTCCGCTGTAGTCGTGCGGGGTCCCCGGGCCGTCCGGACCGACAAGGGGCCTGTGCGAGAATCATTTCCACACACGATTGACTTGTGCAAACAGGTGGCGGCCCGGCCCCTCCTGGCTGCGGCAAGATGTGACATCGTGATCCACGCCCTGCAGTGATCCGACCATGCCCAGTGGCATGCGCACCGGGAGCAGGGCCCCACCGGAGTCCCTGTCCTGCATGTCTGAAATCTCGCCCCTCCCCGAGCCTGCCAGTACCGCCGAAGCGGGTGATGTTGCGGCTGCACGCAAGCGGCCCAAGCCCGGGGAACGGCGCGTCCAGATCCTGCAGGCCCTGGCCGCCATGCTGGAGCAGCCTGGGGTCGAGCGCATCACCACTGCCGCACTGGCCGCACGCCTGTCGGTCAGCGAGGCGGCGCTGTACCGTCATTTCGCCAGCAAGGCGCAAATGTTCGAGGGCTTGATCGATTTCATCGAGCAGTCAGTGTTCACACTGGTGCAGCAGATCACGGGGCGCGACGTGCCCGACCCCACACAGCCTGCCGACGTGGGCGCGCGCCAGGCGGCGCGCATCGTGGCGCTGGTGCTGCAGTTTGGCGAACGCAACCCGGGCATGGTGCGGGTCATGGTGGGCGACGCACTGGTGTTCGAGCACGAGCGCTTGCAGCAGCGCATGAACCAGTTCTTTGACCGCATCGAATCCACCCTGCGCCAGTGCCTGCGCGCGAGTGCAGCCGCATCCAGCACGCCCACAGTCGATGCCCAAGTGGCGGCCAGCGTGTTGACGGCCTTTGTGGTCGGGCGCCTGCAGTGCTACGCCCGCTCGGGGTTTCGGCGCCTGCCCACCGAGCACCTGGAAGCCAGCCTTGCGCTGATGTTGTAGCGGTCCGCGCTGTTGAGGCGGCGCATCACGGCGGGGGTGGCGCGGCTGCAACGGGTGGTTTGGATGGGTCTCCCTATTTTTTCCGGGGGCTTGGGGGCTGCAGGGAATTTGCTGCAGAATAGAACGAACGTTCGTTTTTATTCGTGCCCATGTCCTCCATCCCCGAATCCCGCCAGGTCACCCGCATCCCGCGCGCTCGCAGTGGTACCGGCCGTGCCTTGCAAAAAGGCCAGCAGACTAAGGCGGCCATCGTCGAGGCCGCGCTGGGCTTGGCCACGCACATCGGGCTGGAAGGCCTGTCCATCGGGGCGCTGGCAGACGTCACCGGCATGAGCAAGTCGGGCGTTTTCGCCCACTTTGGCTCCCGCGAAGAGCTGCAGATCTCCGTCATCCGCGAATACCACACCCGCTTCGAGCAGGAAGTGTTCTACCCCGCCATGTCCGCCCCCCGTGGCGTGGCGCGTTTGTCGGCGCTGTTCGACAACTGGATGAAGCGCACCTCCATCGAAATCGACTCGGGCTGCATTTACATCAGCGGCGCGGTCGAGTTCGATGACCGTACCGGCCCCGTGCGCGATGCGCTGGCCAGTTCGGTGCTGACCTGGCATGCCGCCATGCGCCGCGCCATCGAGCAGTGCAAGGAACTGGGCGAACTGCGTGCCGACACCAAGGAAGAGCAGATGCTCTTCGAGATCCACGGCCTGATCCTCGCGCTGCACTACGAGGCGCGGTTCCTGCAGACCCCGGGCTCCATCGACCGGGCCGTCGTGGGCTTTCACAACATTCTGGCGCGCTACAGCGCGCCGACAGCGGCAGCCAAGGCACCCGCAGTGGCGCGCCGCAAAGTTTCCAACCAAACCACCACATCCAAGGAGTAAACCCATGCCTACCTATACGCCGCCCCTGCGCGACATGCAATTCGTCATGCACGAAGTGCTCAAGGTCAGTGATGAATTCAAGGCGATGCCACCCCACGCCGAAGTGGATGTGGACACCATCAATGCCGTGATCGAAGAGGCCGGCAAGTTTGCTTCCGAAGTCGCGTTCCCGCTCAACATCAGCGGCGACACCGAAGGCTGCGTGCTGAACAAGACCACGCACGAAGTGAAGACCCCAACCGGCTTCAAGGACGCCTATGCCAAGTACGTCGAGGGTGGATGGGCTGCACTGAGCTGCGACCCCACCTATGGCGGCCAGGGCCTGCCCTTCGTGCTGAACCAGTGCCTGTACGAGATGCTGAACTCGGCCAACCAGGCCTGGACGATGTACCCCGGCCTGTCGCACGGCGCCTACGAAGCCCTGCACGCCCATGGCACCGACGCCCAGAAGGCCCTGTACCTGCCCAAGCTGACCAGCGGCGAATGGACCGGCACCATGTGCCTGACCGAACCCCACTGCGGTACCGACCTGGGCCTGATGCGCACCAAGGCCGAGCCTCTGCCTGACGGCACCTACAAGATCACCGGCAACAAGATCTTCATCAGCGCCGGCGAGCACGACATGGCCGCCAACATCGTTCACCTGGTGCTGGCCCGCCTGCCCGATGCGCCCAAGGGCAGCAAGGGCATCAGCCTGTTTGTGGTGCCCAAGTTCAACGTGAATGCCGACGGCTCGCTGGGCGAGCGCAACCCGATCTTCTGCACGGGTCTGGAGCACAAGATGGGTATCCACGGCAACGCCACCGCGCAGATCGCACTGGACGGCGCCATCGGCACCATGGTGGGCCAGCCCAACAAGGGCCTGGCTGCCATGTTCGTGATGATGAACGCCGCCCGCCTGGGTGTGGGCAACCAGTCGCTGGGCCTGACGGAAGTGGCTTACCAGAACGCTCTGGCCTATGCCAAGGACCGCATCCAGTCGCGCAGCCTGTCGGGCCCCAAGGCCAAGGACAAGGATGCTGACCCCATCATCGTGCACCCCGATGTGCGCAAGATGTTGCTCACCGCCAAGGCCTACGCCGAAGGTGGCCGCGCGCTGCAGATCTTCTGCACGCTGTTGCTGGACAAGGTGCACAGCCACCCCGATGAAAAGGTGCGCAAGGATTCCGAAGAACTCGTGGCCCTGCTGACCCCCATCGTCAAGGCCTTCATCACCGACAACGGCCACATCAGCACCAACGCGTGCATGCAGGTCTTCGGCGGCCACGGCTTCATCAAGGAATGGGGCATGGAGCAGTACGTGCGGGACAACCGCATCAACATGATCTACGAAGGCACCAACACCATCCAGTCGCTCGACCTGCTGGGCCGCAAGGTGCTGGGCAACAACGGCGCCACGCTGAAAAAGCTGGGCAAGCTGATTGGCCAGCTGGTGGAAGAAGAGGGCGTGAACGAGCGCATGGCCGAGTTCATCAACCCGGTGGCCATGCTGGGCGACCAGATGACCAAGTTCACCACCGAGATCGGCTTCAAGGGCATGCAAAACCCCGACGAAGTGGGCGCTGCTGCGGTGGACTACCTGCGCGTGGCCGGCCACCTGGTGTTCGGCTACCTGTTCGCCCGCATGGCCCAGGTCGCCCTGCGCGAGATCGCAGCCGGCAACACCGACCCGTTCTACGGCGCCAAGCTGCAGACCGCGCGCTTCTACTTCGCCAAGCTGTTCCCCGAAACCGCCACGCTGATGCGCACCGCCCGTGCCGGCAGCAAGGTGCTGATGGACACCGATCTGGCCCTGGCCTGATCGGTGCCGGATGCGGATTTCAAGCCTTTTTGCCAGGGAGCGCAGATGTTCAAAGCGGTAGCAGCTATTGTTTTGGTAGCGGGTGCGCTGCCGGCCTGGGCGCAGATGACGCCCGAAGGCCTGTGGCGCAACATCGATGACAAGACCGGCGAGGCCAAGGCCGAGATCCGCATCCGCGACATTGGTGGCGGCGTGCTGCACGGAGCGCTGGAAAAGCGCCTGTCCAAAGACGCCAAGCCCGACGAGGTCTGCGACGAATGCTCGGATGACCGCAAGGGCAAGCCCATCTTGGGCCTGGAGATCATCCGCGGTGCCAAGAAGGCCGACGGCAAAGAGGTGTGGGAGGGCGGCAAGATTCTCGACCCCGAGAACGGCCGCAACTACACCCTGCGCATGACCCCCGTCGAGGGCGGCAAGAAGCTCGAAGTGCGGGGCTCCATCGGCCCCTTTGGCCGCACGCAAACCTGGATCCGCGTCCAGTAAACCCCATTCCCGTGGCCTTGCGCGCCCCCTGCGGTGTTGCGCAAGGCCCCAACCAGGAACCCAACCCATGTCCCGATTCCAAGTGAAAAAAGTCGCCGTGCTCGGCGCAGGCGTGATGGGCGCGCAGATTGCCGCCCACCTCGTCAACGTGAAGGTGCCCGTGGTGCTGTTTGACCTGCCCGCCAAGGAAGGCCCCAAGAACGGCATCGTCACCAAGGCCGTCGAAGGCCTCAAGAAGCTCAAGCCTTCGCCCCTGGGCGTGGCCGACGACGCGGCGCAGATCCAGCAGGCCAACTACGAAGAGCACATGCACCTGCTCAAGGAATGCGACCTCGTGATCGAGGCCATTGCCGAGCGCATGGACTGGAAGCTCGACCTGTACACCAAGATTGCTCCCCACGTGGCCAAGCACGCCATCCTGGCGTCCAACACCTCGGGCCTGTCGATCACCAAGCTGTCCGAAGTGCTGCCTGAGAGCATCAAGCCCCGTTTCTGCGGCATCCACTTCTTCAACCCCCCGCGCTACATGACGCTGGTGGAGTTGATCAACACCCCCACCACCCAGCCCGAAGTGCTGGACCAGCTCGAAGCCTTCGTCACCAGCGGCCTGGGCAAGGGCGTGGTGCGTGCGCACGACACGCCCAACTTCGTCGCCAACCGTGTGGGCATCGCCGGCATGCTGGCCACGATGAAAGAGGTTGAGAACTTTGGCCTGACCTATGACGTGGTGGACGACCTCACGGGCAAGAAGCTCGGCCGTGCATCCAGCGGCACCTTCCGCACCGCCGACGTGGTGGGCCTGGACACCATGGCCCACGTCATCAAGACGCTGCAGGACAACCTGAGCATCGAGACGGATCCGTTCTACGAAAGCTTTGGCACGCCCGCCGTGCTGAAAAAGCTGCTGGAGCTGGGCAATCTGGGTCAGAAGACCAAGGCCGGTTTCTTCAAGAAGGTCGGCCGCGATGTGATGCGTTTCGAGCTGGAAAGCGAAGAGTACGTGCCCGCCGGCCAGAAGGCCGACGAGGTGTATGCCCGCATGCTCAAGAAGCCCGCTGCCGAGCGCCTGCGCCTGCTGCGCAACGCCGAAGGCGCGCCCGGCCAGTTCCTCTGGGCCATCCTGCGCAACAGCTTCCACTACGCCGCCGTGCACCTGGGCACCATCGCCGACAACGCCCGCGACGTGGACCAGGCCATGCGCTGGGGCTTTGGCATGAAGCAGGGCCCCTTCGAGCTGTGGCAGGAAGCCGGTTGGCTCGAAGTCGCGAAGATGATCCAGGAAGACATCGACGCGGGCAAGGCGCTGTGCAAGGCACCGCTGCCCGAGTGGGTGTTCAAGGGCCCCGTGGCCGACGCCGGTGGCGTGCACACCGCGCAAGGCTCGTGGAGTGCATCGCAGAACAAGTTTGTGCCCCGCCGCCAGCTGCCCGTGTACGAGCGCCAGATCTTCCCCGAGGCCCTGTTGGGCGAAACCAGCCTGCCCGACTGGCGCACCGCTGGCACCACCATTGCTGAATCGAAGGCGCTGCGCACTTGGACGCTGGACGGCCAAGTGCTCATCGCCAGCATCAAGAACAAGATGCACGCCATCAGCCCCGAAGTGATGGAAGCGCTGATGGAAGCGCTGGAACTGGCCGAGTCCGAATACCAGGGCATGGTCATCTGGTCCGGTGACGCGCCGTTCAGCGTGGGCGCTGACCTGGAAGCCACGATGCCCGCCTTCATGGTCGGCGGCGCCGATGCGGTGGAAAGCATCGAGCAGGAGCTGCAAAACCTGATGATGCGCATCCGCTATGCGCAGGTGCCTGTCGTCGCAGCCATCCATGGCATGGCGCTGGGCGGTGGCTGCGAACTGGCCGTGTACTCGGCCAAGCGCGTGGCCCACATGGAAAGCTACATCGGCCTGGTCGAAGTGGGCGTGGGCCTGGTGCCCGGCGCTGGCGGTCTGACCTACATCGCCCGCCGTGCGGCCGAGAACATGGCAGCTTCCACATCCAAGGACATCCTGCCTTTCCTGACCGAAGGCTTCACCGCCGCCGCCATGGCCAAGGTGGGCACCAGCGCGATCGAGTCGCGCAAGCTGGGCTTTTTGCTGGACAGCGACGTCATCGTGCCCCACAAGGATGAGCTGCTGTTTGTCGCCATCAACGAAGCCAAGTCCATGGCCGCGAGCGGCTGGCGTGCACCGCACAAGCGCCTGTTCCCCGTGGCGGGCCGCAGCGGCCTGGCCACCATCAAGGCCCAGCTGGTGAACATGCGCGACGGCGGCTTCATCAGCGCCTATGACTTCAAGATCGGCGCCATGATCGCCGAGGTGGTCTGTGGCGGCGATGTGGATGCTGGCTCGATGGTGAGCGAGGAATACCTGCTCACGCTGGAGCGCAAGGTGTTCTGTCACCTGATCGCCCAGCCCAAGACGCATGAGCGCATCCTGGGTATGTTGTCCACCGGCAAGCCGGTTCGCAACTGATCCGGACGTCGATGGATAACCGGTAGACCGACATGAGCGAACACGCCCTCAACAAATTGCAGCGCTCGCTGATGCGCCTGGACGAGGCCCCCGCCTTCATGCGCGGGTTCGTGCAGAACATCATCCTGCGCCGGGCTGTGCCCTTTACCGGCACGGCCGGGGTGAAGTTCGTGTCGCTCACGCCTGAGCGGGTCGAAGTGCATCTTGCCAACGAGCACCGTGTGCAAAACCACATTGGTGGTGTGCACGCCTCGGCCATGAACCTGCTGGCTGAAACGGCCACCGGCATGGTTGTGGGCATGAACGTGCGCGACGACTGCCTGCCGCTGGCCAAGGAGCTGAGCATGGCGTTCAAGAAGCGCGCCACGGGCGGCCTCAAAGCCGTGGCCACGCTCACCGCCGAGCAGCGCGCCGCCATGCGGGCCCGCGACAAGGGCGAGGTGCAGGTGAAAGTCACCGTGACCGACGAAGCCGGTGTGGAGCCGGTCGAATGTGTATTTACGTGGGCCTGGGTTCCTTCCAGCCGCCCCCCCAAGAATTGAAGGAGTTTCACCATGGCTCAAAAACAAGTCCAGGACGCCTACATCGTCGCCGCCACGCGCACGCCCATCGGGCGCTCGGGCCGCGGCTATTTCAAGAACACCCGCCCCGACGACCTGCTGGTCGCCGCCATCAAGAGCGCCATGCTGCAGGTGCCCACGCTGGACCCCAAGGCGATTGAAGACGCCATCATCGGCTGCTCTTTCCCTGAAGGCGAGCAGGGCATGAACATGGCCCGCATCGCCGTGGGCCTGGCGTTCGACCACCCCGTGGGCGGCGTGACCGTGAACCGCTTCTGCGCATCGGGCATCACCGCGCTGCAGATGGCAGCCGACCGCATCCGCGTGGGCGAGGCTGACGTGCTGATCGCCGGTGGCGCCGAGTCCATGAGCCTGGTGCCCATGGGCGGCAACAAGCCCTCGTTCAACGCCGAGATTTTTGCCAAGGACGAAAACGTAGGCATCGCCTACGGCATGGGCCTGACCGCCGAAAAGGTGGCCCAGCAGTGGAAGGTGAGCCGCGAAGCGCAAGACGCGTTCGCCCTCGAATCCCACCTGCGCGCCATCAAGGCGCAAAAGGCCGGTGAGTTCAGCGACGAAATCACGCCCTTCGAAATCGTGGAGCGTTCGCCCAACCTCGCCACCGGTGAAGTGATGGAAAAGCGCCGTACCGTGAGCCTGGACGAAGGCCCTCGTCCTGATACGTCCCTGGAAGGCCTGGCCAAGCTCAAGCCCGTGTTCGCAGCACGTGGCAGCGTCACGGCGGGCAACAGCTCGCAGACCAGCGACGGTGCCGGTGCACTGATCGTGGCCAGCGAAAAGGCCGTGACGCAGTTTGGCCTGACGCCCCTGGCGCGTTTTGTGAGCTACGCAGCGCGCGGCGTGCCGCCCGAGATCATGGGCATTGGCCCCATCGAAGCGATTCCTGCGGCCCTGCGTTATGCAGGTCTCAAGAGCGATGACATTGGCTGGTATGAGCTGAACGAGGCGTTTGCGGCGCAGTCGCTTGCGGTGATCAATACGCTGGGCCTGAACCCTGCGAACGTGAACCCCATGGGGGGCGCCATTGCGCTGGGGCACCCGCTGGGGGCTACCGGTGCGATCCGTGCGGCGACGGTGGTGCATGCGCTGCGTCGGCACAAGCTGAAGTACGGCATGGTCACGATGTGTGTAGGTACCGGCCAAGGCGCCGCCGGCATCATCGAAGCTTTGTGAGTTAGCTGGCTACTGCGCGGGCCATCTGCGTCGTTGGGCGGTGCTCGGAATCCTCACGTACAGGAAGTACGTTCCGGTTCCTGTGCTCCGTCCGCCTAGCAGCTGATCCCGCTCGCTACGCCCTGGGGTGGGGTGATAAGGCAGGGGAACGGTCGGGGTAAGGCTTGAATCGCTCCCACTCAAACCGCTCGGGCTGAGCTTGTCGAAGCCAGGGTTCTGCCCTCAGCGATAGTTTTCTTTTCAAGCCGACGCAGATCGGTTTCGACACAAGGAGACAGACATGAACAAGCAAACCTTGCAGGTCAACGGGGCGGTGTCTTTGGCACTGCGTGTCTACGAACCCGAGGGCGCACCGCGCGCCAGCGTTGTCATCGGCGGCGCGATGGGGGTGCGGCAGTCGTATTACGAGGCCTTTGCGCTGTGGATGGCGCAGCAGGGGTTTCGGGTCACCACGTTCGACTACCGGGGCCATGGCGACTCTCTGCAGGGCGCCATGCGCGATGTGAAGGCGGATCTGTTTGATTGGGCGCAGGACTATGAGGCGGTGATCACAGTCGCCAAGGCCGCGCTGCCGTCGCAGCCGCTGTATTTGCTGGGCCACAGCCTGGGCGCGCAATTGCCAGGGCTGCTCAAGAAGCCCGAACAGGTGGCGGGCCTGCTCAGCGTGGCCGCAGGCAGCGGCTACTGGCGTGACAACGCGCCGCAGCTCAAGCGCATCGTTCCGTATTTCTGGTGGGTGCTGGTGCCGCTGGCCACGCGGCTGTGCGGGTACTTTCCGGGGCGCACGCTCAAGAAGGTGGGCGATCTGCCTGCGGGGGTGATCCTGCAGTGGCGGCGCTGGTGTCTGGACCCCGCTTACAGCGTGGGGGCCGAGGGGCCTGCGGTGGCTCGGAGTTATGGCGCGGTGCGGTTCCCGGTGCTGGCGCTGTCGATGGCGGACGACGAGCTGATGACCTTGCGTGGCACGCACAACCTGGTGAACCTGTACGCCAACACCGAGCGCCGGGTGGAGAGCATCACACCGGCCGACCTGCAGGTGCGGCGCATTGGGCACTTTGGTTTCTTTCGCGACCAGTTCCGCCAAAGCCTGTGGCCGCGCGCAGCGGCTGCGCTGGCCGCACTGGGCGGTGGCGGAATGCCCCATGGCGAAGTCTCCGGTACGACGGCCTGAGCGGTCGTTTCGCGGCACACTTGCAGCATGACTTCCTCTTCATCCACTTCTTCGTCTGCGTCTTCGTCCTCCGCTACCCACCCGCTGGACGAGGCGCTGCAACTGACGGCTTCGTCCGCTGCGACGGGCCAGTACGAAGGGCAGACCCACCCCGGCTACTGGAACATGGTCGGCCCGTTTGGCGGCATCACCGCTGCCACGCTGCTACAGGCCATCTTGCAGCACCCCGACCGGCTGGGCGATCCGCTGTCGCTCACTGTCAACTATGCGGGCGCTTTGACCGCTGGTGCGTTCACGGTGCAGGCAACTCCTGTTCGCACCAATCGTTCCACCCAGCACTGGACGCTGTCGATCCTGCAGGCCGGTGCCGACGGCGCGCAGGTGGTTACCACCACGGCCACCGCCGTCACGGCCGTGCGCCGCGAGACCTGGAGCGTGGGCGATGTGCCCATGCCGCAGGTGCCCCCGCCTGTAGAGCAAAAAGCCATCGTCGCCCCTTTGGGCGCTGTGGAATGGCTCAATCGCTACGAGATGCGCCCCATCGCTGGCTTCATCCCGCGCACCTGGGACGGCAGCGGCGACCACAGCCTGACGCAGCTGTGGATGCGCGACACACCACCGCGGCCGCTCGACTTCGTGGCGCTGTCCGCATTGGCCGATGTGTTCTTTCCCCGCGTGTGGCTGCGCCGTGCGCGCCAGGTGCCTGCGGGCACGGTGTCCATCACCGTGTACTTTCACGCCACGGCAGAGCAGTTGCAGGCCACGGGCACGGGCTTCCTGCTAGGCCAGGCGCGCGGGCAGGAGTTCCGCAACGGTTTCTTTGACCAGACCGTGCAGCTGTGGAACGAGGCTGGCACCATGCTGGCCACCAGCCATCAGATCGTTTACTACAAGGAATAGGAAGTCGGCCTGTTGCCCTGTGCCGTACCGCATTCCTCTCGTCCCAATCCATCCGACCCGGAACCTTCACCACCATGACCGAAGCCACCCAAGACATCCTCGTCCACTCCGAAGCGGGCGTGACCACCATCACCTTCAACCGCGTGGACAAGAAGAATTCCATCACGCGCGACATGTACGCCGCCATGGCCGATGCGCTCGATGCCGCCAAGGCTGATGCCAGCGTGCGCGTGGTGGTGTTCCAGGGCGACGTGGCCATCTTCAGCGCGGGCAATGACATCGGCGACTTTTTGCAGCAGCCGCCCGCTACGCAGGATTCGCCCGTGTTCCGTTTTCTGCGCGGCATCGCTACCTTCCCCAAGCCCGTGATCGCCTCGGTGTGTGGCCCGGCCGTGGGCATCGGCACGACGATGCTGTTCCATTGCGACCTGGTCTATGCGGGCGACAACGCGGCGTTCTCCATGCCGTTCGTGAATTTGGGCCTGTGCCCCGAGGCCGCATCCAGCCTGTTGGTGCCGCAGATGCTGGGGTACCACCGCGCTGCGGAAGCCTTGCTGTTGGGCGAGCCGTTCATGGCAGAAGCCGCGTTGGAAGTGGGGCTGGTCAACCGCGTGGTGCCGCCGACCGAGTGCAATGGCGTCGCACAGGCGCAGGCCAAGAAGCTGGCGGCCAAGCCGTTGTCGTCGCTCATCGAAACCAAGCGGTTGATGAAGGGCGGGCAGACGGCGAAGGTGCTGGAGGTGATGGCGGAAGAGGGCGAGAGCTTTGGGCGCATGTTGCGTGAGCCTGCAGCGCGGGAAGCGTTCTCGGCGTTTATGGAAAAGAGAAAGCCAGATTTCAGCAAGAGCTGAAATCTGGCCGCCGCGATAGCGGTGCAGACCGCCTAGCGGGCTGAGCGATCTTTCGCTAAAAGCGCCGTCCCGACTTCAGCGCGGTTTGAGTCGTTGGTTCTGAGGGTTTTTTGGCTGCTGGCGCTTCTACATAAAGCGCTGGCGGCTATTGTTTTTATAGTTCGTTCTCGCCCCATCCGTTCGGGTTGAGCCTGTCGAAGCTTTTTGCGGTGGCTACTGCATGCCCTTGTGAAGTGCGGGAGCCGGGAGTCGCCCGGCGTGCGAGGTACTTTTCTTTGCTTCGCCAAAGAAAAGTACCCAAAAGAAAGGCGACCCCCAGTCTGCGACCCCTGCGCTTCGCTCCGGGGCAAACCTGCGGCGGGGCGGTTGCGGGGTGCGTCGTGGAACTCACTGCGCTGCGTTGCAGCTTCGTTCAAACATCCACGGCGAGTCAGAGCACGAAGCACGCGCGCTCCGACGCGCGTGCCACCCCCCAACCGCCCCGCCGCAGGCGCAGCCAGCAGGGGGTGGACATCCGAACATCCAAACAACCGAACAGCCGGACATCCATTCGGGCCATTGCTGCGCTCGGCCGTGCCTGCGCAGCGCGTGGCGCGTGGCGCATGCGCCCGCGAGACGGGGCCGAGCGCAGCGTAGCGAAGCAATGGCCCGAGTGGATGTCCCCTACCCGGGTTCCCTTCTGCGCGTGCCGAGAAGCGCAGGGCAGGGGGTGCGTGCGCGTGCCGAAGGACACACGCACTTCGTGCTCTGACTTGCCGCAGTTGTTTGAACGGAGCGCGTAGCGCGCAGTATGTTCTGCGGCGCACCCCCTGTGCGAGCATCGCAGGTTGCCCGTAGCGCAGCGAAGGGACGCGCGCAGTAGGGTCGCCCTTTCTTTGGTGACTTTCTTTCGGCGACGCGAAAGAAAGTTACTCGCACGCCGGGCGACTCCCGGCCTCCGTCCTTCGCATAGGCACGCGATCTGCTTCCAAATGAACAGCAAATCAGGCAGTGAATACTGGCGCTCAACCTCAAAAAGCACCCGTAGCAATCACGATCAGACAAGCTATCTATTTTTACAAAGCACTTGCTTGCTAAAAATAAACAGTTTTGCTATCGTGCCTGCATGGATTCACCCGTGCCGCGCACCAGCGCCATCGCCCTCGCTCCCAAGAAGCCACCGGCCCGCACTGGCAGCAAGGCCGTAGCTTCCTCCGACGCCAACGCAGCCGCTGCAGAGGCAACCCCCACCCGCCGCCCCCGCGGTCGCCCCCGCAAAACCGCCGAAGAACTCGACGACGGCAATCGCCGTCGCAAGCTCATGGACGGCGCGGCCAAGCTCTTCCGCACCCAGGGCTTTGCCGCCACCAGCACGCGCGACATTGCGGCGGCGGCGGGCATGCACAGCGGATCGCCCTTCTACCACTTCGAAAGCAAAAGCGCGCTGCTCTACGCCGTGATGAGCGAGGGCATGACCATGGCCACGCAAAGCCAGCAGCAGGCACTCGATGCGTTGCCGGCCACCGCCACACCACGCGAACAGCTGCACACGCTCATTCGCCACCATTTCGAGATCCTGCTCGGGCCCCGCAGCAGCTTCATCCCGGTGATGCTGTACGAGTGGCGCTCGCTCACGCCTGCGCAGCGCAAGGGCATTGCCCGCATCAAGGACAGCTACGAGGCCACCTGGATGCCCGTGCTGGAAGCGCTGGCACAGCAGGGCGCGCTGCAGGCAGAGCCCGGTGTGGCGCGGCTGTTCATTTTCGGGGCGCTCAACTGGGCGGTGCAGTGGTTCTCGCCCAAGAAGGGCAAGTCGCTCGACGCGCTCACCGACGAGGCGCTGGCCTTGTTCATCCGTTCATAACAAACAACCCCATCAAGGCAGAGTCACCATGGCCCCCACCGCGCGCAGCGCCTACCAGTCAGTGTTTGCTCCGGGCCTGTTCCAGGGCCAGGTGGTGGTGGTCACCGGCGGTGGCTCGGGCATTGGCCGGTGCACGGCACACGAACTGGCACACCTGGGAGCGCATGTGGTGCTGGTCGGGCGCAAGCCTGAAAAGCTGCTGGCCGTGGCCGAAGAGATCACCGCCGATGGTGGCCGCGTGTCATGCCAGGTGTGCGACATCCGCTCCGAAGAAGGTGTGGTGGCGCTGGTGCAGACAATCCTTGCTGCGCAGGGCCGTATCGATGCGCTGGTCAATAACGCGGGCGGGCAGTTCATGTCGCCGCTTGAATCCATCAGTGCCAAGGGCTGGGAGGCCGTGCTGCACACCAACCTCACCGGCGGCTTTTTGATGGCGCGAGAGTGCTACCGGCAGTGGATGGCGCAGCACGGCGGCTCAGTAGTCAACATCGTGGCCGACATGTGGGGCTCCATGCCCGGCATGGGACACAGCGGCGCCGCACGTGCCGGCATGGTCAGCTTGACGGAAACGGCTGCGCTGGAATGGGCGCACAGCGGCGTTCGGGTGAACGCGGTGGCGCCGGGCTACATCGCCTCCAGCGGCATGGACAACTACCCGCCCGAGGCTGCAGACATGCTGCGTGCCATGCCGCGCACGGTGCCGCTTGGGCGCTTTGGCAACGAGGCCGAGGTGTCGGCGGCCATCACCTTTTTGCTCAGCCCGGCAGCCAGCTTCATCAGCGGTACCACGCTGCGGGTGGATGGCGCACGGCCCCAGGTGCGCATGGGCTGGCCGCAGCGCCCGCCTGGTGCCACCGCCGCAGCACACCCGGCCGTGCGGCCGTTTGACGGCTTTCACCGCGCGCAGGTGCCGCAGGTGTTTGCACCTTCCCATACCCCCAAGACCGAGGCCGCATGACCGCCGTCTTCACTTCCCGATTCAACCCAGGCAGCGCCGAGGCCACGCAGCGCCGCGCGGCGCTGCAGGCCCGGCTGGACGCCCTGCGCGCGTTGGAAGAGCGTGCCGCCGCCGCCTCGGCCCGGTCGCTGCCCCAGTTTGAAAAACGCGGCCAGCTGCTGCCGCGCCAGCGCGTGGCACTGCTGCTGGATGCGGGTGCGCCCTGGCTGCCGCTGTGCACGCTGGCGGGCTACCTGCAGGATGTGAAAGACCCTGAGAAGTCCGTGCCCGGTGGCGGCATGGTCGCGGGCATTGGCTTTGTCAGTGGCGTGCGCTGCATGGTGGTGGCCAGCGATTCGGGCATCGAAGCCGGTGCCATCCAGCCAATGGGCCTGGAAAAGATCTTGCGCGTGCAGGAGATCGCGCTGCAAAACCGCCTGCCGTTCATCCACCTGGTGGAGAGCGCGGGTGCCAACCTGATGCGCTACCGGGTGGAGGGCTTCGTGCACGGCGGCACGCTGTTCCGCAACCTCGCGCGGCTGTCGGCGGCGGGCATTCCGGTGATCACCGTGCAACACGGCTCGGGCACCGCAGGCGGCGCTTACATGCCCGGCTTGTCGGATGTGGTGATCATGGTGCAGGGTCGCTCGCGCGCCTTTCTGGCCGGGCCGCCGCTGCTCATGGCTGCGACGGGTGAGATTGCGACGGAAGAAGAACTGGGCGGCGCCGAGATGCACACCGCCGTCTCGGGCCTGGGCGAATACCTGGCCCAGGACGACCGTGAGGCCATTGGCCTGGCGCGCGATGTGGTCGCGCAGCTGGGCTGGCACATGCCCCGACGACCCAGCGCGCCCGCACCTCTCTTGCCGGCAGACGACCTGCTGTCCCTGATGTCTGCCGACCTGCGCCAGCCCGTGGACATGCGCGAGGTGATGGCGCGGCTGGTCGATGGCTCGGAGCTGCTCGAATTCAAGGCCCGCTACGGCATGGCCACTTTGTGCGCGCAGGGCCACATCGGCGGGCATGCCGTGGGCTTCATCAGCAACAACGGGCCTATCGACGTGGCAGGCGCCAACAAGGCCACGCACTTCATTCACTGGATGTGCCAGCTGGGCCACCCCATCATCTACCTGCAGAACACCACGGGCTACATGGTCGGCAAGGACAGCGAGCAGGGTGGCATGATCAAACACGGCAGCAAGATGATCCAGGCCGTGACCAACGCCACCGTGCCGCAGATCACCATCCAGTGCGGCGCCAGCTTTGGTGCGGGCAACTACGGCATGTGCGGGCGCGGCTATGCGCCGCGCTTCCTGTTCAGCTGGCCCGGTGCCAAGACGGCGGTGATGGGCGGCGAGCAGGCTGCGCGCACCATGCAGATCGTGACCGAGGCGGCGCTCGCGCGCAAAGGCATCACGCCCGACCCGGCCGAATCGCAGGCCCAGTTCGACAAGATCGTCGCCATGTTCGAGGCCCAGGCCGATGCGTTCTACACCAGCGGCCTGCTGCTGGACGACGGCGTGATCGACCCGCGCGACACGCGCGCCGTGCTGGCGTTTTGCCTGGACACCTGCGCCGAGGCGCAGGCCCGCACGCTGCGGCCCCTGAGCTTTGGCGTGGCGCGGATGTAGGCGCTGCGCACGCAATCTCCACGATGGCCGAGCCTCTCAAACACCTGCTCAATGATTCCGTGCCGCCGCGCATCGCGGCCATGGTGCGGCGCGCGTGGCGCAAGTTCGACACCACCGCGTTTCTGCAGCAAGTAGAGCCTGGCTACGAATCGCTGGAGCTGATGGCGCGCGGTCAGCGCATTGCCGAGGCCCTGCAGGCACACCTGCCGCAGGACGTGCCGCGCGCGCTGGGTGTGCTGGTCGATTCGATGGACCCGCCCATGGGCCTCGATGCGGCGGGCGAGCCTGATGCGGGTGACCGCCCTTACAGCGCCTTTCTGTACCTGCCGCACAGCATGTACATCGGCGCGCAGGGGCTCGCGCATTTCGAGGCAGCCATGGCCGCGCAACACGCGCTCACCCAGCGGTTTACCGCCGAGTTCTGCATACGCCCCTATCTGCTGCACCACCAGCAGGCCACGCTCGCGCGGCTGCGTGACTGGGCGCACGACGATAACGCCCATGTGCGCCGTCTGGTGAGCGAAGGCACGCGGCCCCGCCTGCCTTGGGCGCCGCGTTTGCCTGCATTCCAGGCCAACCCGCAGCTGGCTCTGCCGTTGCTCGATGCGCTCAAGGACGACCCATCGTCTTATGTGCGCCGCTCCGTGGCCAACCACCTGGGCGACATCGCCAAGGACCACTCCGACCTCGCCGTGGGCGCCGCGCGCGCCTGGCTGCAGGGCGCACCCGCCCCGCGCGAGGACCTGGTGCGCCACGGCCTGCGTTTTCTTATCAAACGCGGTGACGCTGGCGCGCTCGATGCCCTGGGCGTGGGCCATGCCGTAGCGCTGGATGTGCGGGCCGCGCGCGTGCTGCCCGCCCGCGCACGCATTGGCGACAAGGTGCGCATCGAGGCCGAACTGCACAACCCCACACCCCAGGCCCAGCGCGTGCTGGCCGACCTCAAGGTGCACTACGTCAAGGCCCACGGCGGCGCGGCGCCCAAGGTGTTCAAGCTGCAGACGCTGGACATACCGCCCGGCGCCACCGTAGCGGTGGGCAAGACGCTGTCGCTGCAGCAGATGACCACACGCACCCACTACCCCGGCGCTCACCAGGTGGAGCTGGTGCTCAACGGGCGGCCCCAGCCGCTGGGGCAATTTCAGCTTTCGTGATCGAGGTTTGCAGGCATACAAACGTACAAACGCAACAGCAGGAGACAAGCACCATGCAGTTCACACACGAGCACCGCGAGATCCAGAAGACCCTCAAGCGCTTCATTGATGAAGAGATCAACCCCCATGTGGACGAGTGGGAGGCGGCCGAGATCTTCCCCGCGCACGAGGTCTTCAAGAAGATGGGCAACCTGGGCCTGTTGGGCCTGTGCAAGCCCGAGGAATATGGCGGGCAGGGGCTGGACTACTCCTACAGCCTGGCCATGGCCGAGGCACTGGGCCACATCCACTGCGGCGGTGTGCCCATGGCCATTGGCGTGCAGACCGACATGTGCACACCGGCGCTGGCGCGCTATGGCAGCGAAGAACTCAAGCGCAACTTTCTCGCCCCCGCCATTGCGGGCGACATGGTGGGCTGCATCGGCGTGAGCGAGCCTGCGGCGGGCAGCGATGTGTCGGGCATCAAGAGCGTGGCGCGCAAGGACGGCGACGACTACGTGATCACCGGCCAGAAGATGTGGATCACCAACAGCCTGCAGGCCGACTGGATGTGCATGCTGGTGAACACGGGCGAAGGCCCTGTGCACAAGAACAAGAGCCTGGTGATGGTGCCCATGCGCGACGGGCCCGGCGGCAAGCTCACCAAGGGCATCGAGGTGGCGCAGAAGATCCGCAAGATCGGCATGCACAGCAGCGACACCGGCTTGATCTACTTTGACGAGGTGCGTGTGCCGCAGCGCTACCGCATCGGTGCGGAGGGGCAGGGCTTCATCTACCAGATGCAGCAGTTCCAGGAAGAGCGCCTGTGGTGCGCCGCCAGCACGCTCGAATCGCTGAACCACTGCATCCAGTGGACCATCGACTACGCGCAGGAGCGCAAGTTGTTTGGCAGCACGCTGGCCGACCAGCAGTGGGTGCAGTTCAAGCTGGCCGAACTCAAGACCGAGGTGGAAGCCCTGCGCGCACTCACCTACCGCGCCTGCGACCTGTACGTGAACGGGCAGGACGTGCTGGAGCTGGCCAGCATGGCCAAGCTCAAGGCCGGCCGCCTGAACCGTGAGGTGCCCGACACCTGCCTGCAGTTCTGGGGCGGCATGGGCTTCACGCTGGAGAACAAGGTCTCGCGCATGTACCGCGACGGGCGGCTGGCGTCCATCGGCGGCGGGGCGGACGAAGTGATGCTGGGCATCCTCGCAAAGCTCATGGGCATCGCCAAGAGATGAGCAACACCCCCCTGAGCGACTTCGTCGCTTCCCCCCGCTCTCGCATTGCTGCGCAATGCGGGCAGGGGGACGCAGCCCTCGCTGCGGGGCGGCCCTTGCTCGGCTGCCCTGGCACTGGGCCGCGCCAGTTTCGTATGTCGTGCGTAGCGCGCAGCACGGTGGAGACCTGACATGCCTTTACAGATAACCCGCGCGCCGCTGGCTAGCGGCTGTGTGGAAACCTGGACGCTCAACGACCCGGCCAGCCGCAATGCGCTGTCAGAAGCCATGGTGGACGCCCTGCTGGCCGCGTGCGAGCGCGCTGCGACCGATGCCGACCTGCGTGGCGTGGTGCTGCGGGGTGCCGGTGGGCACTTCTGCGCGGGTGGCAGCCTGGGCGGTTTTGCTAAGACCATTGGCCAGCCCCTGGCCGCCGGCGAAGCCGACCCGCTGGTGCCGTTGAACCGCCGCTTTGGCGCGTTGCTGCAGGCCCTGTGTGCGTTGCCGCAGTGGCTCGTCGTGGCGGTGGAAGGGGCGGCCATGGGCGGCGGCTTTGGTCTGGTGTGCTGCGCAGACCAGGTGTTGGCCCATACCCGCGCGCAGTTCGCCACGCCCGAGGTCACGCTGGGCATCGTGCCTGCGCAGATCGCGCCCTTTGTGGTGCGGCGCCTTGGCCCGTCTGCTGCGCGGCGGTGTTTGCTGACCGGCGAGCGCTGGGATGCCGCTGCCGCCCAGCGCTTGGGCCTGGTCGATGACCTGGTGGAGGGCGACATGAATGCCGCTTTGCAGGCCGCCATTGCACGCCACGCTGCCGCAGCGCCGCAGGCCGTGGCCGCTACCAAACGTTTGTTGCTGGCCCAAGCCGAAACGCCGTTGCCCGGGCTGCTGGACGAAGCGGCAATTGCTTTTTCGCAGGCGCTGCGTGGCCCCGAGGCTCCGCAAGGGCTGGCGGCGTTCGCTGCGCGCAAGGCGTCGCCCTGGAGTGCGAAGCTATGAAAAAGATACTGATCGCCAATCGCGGCGAGATCGCCAGCCGCATCATCCACACCGCCCACCGCATGGGCATCGAAACCGTCGCGGTCTATTCCGACCCCGATGCCAACGCCCTGCACGTGCGCGAAGCCACTCAGGCCGTGGCGTTGGGTGGCGCGGCCAGCGCCGACACCTACCTGCGCATCGACAAGCTGCTGGGCGCCGCCCGTGCCACCGGCGCAGATGCCGTGCACCCCGGCTATGGCTTCCTCAGCGAGAACGCTGACTTCGCCCAGGCCGTGGTCGATGCGGGCTTGACCTGGATCGGCCCGCCGCCCGGCGCCATCCGCGCGCTGGGCAGCAAGGCCGGGGCCAAGGCGTTGGCCCAGTCGCAGGACGTGCCCTGCCTGCCCGGCTATGCGGGCGACGACCAGAGCGACGAACGCTTTGCCGCCGAGGCAGCCCGCATCGGCACGCCCCTCATGGTCAAGGCCGTGGCGGGTGGGGGGGGGCGTGGCATGCGCTTGGTCACCGACCTGGCGCAGTTGCCTGCTGCCCTGGCCGGTGCGCGGTCGGAGGCGCTTGGGGGTTTTGGCTGTGGCGACCTGCTCATCGAACGCGCACTGATGCAGCCGCGCCACGTGGAGGTGCAGATCTTTTCCGACGCTCACGGCGGATGCATCCACCTGGGCGAGCGCGATTGCTCGGTACAGCGCCGCCACCAGAAAATCATCGAAGAGTCCCCCAGCCCCGCCGTGGACGCCGCGCTGCGCGAGCGCATGGGCGCCTGCGCCGTGGCGCTGGCACAGGCCGCTGGCTATGTGGGTGCGGGCACGGTGGAATTCCTTCTGGATGGGGCTGAATTCTTCTTGATGGAGATGAACACCCGCCTGCAAGTGGAGCACCCTGTGACCGAAGCGCTCACGGGGCTGGACCTGGTGGAGTGGCAGATCCGAGTGGCTCGGGGCGAGCCGCTGCCGCTCACGCAAGATCAGGTGCATCTGCAAGGCCACGCCATCGAAGTGCGCCTGTGTGCCGAAGACGCACATTTCCGCCCCCACACGGGCCGCGTGCTGCACTTCAGCGCGCCGCCTGCCACCGCGTTTGAGCGGGCCGTGCCGGGCGTGCTGCGTTTTGACCACGCGCTGGAAGAGGGCGCCGAAGTCACCCCCCACTACGACGCCATGCTGGGCAAGCTCATCGTGCACGCGCCCACGCGGGCCGAGGCCATTGCTGCCCTGTTGCGCGCGCTGCAGGGCACCCGCGTGCTGGGCCTGCCCACCAACCGCGCGTTTCTGGCGGCGTGCCTGCAGCACCCGGTGTTTTCCAGTGGGCAGGCGCTGGTGCCGTTCCTGGCGGAGCACGCCCAGGAGCTGCAGCGGTTGCTATTAAATAGTGAGCTATCAGTGCATATTCCTTCGGCGCTATCGGCCATTTTTGCTTCAAATACGCCGTCGGACCTGCCTTGTGCGATGGCCAGGCCCCTGCGGCTGCGCCACCAGGGCGAGGTGCACTCCGTCGCCGTGCGCGAGCTGGGCGGTGGGCGGCTGCTGGTGGAACAGGCCGGGGCAGAGCCTGTGACTTTGCAGCTGCCCCAGCGCGGTGTGCATTGCGTGGCGGTGGGCCCCCGGCGCTGGCACTGGCAAACCGGCGGCGTGGACGGCTGGGTGGAAGACGCATCGTGGGAGCCCGCTGCGCGCGCGGGTGCGGCGGGCGGTGCGACGGAGTTGCGCGCCCCCTTCAACGGCAAGGTGGTTGCGCTGCCTGTGGCAGCAGGCCAGGCGCTGGCGGCGGGCGATACGGTGGTGGTCATCGAATCCATGAAGCTCGAACACAGCCTGGCCAGCCCCGCCGCCGCCACCGTGGCCGAGCTGCTGGTGGCCCCCGGCCAGCAGGTGTCGCCCGGCCAGGTGCTGGCCCGCTTTGCACCCGCCACGCAAGGAGCGCCCGCATGACCGCCACATCCGACGCAACCCCTGTGAGCGACGAAGACCGCACCGCCCTCGCCGACACCGTCACCCGCTTTGCCCGCACCGAGATCGCGCCGCATGTGGACGCGTGGGATGCCGCCGGTGAATTCCCCCGCAGCCTGTACCGCCGCGCGGCCGACCTGGGCCTGCTGGGCCTGGGCTACCCAGAGCAGTACGGCGGCACACCCGCCAGCTACCTGCTGCGCCTGCCGCTGTGGCGCGCGCTCAGCCGCCACGGGGCCAGCGGTGGCGTGCTAGCCAGCCTGCTGTCGCACAACATCGGCCTGCCGCCCGTGCTGGCGCATGGCAGCGACGCCGTGCGTGCCGAGGTCATCCCGCCCGTGCTGGCGGGCGAGCAGATTGCCGCACTGGCGATTACCGAACCCGGTGGCGGGTCCGACGTGGCCCAACTCAAGACCACCGCGCGGCGCGAGGGCGATGAGTACATCGTCAACGGCGAAAAGGTGTTCATCACCTCCGGCATGCGGGCGGACTGGATCACGGTAGCTGTCAGAACGGGAGATGCTGGCAGCAAGGGCAGCGCAGGCATCTCCATGCTGCTCATCCCTGGCCACAGCCCAGGCCTGTCGCGCAGCAAGCTCGACAAGATGGGCTGGCTCTGCTCCGACACCGCCCACCTGCGCTTCGACAATGTGCGCGTGCCCGCGCGCTACCTGCTGGGCGAAGAGGGCGCGGGCTTTCGCATCATCATGGCCAACTTCAACGGTGAACGTTTTGGCTTGGCCGCATCGGCCCTGGGCTTTGCCGAGGCCTGCTACGACGAGGCCCTGGCCTGGGCCCGCCAGCGCAAGACCTTTGGCGCCGCGCTGGTAGAGCACCAGGTCATCCGCCACAAGCTGGTGGACATGCAAATGCGCATCCAGTCCACCGCCGCATGGTGCGAAACCGTGGCCGCGCAGGCCGACGCGGGCCGCACCGGTCCCGAGTGGGTCGCGCAGGTATGCATGTTGAAGAACCACGCCACCCAAACCATGCAGTTCTGCGCCGACCAGGCCGTGCAGATCCTGGGCGGCATGGGCTTCATGCGCGGCACCGTCAGCGAGCGCATCTACCGCGAGGTCAAGGTCATGATGATCGGCGGCGGTGCGGAAGAAATCATGAAGGACCTGGCTGCACGTCAGCTCGGCATTTGAAGGAGACAGGCACCATGCACAGCACCGACCACAGCAACAAAGCCATCATCACCTGCGCCATCACCGGCGTGCTGACGGACCCCGGCCAGCACCATGTGCCCGTCACGCCCGAGCAATTGGCCCAAGAAGCCCGCCGTGCCTACGACGCAGGCGCCGCCGTGGTCCATGTGCACTTTCGCAACCAGGAGCCCGGCAAGGGCCACCTGCCCAGCTGGGACCCGCAGGTGGCGCGCGACTGCGTGTTAGCCATGCGCGAGGCCTGCCCAGGCCTGATCATCAACCAGACCACCGGCGTGGTCGGCCCCAATTACCAAGGCCCGCTCGACTGCCTGCGCGCCACCCGCCCAGAGATGGCCGCGTGCAACGCCGGCTCGCTCAACTACCTGAAGGTGCGCAGCAACGGCACCTGGGCCTGGCCGCCCATACTGTTCGACAACCAGCCCGCCAAGGTCAAGGACTTCATCGACGTGATGCTGGAGACCGGTACGCTGCCCGAGTTCGAATGCTTCGACGTGGGCATCGTGCGCTGCGTAGAGATGTATGTACAGACCGGCATGTACACCGAGCGCTTGCCCGAATACAACTTTGTGATGGGCGTTGAATCCGGCATGCCTGCCGACCCGGACCTGTTACCCATCTTGCTCAAGCTAAAAATTAAGGATGCCCCCTGGCAAGCCACCGTCATCGGCCGCAGCGAGATCTGGCCCGTGCACCAGCGCGTGGCCGAGCTGGGCGGGCATTTGCGCACGGGGCTGGAAGATACGTTCTATCTGCCGGATGGGGCGAAGGCGGATTCGAACGGGCCGTTGATCGAGAAACTGGCGGAGTACGCGCGCAACGCGGGGCGGGAGGTGGCTTCGCCGCAGGAGGCGCGGGGGATGTTGGGGTTGAAGGGGGTGGCAGCTGCTTCGATTGCCTGAGTACTACATGAGGGAGCTCATTCCGGTGCTCTCCTCAGATCCTTGCAAATTGATCGTCTCGCGATCAATTTGCAAGGTAACCCTATCTGAGCTCTGACCGTAGAGTCGGTCGGCACTCTGCGCTTCATAAGCATGCAGCTTGACGCTGGAAAGCTATTTCCCCCGCTGTTCTTGTTCAACCACCGCTTTTGGCAGGAGCCACCAAGAGCCTTTCCTGACGGGAACCAGCCTCTCAAGCGCCAGGTTGTCCAACTTTTCGCTGGGAAGTTGTGCTACGTCTGGCGCAGTTGGCGCCTCCGAATATTTTTTAAGTTCTTCCACTAGCTTGCGCTCTGCTGTCGGATCAATGGGCTCCTCAAGCAGGGGCTTTCCTCTTTTTGGGGAGTGCTTTTCCCACATTGATACAACTACGTTGCTGGCATTGCCACGGGGTCTCGGCGCGATTTTGTGCAGACCTTGCTCGCGTTCCTCTTGGGGGATTGAGGAGAGTTCAGAGTTGATGCTTGAAAGCGAGGCTTTCAGATCAGGACCCCATATGAAGTCTTGGGCTGGGGCCAAGAAAGGTGGGGTGCATAGCTTGTGCAATTTATCGCCCGAGACAAACAAGTTGCAAAACGGCAGATAGAAGAGATACGCAATATCGGCCCGATTCGATGCTCGATCGGCAGAGATCAGGTTGGCTGCCAGAGCTATCTGAAAAAACATCTCAACTTTCAGAACGTGCGCTGCATAGGGCGCGTAGTTGGCAAGTGGAGGGAAGCCTGCAGAAGACCAGCGATGGAGAATTTCCCCCTGAAGATGGACCGGTACATGAACAAATTCAAAGAGCAGACCGATTTGCTCCAATGGAGCAGCTTGGGAGTGCATGAGTCCGTGAGCTAGTCCCCATGCCTCTTTGACAGATTTGCAATTTTTTGGTGTGACACCGAGGGCCCTCATTCTTTGAGCGACCTCGGGCAAGTTCAAGCTAGAGAGCATTGCCCGCCATGCGGACGCAGCATCGCGTTCGACCTCCATAAATTCGTGACGTTGCCAACGAGCAAACGATTCCGCTTCAGGGGAGGGCTTGAACACAACCCCAGCCTTGTTGTCTTTGGTTCTTATGGGGCGGCCGCCAGCGAGGGGGACTTGGCCCAATCTTGGTGCTTGGTGACCCAAGAGGTTGGCGATACACATATCCATGTGATGTACGCATGGAGCGCCAGACAACACAGGAGATTTGTCTGCAAGTATTCGGACTTCATCCTGAGGGGTTCTTGAAGAGTTTGAACGCTTGGTTTTTGCCAGATCTGCTAGTGTTTCCACATAAAAAACTGGGCATATGACGGCCAGAAAGAAGTGATCAAACCAGACCGATTCGTCAAGCGTCAGGGACTGTAAAAACGATTTGTCGAAGAGTGCGACGGGACCCATTTTTCCCTCGTGAGTAACTAGTGAACCGGGCGGTGGACATCCTTAGTGCATTCTCGATACCTCGATTGCATTTCTAGCGCACTTAGATATCCAGCGACCAACACTACCGCATCTCACTAGTAGGAGGGTTGAAGTCGTTCGACTGCCTGCTTGACTGTCTCGGAAGCTATGAAGCCGGCGCCGTGTTTAGTGGCAAGTTCTCGGGATCGCCGCCAAAACGCTTCCACGCCCATCCCATAAATAAACTGCATCGCCCCCCCCGTCCACGCCGGAAACCCAATCCCAAAAATCGACCCAATGTTCGCGTCATGCACGCTGGTCAGCACGCCCTCGGCCAGGCAACGCGCAGTCTCGATAGCCTGGCGGTATAGCAAGCGGTCCTGGATCTCCTGCACGCTCCATTCCACGCCGGGCTTTTCGAACAGGGGTTTCAACTCCGGCCACAGATGCTTCTTGGCGCCTGCGGGGTAGTCGTAAAAGCCGCCGCCACCGGCGCGGCCGGAGCGCTTCAGTTCCTTGACCATGCGCTCCACCAGCAGCTCGCCGGGTGTGGCGGTGTAGGTCTTGCCCTCGGCGGCGAAGTCGGCACGGGTCTGGTCCAGCACATGCACGCTCAGGGTCAGCGCGGTTTCGTCCAGCACGGCCAGGGGGCCTACAGGCAGGCCCGCTTGCATGGCGGCGTTTTCAATGGCGGCGGCGGGGATGCCTTCGCCCAGCATGGCGGCGCCTTCCATTACAAAAGTGCCGAAAGTGCGGCTGGTGTAGAAGCCGCGTGAGTCGTTGACCACGATGGGCACTTTGCCCAGGGCCTGCACGTAGTCGAACGCGCGGGCCACGGTTTCGTCATCGGTCTGCTTGCCCCGGATGATCTCGACCAGCTTCATCTTGTCCACGGGGCTGAAGAAGTGGATGCCGACAAACTTCTCGGGCCGGCTGCTGGCGGTGGCCAGGCCGCTGATGGGCAGGGTGGAGGTGTTGCTGGCAAAGAAGCCGCCGGGCGCCAATTGCGGCTCGGCCTCTTGCGTGACCTTGGCTTTCAGGTCGCGGCTTTCGAACACGGCTTCGATGATGAGGTCGCAGCCCGCCAGGTCGGCCGCGCTGGCGGTGGGCGTGATGCGGGCCAGCAGCGCCTGCTGCGTCTCGGCTGTCATGCGGCCCTTGTCCACACGGGCCTGGGTGAGTTTGGCGCTGTAAGCCTTGCCGGCTTCGGCCTTCTCCGTACTCACGTCCTTGAGCACGGTGGCGATGCCCCGGCTGGCCTGGGCCCAGGCGATGCCTGCGCCCATCATGCCGGCGCCCAGGATGCCGACCTTTTGCGGCTTGTAGCGCGGGGCCGTGCCTGGGCGCGACTTGCCGCTCTTGATCGCGTTCATGTCGAAGAAGAACGTGTTGATCATGTTGCGCGCCACGGGGCCGGTCATCAGGCGGGCGAGGTAGCGGCTTTCGATGCGCAGTGCGGTGTCGTAGTCCACCATTGCGCCTTCGACCATGGCGGCCAGCGCCGCCTCGGGTGCGGGGTAGCGGCCTCGGGTGGTCTTCTTGAGCATGGCGGGCGCCACGGTGAGGGCGCCAGCGATCTTGGGGTTGGCAGGTGTGCCGCCGGGCATCTTGTAGTTCTTGTCGTCCCACGGCTGCACCGCGTGTGGGTGGGTGGCGATGTGGGCCAGCGCGGCGGGCAGCAGTTGCTCGCGCGTAGCGACCAGCTCGTGCACCAGTTGCAGCTCCAGCGCTTCGGCGGGGTTGAAGAGCTTGCCTTCCAGGATGTAGGGCTGTGCGCCCATCAGGCCCAGCAGGCGCGTCATCTTGGTCACGCCGGTGGCGCCGGGCATCAGGCCCAGTGTGACCTCGGGCAGGCCGAACTGGATCTTGGGGTCGGCCACGGCGATGCGGTAGTGGGCGACCAGCGCCACCTCCCACCCACCGCCCAGCGCTGCGCCGTTGAGGCAGGCCACCACGGGGATGCCCAGCGTTTCGAGCGTGCGGAAGTGCTTCTTCATGCGCTCGATCTCGCCAAACACGCTGGGCGCATCGGCGGGTGTGAGGCGCATGGTGGCCTTGAGGTCGGCACCGGCAAAGAAGCTGGTCTTGGCTGATGCGAGCACGATGCCCTTGAGCGCAGTGCCCAGGCGTTCGCGGTCGCCCAGCACTTGGGCGGTGACCTCGCCCAGCTCTTGCTGCCACTGGCGGCACATGGTGTTGACGGGGGAGTTGGTTTCGTCAAACGTTATGACGGCGACCTGGCCTTCGGTGCCCTGGGCGGGGATGAGTTCGTAGCGGATGGTTTGCATGTTCTTGTCTCCTACCCAGTCCATCAAATGCGTTCAACAATCGTTGCGATGCCCATACCGCCGCCCACGCACAGCGTGGCCAGGCCGTAGCGCTGGCCCCGGCGGTGCAGCTCGTCAATCAGGGTGCCGAGGATCATGGCGCCCGTGGCGCCTAGCGGGTGGCCCATGGCGATGGCGCCGCCGTTCACGTTGACCTTGTCGTGCGGCACGCCCAGCTCGCGCATGAAGCGCATGGGCACGGCGGCGAAGGCCTCGTTCACTTCAAACAGGTCGATCTGGTCGATGGTCATGCCTGCACGGGCCAGCGCCTTTTTGGCGGCGGGCACGGGGCCGGTGAGCATGATGGTGGGGTCGGCCCCGCTGAGCGCCGTGGCCACAATGCGCGCGCGGGGCGTGAGGCCGTGGGCCTTGGCAGCGGCCTCGTTGCCGATGAGCACGGCAGCGGCACCGTCCACGATGCCCGACGAGTTGCCCGCGTGGTGCACGTGGTGGATGCGCTCCACCTGCGGGTAGCGTTGCAGCGCCACGGCATCAAAGCCCATGCCGCCCAGTTGCTCGAACGAGGGCTTGAGCGCGCCCAGGCCTTCGAGCGTGGTCTTGGGTTTGATGAACTCGTCTTCGGCCAGGATGGTCTGGCCGATGAAGTCGCGCACGGGCACGACGGAGTTCTTGAAGTAGCTCGCTGCGCGCGCGGCGGTGGCGCGGCGCTGCGATTCGAGCGCGAAGGCGTCCACATCGGCACGGGTGTAGCCGTCCAGCGTGGCGATCAGGTCGGCGCCGATGCCCTGGGGGACGAACAGAGTGGCGGAGTTGGTGGCGGGGTCTTGCGCCCAGGCGCCGCCGTCGGAGCCGATGGGCACGCGGCTCATGCTCTCCACACCACCGGCCACCACCAGGTCCTCCCAGCCGCTGCGCACCTTCTGCGCGGCCAGATTCACGGCTTCCAGGCCCGAGGCGCAGAAACGGTTGACCTGCACGCCCGCACAGCGAAAGTCCCACCCGGCCTTGAGCGCCGCGACCTTGGGCAGCACCGAGCCCTGTTCGCCCACAGGCGAGACGATGCCCATGACCACGTCGTCCACTGCCGCTGTGTCAAAGCGGTGGCGCGCTTGCAACTCGGTCAGCAGGCCTGCCAGCAGGTCGATGGGCTTGACCTCGTGCAGGGTGCCGTCCTTCTTGCCCTTGCCGCGCGGGGTGCGCAGCGCATCGAATACATAGGCTTCGGTCATGAATGGTCTCCGGTGGTTTCTCTAAACTTCAAGCAGTGCGGCGGTAAAGCCGCTGGGCTGGCTCACGCCACTACAAGGTGCTTTCTGACGCGGGTGCAGTGGTTTTTGCACTATCTTTCGGCGGTTGCTATCTACATTTCTGGCTATGGAACGAAATACATCCCCTGCATTGCAGCGCATCGCTCGCAGCGCCATCGAATACGACGACACGCGCGAAGGATTTGCGCTGGAGCACCATGTCGTGCTGGCGGCATCCAGTGCGCTGGCGGTGGCGGCCTTCATGGCGCCCAGCCGCAGCTCAGCAGCCATACGCGGCATTGGTGCCGGCTTGCTGCTGATGCGTGCGCTGAGTGGCAGCCAGGGTGTACGCTCCTGGCTGAATGTCACCGACCGCCGCCCTGGTGCGCCGCTGAGCCCCGAAGAAGCCCGCGCCGCCTGGTATCTGTAGCGGCATTCGGCGCCCACTTGTGCGTTGTGAAGGGCGTTGTGCAGGGCATCGTGCACTGCGTTATTCACGGTGCGGTGCATTCCGTTATTTGCCCAGGCCCATGGCCCGCGCAATCACTTCTTTCATGATCTCGTTGGTGCCGCCATAAATGCGCTGCACGCGTGCATCGGCGTAGGCGCGCGTGATGGGGTATTCCCACATGTAGCCGTATCCGCCAAACAGCTGCACGCATTCGTCCATCACCTTGCATTGCAGGTCGGTCGTCCAGTACTTGGCCATGCTGGCGGTTTCTGTGTCGAGCTGGTCGCGCACGATCAGCTCACAGCACTTATCCACGAACACGCGGGCCACCTGCACCTGCGTTTGCAGCTCGGCCAGGGTGTGGCGGGTGTTTTGAAATGACGCCACGCTCTGGCCAAAGACCTTGCGCTGCTTGACGTAGTCCAGCGTCCAGTCAATGGCGGCCTGGGCGGCGGCCACGGCGGTGATGGCGATCTGCAGGCGCTCCCAGGGCAGCTGCTCCATCAGGCAGATGAAGCCACGCCCTTCCATGGCGGGGCCGCCCAGCAGGTTGCCCACCGGCACCTGCACGTCGTTGAAGAACAGCTCGGACGTGTCCTGCGCCTTCATACCCATCTTTTTGAGGCGCTGGCCTTTTTCAAAACCGGGCATGCCGCGCTCCACCAGCAACAGGCTGGTGCCCTTGGCCCCGGCCGCCGGGTCGGTCTTGGCGACCACGATCACCAGGTCGGCATGCCAGCCGTTGGTGATGAAGGTCTTGCTGCCATTCAGCACATAGTGTGATCCGTCCGCACTTTTGATGGCCGTAGTCTTGATGCCTTGCAGGTCGCTGCCCGCAGCCGGCTCGCTCATGGCGATGGCGCCCACCACGGCGCCGCTGGCCATCTGCGGCAGGTACTTCTGTTTCTGGGCTTCAGTGCCGTAGTGCAGGATGTACGGCGCCACGATCTCGCTGTGAAGGCCAAAGCCGATGCCGGTGGTGCCTGCACGTGCCAGCTCTTCCATCTGCGCCACCGAGTACAGCTTGTCGGCCCCGGCGCCGCCGTACTCCTCGGGCAGGCTCATGCACAGAAAGCCGTTGGCGCCCGCCTGGCTCCACACCTCGCGCGCCACATAGCCCTGGTCTTCCCAGGCGGCGTGGTAGGGCGTTACCTCTTTGTCGATGAAGCGGCGAAAGCTGTCGGCAAAGGCCTGGTGGTCGGGCTGGAAGAGGGTGCGTTCGATCATGGTGGGGCAACCAGGTTATTTATGCAAAGTTACTGCTTGGTTAAATTCTGCCACCGACTGAGCCCGGATGCACCCCCTGAAACGCAAAAGCCGCCCGAAGGCGGCTTGAAGGAGGCGGGTCAGGCGCTCATGGCTTGACGTAGTCGGAGACCACCTTCCACTTGCCATCGGTGATCTGCGACAGGCGAGAAAGATCGCTGCCCAGGCGCTTTTGTGGGCCAAAGGTGCCCTCGGCGCTGCCGAACATGTCGGGCGGAATCACCATGGTGTCCATGGCCTTGATGAAACTGTCGGTGCTCAGGTTGGGACCTGCCTTCTGGGCCGCCTTGATGAAGGCGTCGATGGCGTTGTAGCCGTAGACCGAGAACACGGTGGGGTCTTCGTTGAACTTGGTCTTGTACTTGTTGGCCCAGAAACGGATGGGCTGGCTGGCTTCATCCAGGTAGGGGTGTTGCACCGTCATGGTGGCGTACAGCCCGTCCATGGGCTTGCCGCCCAGCTTGTGGATGAGGTCGGTGTAGGCGGCGCTGGAGCCCAGGAAGGTGGGGTTGAAGCCCGTCTTGCGCGCCTCGCCAATCGTGCCGATGGTCTCGCGGATGATGGTGCCCAGGATCACGAAGTCGCATTCGGACGACTTCATCTTGGCGACCTGTGAAGAGAAGTCGGTGGCGCCGCGCTTGTACGAGGTCTTCTCGGTGAAGTCCATGCCCATGGACTTGAGTGCCGCCTCGCCCCCGCGCATCACCTCCAGGCCAAATTCATCGTCCTGGTAGATGGTGCAGATCTTCTTGGCGCCCTTTTCCTTGATGAGCTTGGGGGCTGCCAGGCGGATCTGGTCATAGTAAGTGGCGGCAAACGAATACTTGAGCTTGTGGAAGGGCTCGTACATTTCCCGCGCGGCCGTCACCGGGAAGAAGTTGATCACGTTCTTGCTGAACTGCACCGGCATAGCGGCCAGGTTTTGCGCCGTGCCGATGTGCGCCACCATCATGAAGATCTTGTCCTGGTTGACCAGCTTCTGCGCGGCCAGCACGGCTTTCTTGGGGTCGTAGCCCGAGTCCTCCACCTTCAGGTCCAGCTTGCGGCCATTGACGCCGCCTTGCTCGTTGGCCTCGTCCACGCGCAGCATCATGCCCAGCCGCACCTGCTTGCCAAAGCCCGCCAGCGGGCCGGACAGATCCTGGATGGAACCCAGCGTGATGGTGTCCTTGCTCACGCCCTGGCTGGGCTGGGCCTGTGCAGCACCTCCGGCCATGGCCACGATGGCCAGCGCGGCAATGTGATGAAACTTCATGGCACGTCTCCTTTGGTTGGATCGAACTCGGTTGCTCGTTATAGAACGATGCCCGGGGTGGGGCACCAGCACTTTCCCTATCCTGATGGGCGTGGCCTGTGGTTGCGTGACGTGCGCACCTACCGGTACATCGCCTCAATCTGCGGTGCGTACTTCTGCTGCACCAGCTTGCGCTTGAGCTTCATGGTGGGTGTCAGCTCTTCGTCCTCAGCCGTGAGCTGTGTGTCGAGCAGGAAGAACTTCTTAATCTGCTCCACGCGGGCGAACTTGGCGTTCACGCGGTCGATTTCGCCCTGGATCAGCTCTTGCACCTCGCGCGTGCGGGTCAGGCTGGCGTAGTTGGAGAACGGCACGTCGTTGTCCTGTGCGTACTTTTCCACGTTCTCCTGGTCGATCATGATGATCACCGTGAGGTAGGGCAGCTTGTCGCCAATCACCACCGCGTCGGTGATGTAGGGGCTGAACTTGAGTTCGTTCTCCAGCTCGCTCGGCGTGATGTTCTTGCCGCCCGCCGTGATGATGATGTCCTTCATGCGGTCGGTGATGCGAAGGTAGCCATCGGCGTCGATCAGGCCCACATCCCCCGTGTGCAGCCAACCTTCGGGGTCGATGGTTTCGGCGGTTTTCTCGGGCTGGTTGAGGTAGCCCTTGAACACATTGGGGCCACGCACCAGGATTTCGCCCGTGGCGGGGTCGATGCGCACCTCGTTGTAGCTGGCCGCCGGGCCGATGGAGCCCGGTTTGATGCGGCTGGCCGGCACACCGGTGGAGGCGCCGCAGGTCTCGGTCATGCCCCACACCTCCAGCATGGGCACACCCAGCGCCAGGTACCACTTCACCAGATCGGGCGAAATGGGCGCTGCGCCCGTGACCAGAAAGCGCGCACGGTGGATGCCGATGAGCTTGCGCACATTGTTGAGCGCCAGAAAGCGCGCCAGCATGAACTGCGCCTTCAGCAAACCGCCCACCGGCTGTCCGGCCAGCACCCGATCTGCGATGCGGGTGCCCACGCCAATCGACCAGGCATAGGCCGCCTGCTGCATGCGTGTGGATTCCTTGAGTGCGATCATCACGCCCGAATAGAACTTCTCCCACACCCGGGGTACGGCGGTGAACACCGTGGGCGCGATCTCTCGCACGTTCTCGGGCACGGTGTCGGGGTTCTCGACAAAGTTCAGGCGCGCGCCGGTGTAGAGCGAGAAGTATTCACCCCCCATGCGCTCGGCGATGTGGCACAGCGGCAGAAAACACATGGTCTCGTCGGCCTCGCTGCGCGAGATCAGCGTGTTGTAGCCGCGAACGGTGTAGGTGAGCGCGGCGTGCGTGTGCATGGCACCCTTGGGCTTGCCGGTGGTGCCCGAGGTGTACACCAGGATGGCCAGGTCTTCGGGTCGGCAGGCCTTGACGCGCTGCATCAGCGCGTCGGGGTGTTGTGTATTCCAGGCCCTGCCCAGTTCGCGCAGAGCTGTGAGGCTCAGCACATCGGGGTCGTTCAGGCTGCGCAGGCCTTCCATGTCGAACACCACCACCTTGCGCAGCAGGGGCAGGCTGCTGCGCACTTCCAGGGCCTTGTCGAGCTGTTCATCGTCTTCCACAAACAGCACGGTGGTGCGGGAGTCTTCGCTCAGGTAGTGCACCTGCGCCGCCGCGTCTGTGGGGTAGATGCCGTTGGCCACGCCGCCGCAGCTCAGCACGGCCAGATCGGCCAGCACCCATTCGATGTTGGTGTTGGACAGGATGGATGCACATTCGCCGGGCGCAAAACCCAGCGACAGCAGGCCGCCCGCAATCTCCCGCACGGCTTCGGCCGTCTGGTTCCAGGTCCAGCTCTTCCAGATGCCCAGCTCCTTCTGGCGCATCCACACGCGCGGGCCGCGCTCGGCCACGGCGTTCCAGAACATGGCGGCGATGGTGTCGCCTGCGAGCACGTCGGTGCCTGCGGGCTGGATGTGATCGAGGTCCCAGAGGTTGGACATTTGCGCTTATCTCCAGGTCTTCTTTTTCTTCCAGCGCCGCTCTCCGCGCACGCCGACATCTTTCATCCCAAGGTAGAACTCCTTGATGTCGTCCTTCTCGCGCAGGCGCTCGCAGCTGTCTTCCATCACGATGCGGCCGTTTTCCAGCACATAGCCGTAGTCCGACGCGTTGAGCGCCATGTTGGCGTTCTGCTCGACCAGAAGGATGGTGGTGCCGCGCTCACGGTTGATGCGCACCACGATCTCGAAGATCTCCTTGGTGAGCTTGGGGGACAGGCCCAGGCTGGGCTCGTCGAGCAGGATGAGTTCGGGGTTGGCCATGAGCGCACGCGAGATCGCGAGCATCTGCTGCTGCCCTCCCGAGAGCAGGCCCGCGTCCTGCGCGGCGCGCTCCTTCAGGATGGGGAAGTAGCCGAACACGGTTTCGATGTCGCGCGCCACCGCGTCCTTGTCGGCGCGCGTATAGGCGCCCATTAGCAGGTTGTCGCGCACCGACAGCAGCGGGAACACCTCGCGCCCCTCGGGCACATGCATGAGGCCCCGGCGCACGATGGCTGCCGGGTCGTTGGCGGTGATGTCGGCGCCCTGGAATTCGATGGAGCCCTTGCGCGGGTCGATGATGCCGCTGATGGTTTTGAGGATCGTCGTCTTGCCCGCGCCGTTGCTGCCCAGCACGGCGGCGATCTCGCCGCGCCGCACCTGCAGGCTGACGCCCCGGATGGCCTTGATGGGGCCGTAGGCACTTTCCACGTTCTGCAGGCGCAGCAGGGGTTGGTCAGCTGCTGCAGCAACTGGTGTGCTGGTAGCGGCAAGTACGGCGCTCATGCCCGAACCCCCATGTGAGACCCCGCCGGGCGGCGCAGGTTGCTCACATCGTCGATGGTGCCCAGATACGCCTCGATCACCCCGGGGTGCGTCTGCACCTCGCGCGGCGTGCCCATCGCCACCACCTCGCCCTGGTTCATGGCCAGCACGCGGTCGGATACCTTGGAGACCAGCGACATGTCGTGCTCTACCATCAGCACGGTGATGCCCAGCTCGTGCTGGATGTCCTGGATCCAGAAGGCCATGTCGTCCGTCTCCTCCACGTTCAGGCCCGACGAGGGCTCGTCGAGCAGCAGCAACTGCGGCTCAGTGCACAGCGCACGTGCCAGCTCCACCACCTTGCGCACGCCGTAGGGCAGGCCGGCCACCATGGTGTCGCGGTAGTGCTGCAGGTCGAGAAAGTCGATGACCTGCTCGGCCTTCTCCCGGGCCTGAACTTCGCCTTCACGCACCTTGCGCGTGAAGAACATCTCGGCCCACAGGCTGCTGTGTTGTCGGGTGTGGCGGCCGATCAGCAGGTTGTGCAGCACACTCGCGTGCTCGAAGAGTTCGATGTTCTGGAAGGTGCGTGCAATGCCTAGGCCTGCCACCTTGTGCGGCGGCTGGTCGGTCAGTGGCAGCAGGGACCCGCCCGGGCCCGCGTAGGCGATGGTGCCGGTGGTGGGCGTGTAGATGCGGCTGATGAGGTTGAACACCGTCGTCTTGCCCGCGCCGTTGGGGCCGATGAGGGTGAACACCTCGCCGCGCCGCACGTCAAAGCTCACGTTGTTGACCGCCAGCACGCCGCCGAAGCGGACGCTGAGGTTCTGCGCCGAAAGCAGCACGTCTTGGTTCATAGTGGTCGCCGCGCTCATTTCAAGCGATCCGATTTCTGGAACGACTTCTGCCGCTTGAACAAGCCCTTGCGGTAGAACGGGAACATCTGCAGCCAGGTGCGCACCTTGAGCCAGCGGCCATACAGCCCCATGGGCTCGAACAGCACAAACGCGATCAGCACGACGCCGTACACCACCGCCTGCAGGCCGGGTGACTGGCCGATGGAGTCCGGCAGCCAGTCCTTGCCCAGGGAGATGAGCTGTGGCATGGAGATCAGGAAAATTGCGCCCAGAAAGGCGCCATGCACCGAGCCCAGCCCGCCGATCACGATCATCAGCAGCAGGTCGATGGACTGCAGGATGTTGAACTGGTCGGGCGAGATGAACTGCAGCTTGTGCGCGTACAACGCACCGCCGATGCCTGCCAGTGCGGCCGATATGGAGAACGACAGCGTCTTGTAGCGCGCGAGGTGGATGCCCATGCTCTGTGCGGAGATCTCTGAATCACGGATGGCGACAAACGCGCGGCCCGTGGGCGAGCGCAGCAGGTTCAGGATGGCCAGCGTGCTGACTACCGCAATCACGAGGCACAAAAAGTAGAACGACTCCGTGGTCTCGAACGAGTAGCCCGCGATTTGTGGCGGTACCAGGTGCTTGCCGGAGTTGCCGCCGGTCACCGACTCCCAGCGCGCAAAAACTTCTTCCACAATGAACCCGAACGACAGCGTGGCCATGCCCAGGTAGATGCCCTTGACGCGCAATGCGGGCAGGCCCACCACCACACCCACAGCGGCCGACAGCCCCGCCGCGCAGGCCAGAGACAGCGCAAACGGCCAGCCCATTCCCGTGAGCACTGCCTGCGTATACGCCCCCACGCCCAGAAACGCGGCATGCCCCAGCGAGAACAAGCCGGTGAAGCCCGCCAGCAGCATCAGCCCCAGGCCCACGATGGCGTAGATGAGCACAAAGGTGAGCTGTGCCAACCAGTATTCAGGCGCCACCCAGGGCGCGGCGACCAGGGCCAGGCACAGCAGGCTGTACCAGAACACATGCCCGCCATGCTTGGCGAGGCGAATGTCTTGCTCGTACGAGGTCTTGAAGAGAAAGCGCATGGGTCAGACTTTCTTTCTCAGCTTCTCGCCGAACAGTCCGTTGGGTTTGACCATCAGCATGATCAGCACCACGATGTATGCGGCCGTGTCCTTGAACCCATCGGGCAGATAGAAGCCCGAGAGCGATTCGACGATGCCGATCACCAGTCCGCCGACGATGGCGCCCGGCAGGCTGCCAAAGCCGCCCACCACAGCGGCCGGGAAGGCCTTGAGGCCGATCAGCCCCATGTTGGCGTGCACGAAGGTAATGGGCGCCAGCAGCAGGCCTGCCACCGCCGCCACGGCGGCGGCCAGGCCCCAGGCCAGACCGTTGAGCCGCTGCACCGGAATGCCCATGTAGTAGGCGGCCAGCTGGTTCTGCGACGACGCCTGCATGGCGATGCCCAGCTTGCTGTAGCGGAACATGGCAAACAGCAGCACGCACAACACGCCTGTGGCGCCGATCACCACCAGCTGCTCGGCGTTGAGCACCAGTGCACCGAGGCGAAACGACAGGTCCTTGTAGGGCACGGGCAGCGTGTGCGTCTCGGTGCCGATGTTGGGGATCATGGTCACCAGCCCACGCAGCACGTAGCCGATGCCGATGGTGAGCATGACGATGGAGAAGGCGGGCTGGCCCAGGATGGGACGGATCACGGCGCGCTCCAGCACCACGCCAAAGCAGCCCATGGCCAGGATGCTGGCGAGCACGGCCACCCAGAAGGGAAAGCCCAGCACCGTCATGAGTGCCAGCCCGCAGAAGGCGCCGAGCATCATGAGTTCGCCCTGGGCGAAGCTCACGGTCTCCGTGGCCTTGTAGATGAGCACGAAGCCCAGCGCGATCAGGCCGTAGATGCACCCCTGGGAGACACCGCTGATCAACAGTTGCACAAATTGCACACTGGCTCTCCAGAATAAGTGATACGCAAAGCGGGTAAGAGCGGGGCATATGCCTTGTGGGCATGTGCCAGGTGCATCGTTGCTTGCGCAGGTCCTGCAGATTATTTTTACAAAGCGATTGCTTTGCATAAATAATGGTGCACGCGTGCTGTGCATACCGCACTCGGGGCTAACCCTGATGGGGTGGGCGAGCGGGTAGCGGCGGATATTGACGCAGCGCTGCACCCTGCGCAATAGGAGTAACGTCGGGTGGGTGAACAAGTTCTGAGCACCGGACCACAGGAGAGCCGCATGTCCGTAGAGGTTGAAACGCAAGGCGGTGTCACGCTGGTGACATTGCGCCGGCCTGATGTGCGCAACGCGGTGGATGCCGACACCGCCCGCGCACTGCATGCGGCCTTTCTGGCCTTTGAGCACGATGAAAGCGCCAATGTGGCGGTGTTCCAGGGCGCTGGCGGGCATTTTTGTGCGGGCTGGGATCTGCAGTCGGGCGCGCGTCTCCTGGCCGACGGCGTTGCGCCCGAAGCGCTGGCAGAGACGCTCGACTTCCCCCCCGACGCGGTCCACCCGCCGGGGCCTATGGGACCGAGTCGCCTGCATCTGTCCAAGCCGGTGATCGCAGCGATCGAAGGCGCCGCTGTGGCCGGCGGCATGGAGCTGGCACTGTGGTGCGACCTGCGCGTGATGGCGGAGGACGCCTACATGGGCGTGTTCTGCCGCCGTTTTGGCGTGCCGCTGATCGATGGCGGCACCGTGCGCCTGCCGCGCCTTGTCGGGCTGTCACACGCGCTCGACCTGATCCTGACCGGGCGCAAGGTGGAATCTGCCGAAGCCCTGCGCATGGGGCTGTGCAACCGCGTGGTGCCTGCCGGACAGGCGCTGGAGGCCGCCCTGGCGCTGGCACATCAGTTGGCCGCCTTCCCGCAGGCCACCCTGCGTGCAGACCGCGCCAGCGCGCTGGCCGCCGAGGGCTTGCCTTTGCAGCAGGCCTTGCTGCAGGAGTGGGCGGGTGGCCGCGAATGCCTGGCCGACGCGCTGCGTGGCGCCTCGCGGTTTGCGGCTGGGCAGGGACGCCACGGACAGTTTTAAGTCAAAATGCCTCCAGGTGCTTGTGTATCAAGCGCCAGCAGCTATAAAAACAGGAGTCATCGGACCGGTGGGCGCAGCGCGCTGCAGGTCCGCACACAGCACACCATGAGCAAAACCACTTCCCCCCAGCCACAGGCTTTTGAGCCCGAGTTCATCGCCGGGCTCAAGTCCATCTTTGAAGAAAAGATCGTGTTCAACCAGGTCCTGGGGCTCAAGGTCACCGCCCTGGCGCCTGACGGCGTGGTGGGACGCATCGACATGAAGCCCGACCTGGTGGGTCACTACGCCTACAACCGCATTCACGGTGGCGTGATCAGTGCGGGGCTCGACGCCATGGGCGGCCTGGCCGTGATGGCTGCGATTGGCGCCAAGCACCTGGACGAGCCGCCCGAGCAGCGCCTGCACCGCTTTGCCAAGCTGGGCACCATCGACCTGCGCATCGACTACCTGCGCCCGGGCATTGGCAGCCACTTTGAGCTGCGCGCGCAGGTGTTGCGGCTGGGCTCGCGTGTCGCAACGACACGCATGGAGTTTCTGGGGCCGGACGGGCAGATCATGTCGGCGGGGGCTGCGGCTTACATCGTTTCTTGATCCGGGCGTGCTGCCGTGCACGGGATGTGTGATCCCGCAAGCCTTGCAAGCGCATGCTACGAGAGAACCGTTTGGTTACCGTTCTTGCGTAACGAAGGCATCTTTCCAGGGACACGAAACCTACGATGACTCTCTTTTCAAGGAGATCTGATGGCCGTGCAAAACCCTTTCTTTGGCAAGCGTGAACCCGAGTCGTTCCAACCCCGCAGCAGCACCACCTCAGGCTCCGTATTGGGCGGCACGGCGGCCAGCAGCGCCGCACCTGCGCAGCCGGTGCCTGCTCCATCTGCCCCCAAGTCGGCCAGTGCCAGCGACAGCTCGGGCAGCAAGCTCACGGTGGGCCCGAACATCAAGCTCAAGGGCGTGGAGATCACCGACTGCGACACGCTCGTGGTCGAAGGCACGGTCGAGGCCACGATGGATTCGCGCGTGATCCAGATCTCGGAGCACGGCGCCTTCAAGGGCTCGGCTGAAATCGACATTGCCGAGATCCACGGCGAGTTCAACGGCACGCTCACCGTGCGGCAAAAGCTGGTGATCTACAGCACCGGCAAGGTCAACGGCAAGATCCGCTACGGCAAGCTGGTGGTGGAAGAGGGTGGACAGCTGGCGGGAGAGATCGAGGCCGGTTTTTCCGCATCGTCGTCCAGCAGCACACAGCGGGCAGCAGCCCCCTTGAGGGCTGAGCCAGCCGCGCTGGCAGCCTGACCTGCACTCACAGCCGCGCCCCGATAGGCGCGGTCAGTCCGTTCGATTCCGTTCGGCGGCTCACGCAGGCGCGTTGTGCTTGGGCACCGGGCGCGGCCTGCCCTGGTGGTCGATGGCCACATAGGTCAGGCGCGCCTCCGTCACTTTCACATACTGCCCCTGGGCAGAAAAACGCTCGGCATACACCTCCACCTCCACGGTGACCGAGGTGTTGCCCACGCGCGTGATGGCCGAGAAGAACGACAGGATATCGCCCACGCGTACGGGCTGTTTGAAGATGAATTCATTGACCGCCACCGTGGCCATGCGGCCCTGGATGTAGCGCGCGGGCAGCACGGAGCCCGCCAGGTCGACCTGCGCCATCACCCATCCGCCAAAGATGTCGCCATTGCCGTTGGTGTCGGCGGGCATGGGGATGACCTTGAGCACCAGCTCCTTGTCGGTGGGCAATGCGGCGGGTGGTGGGCTGAAAACGGCAGACATGGGCACAATCTCGGTTGGGGCTGAGCCAATCCTTGGGGAAACCGGTGGTTTCACAAGGCCTCGCGCCCTGAAAAAGCCACCTGGGCAGCAGCCAGGTCGGTAAAAACAACAACCGGAATTGTCCCCCATGCGCCACCACGGCGAAACCTCCCCCCCTGCCGCCGCCAGCGCGCCCGGTGCCACCGCCAGTGGCACGGCCGCCAGTCCCGCACCGGTCCAGTCGGACTGGGCCACCCTGCACCGATTGCTGCCCTACCTGTGGCAATACAAATGGCGCGTGATAGCCGCCATCGTCTTCATGGTGGGCGCCAAGTTCGCCAACGTGGGCGTGCCCATCCTGCTCAAGACGCTGGTCGATGCCATGAGCCTGAAGCCGGGCGACCCCGCCGCGCTGCTGGTGGTGCCGGTGGGGCTGCTGGTGGCCTACGGCGCGCTGCGGCTGTCCACCTCGCTGTTCACCGAGCTGCGCGAGCTGGTGTTTGCCAAGGCCACGCAGGGCGCAGCGCGCTCGATTGCGCTGCAGACCTTTGAGCACCTGCACGCCCTGAGCCTGCGGTTTCACCTGGAGCGCCAGACGGGTGGCATGACGCGTGACATCGAGCGCGGTGTGCGCGGCATCGAGTCGCTGATCTCGTTCACGCTGTTCAACGTGGTCGCCACCCTGGTCGAGGTGGTGCTGGTGCTCTCGGTGCTGGCCATCAAGTTCGACGCCTGGTTTGCGTGGATCACGCTGGCGGCGCTGGCGCTGTACATCCTCTTCACGGTGCTGGTGACCGAGTGGCGCACCCAGTTCCGCCGCGAGGCCAATGAGTTCGACTCGGCCGCGCATTCCAAGGCCGTGGATTCGCTGCTCAACTACGAGACGGTGAAGTACTTCAACAACGAAGGCTTCGAGGCCCGCCGCTATGACGAAAGCCTGGAGCGCCTGCGCCGCGCGCGCCTGAAGAGCCAGACCACGCTGTCCCTGCTCAACACCGGCCAGCAGCTCATCATTGCCGTGGGCCTGGTGGCCATGCTGTGGCGCGCCACACAGGGCGTGGTCGATGGCCGCATGACGCTGGGCGACCTCGTCATGGTCAACGCCTTCATGATCCAGCTGTACATCCCGCTCAACTTTCTGGGCGTGATCTACCGGGAGATCAAGCAGAGCCTCACCGACCTGGACAAGATGTTCACGCTCATGGACAAAGAGCGCGAAGTGGCCGACGCACCCGGCGCCCAGCCGCTGGCGGGGCTGAGCCAGCCCACCGTGCGTTTTGAGAACGTGCACTTTTCCTACGACGTGCGTCAAGGCAGCGACTTCAGCAGCGGCCGGCCCATCCTGCAGGGCATCAGCTTCGAGATACCGGCGGGCAAGACGGTGGCGGTGGTGGGGCCTTCGGGTTCGGGCAAGTCCACACTGGCCCGGCTGCTGTTTCGCTTCTACGACATCCAGCAGGGGCGCATCACCATTGCGGGGCAGGAGATCCGCAGCGTGACGCAGGCGAGCGTGCGCCAGGCGATTGGCATCGTCCCACAGGACACGGTGCTGTTCAACGACACGGTGGCCTACAACATCGCCTATGGCCGCACCGGTGCCAGCCAGGATGAGATCGAAGCCGCCGCCCGTGCCGCACGCATCCACGACTTCATTGCCAGCACGCCCAAGGGCTACGCCACCATGGTGGGCGAGCGCGGGCTCAAGCTCTCGGGCGGTGAAAAGCAGCGCGTGGCCATTGCGCGCACCCTGCTCAAGAACCCGCCGATCCTGATCTTTGACGAGGCCACCAGCGCGCTGGATTCCGCCAACGAACGCGCCATCCAGGCCGAGCTGCAGGGAGTGGCGCAGAACAAGACCACGCTGGTGATTGCCCATCGCCTGTCCACGGTGGTGGACGCGCACGAGATACTGGTCATGGACGCGGGCCGCATCATCGAGCGCGGCACGCACGCGCAGCTGCTGGCCCTCGGCGGCCGCTACGCCAGCATGTGGTCGCTCCAGCAAAGCGATGCTGCCGCCTGAGCGGCATCCCTCTCTCTTTCATTTGTTTCGCGATTTGCAATCCATGAAGCCCGTCCTTCTTGCCCTCATGTTTTTGTCTGAAGAGCACATCGCGCAGATGGCCCAGACCTTTGAAGTGATCTACGCCCCCGATGCACCGCAGGCCGCCACCGCCATCGCGCAGCACGGCAGCCGCGTGCGTGTGGTGCTCACCATCGGGGCGGTGGGCCTGAGCCCGGCGCAGATCGATGCGCTGCCCGCGCTCACACTCATCTGCGCACTGGGCGCAGGCTACGAGAACGTGGCGGTGGCCCATGCCAAGGCGCGCGGCATTGTGGTGGCCACCGGTGCAGGCACCAACGACGACTGCGTGGCCGACCACACCTGGGGCCTGCTGATCGCGGCGCAGCGCCGCATCCTGCCGCTGGACAAGGCCACCCGCGCCGGCATCTGGCGCACGGCCTTGCCGCTGCCGCCCAACGTGTCGCACAAGCGGCTGGGCATCATCGGCCTGGGGACCATCGGCAAGAAGATTGCCCAGCGCGCGCTGGGCTTCGAGATCGAGGTGGGCTACCACAACCGCAGTGCGCGAACCGATGTGCCTTACTGCTACTTTGCCGATGTCACGGCGCTGGCCGAATGGGCGGACTTTCTCGTGGTCGCCACGCCGGGCGGCGCGGGCACCAGGCACCTGGTCAACGCAGACGTGCTGACGGCGCTCGGCGCGCGGGGCGTGGTGGTCAACATCGCACGCGGCAGTGTGATCGACACCACCGCCCTGGCCGCAGCGCTGCGCGACGGCCGCATTGCCGCCGCAGGGCTGGATGTGTACGAGAGCGAGCCCGCCCCTCCGGCCGAGCTGCTGGACCTGGACAACGTGGTACTCACGCCCCATGTGGCGGGCTGGTCGCCCGAAGCCGTGCAGGCCTCGGTTGACCGGTTCATGGAGAACGCCCGGCGCCATCTGGCAGGTGAGGCGCCGGTCACGCCGGTGTGACCGGTTTGGGGTTGTACAGGTCGATAGCGCTAGTGGAATATGCGCTGTTAGCTATTGAATCAGGAGCAATGGAATGTCTGTCGATCTGACGGCGCTGCAGACCCGGTTGCGCGCGTTTGCGGCGGAGCGGCAGTGGCAGCCGTTCCACACCCCCAAGAACCTGGCGATGGCGCTGATGGTCGAGGCGGCCGAGCTGGCCGAGATCTTCCAGTGGATGACGCCGGAACAGTCGCTCGCCGTGCGTGAGGACCCGGCGCTGAAGGAGCCCATTGCCGACGAGGTGGCCGACGTGCTGCTGTACCTGCTGCAGCTCGCGGACCATGCGGGCGTGGACCTGGCGGAGGCAGTGGAGCACAAGCTGCGCAAAAACGCGGTCAAGCACCCAGTTCCCGATGATTTGAAGTGAAAGCGGCCGGTAGCGCTAGTGCAATATGCATTGGGTGCTATCAAATAAATAGTGAAATCGCGGGCGCTTCCCCAGCTGTCGCTTTCGCGCCCGCCCAGCAAAAAGCCCCGCCATGGCGGGGCTTTGGCAAACACCGGGCGACTGCTCGCACCGGTGACGGACGGGCCCGCTCAAGGGTCAGTTCTTGCGTGCAGCAATGGCCTTCTCGGCAGAGCCCACGAGGTCGGCGCCGATCTGGCCCTTCCACTTTTCGTACACGGGGCGCGTGGCCTTCACGAACGCGTCGCGCTCGGCGGCTGACAGCTGCGTGACGGTCACGCCGTTGGCGGCGATTTCCTTGAGCAAGGGCTTGTCGGCCTCGACCATGCCCTTGCGGGCGATGGCGATTTCTTCCTTGCCGGCGTCGATGGCGGCCTGCTTCACGATCTCGCGGTCTGCAGGGGTCCACGAAGCCCAGATGTCCTTGTTCACCACGAACACCAGCGGGTCGTTCACGTAGCCCCACATGGTGATGTGCTTCTGCGCCACGGTATGCAGCTTGGCGGCCTGGTACACGGCGATGGGGTTCTCCTGGCCGTCCACGGCGCCGCTGGCAAAGGCGGGCTGCGCGTCGGCCCAGCTCATTTGCGTGGGGTTGGCGCCCAGCGCGGTGAAGGTGTCCAGGAACAGGGGCGAGCCCACCACGCGGATCTTCAGCCCCTTGAGGTCGGCGGGGCTCTTGATGGCCAGCTTGGAGTTGGAGATTTCGCGGTAGCCGTTTTCTCCCCAGGCGAGCGGCACGACGCCTGCCTTCTCCAGCGTGGTGAAGATCTGCTTGCCCACGTCGCCTTGCGTCACTGCATCGACGGCCGCGTAGTCGGGGAATAGGAAGGGCAGCGAGAACAGGTTGAGCTGCTTGACCTGGGGCGACCAGTTGATGGTGGAGCCCACGGCCATGTCGATCACGCCCTGGCGCAGGGCGCTGAACTCGCGCGTCTGGTCGCCCTGGATCAGCGACACCCCGGGGTAGAGCTTGATGTTGATGCGGCCCTGGGTGCGCTCGCGCACCTTGTTGGCCCACAGCTCGCCGCCCTTGCCCCAGGGGAAGGCCGTGCCCAGCACCAGCGACATGCGGTACTCGCTCTTGTACGCAGTCTGCGCGATGGCGGCTGGGGCGGTGAACGCCAGGGCGACGGCAGCGGCCACGGCGGAAGTGAGGAAGGTGCGCAGTTTCATTGTTTCAGTCTCCTGGTTAGAAATTCGTCGGCAAGGGGTCAGTAGCCCAGTTTGGCGGGCAGCCACAGGGCCAGTTGCGGGAAGGCGATCACGGCCACCATCACAAGGAACATGGCGAACAGCATCCAGCCCACCCAGCGCACGGTCGATTCCATGCGCACACCGGCAATGCGGCAAGACACCATCAGGTTCACGGCCAGTGGCGGGGTGAACTGGCCCAGGGCCACCTTGAGCGTGAGGATGACGCCAAACCACACCGGGTCCCACTTGTAGTGCTGCATGATCGGCAGCAGCAGCGGCACAAAGATCAGGAAGATCGAGATGCCGTCAAGGAACATGCCCACCGTGATCAGCAGCACGATGAGCAGCGCCAGCACGCCGTACTCACCCAGGCCCGAGTTCACGATGGCGTTGGCCACCGGGTCGATCACGCCCAGTGTGGACAGAGAATACGCAAAGATGCCCGCGAGCGACACCACGATGAGGATCACGGCGGACAGCTCGCCCGATTCGCGCAAGATGGGGAACAGGTCGCGCACAGAAATCGTGCGGTGGATCACCATGCCCACGAACAGGCCGTAGAACACCGCGACCACGGCGGCTTCCGTCGGCGTGAACCAACCGGCCCGCATGCCGCCCAGGATCAGCACTGGCGCGGCCAGGCCCCAGGTGGCCTCGCGCAGGCTCTTCCAGAATGGGGGGCGGGGCATGGTGGCTTCGAGCGCGCCCATCTTGTGCTTGCGCGCCATCCACACGGCGGGCACGATGAGCGCCACGCCTGCCAGGATGCCGGGGATCATGCCAGCCGCAAACAGCGCGGGCACCGATGCGCCGGGCACCAGCACCGAGTAGATGATGAACGCGACCGAGGGCGGGATCAGGATGTCCGTGGCCGCAGCGGCCCCCACCACGCTGGCCGAGAACGAGGGCGGGTAGCCCGCGCGCGACATGGCCGCGATCATCACCCCGCCCACAGCGGCGGCATTGGCCGGGCCCGAGCCCGAGATGCCGCCCAGGAACATGGCCACGGCAATCGCCACCAGCGGCAGCATGCCCGGGCCACGCCCGACGATGGCCACGGCGAAGTTCACGAGGCGCAGCGCCACGCCCGAGCGGTCAAAAATGGAGCCCACCAGCACGAACATCGGGATGGCCAGCAGCGGGTATTTGCCCAGCCCGGCGTAGAAGTTTTGTGGCACGGCCAGCAGGCCGAACCACTGGCTGTCGGCGTTAGCCAGCGCAATGGCGGCGGCACCGGCCAGGCCCAGCGCGGCGCCAATCGGTACGCCCACAAACATCAGGCCCAGAAAGGCCACAAACAGCAGCGTGGCGATCATGGTTGCGCATCCTTGTGCGCCGGGGCGGCATCGCTGACCGTGCCGCGGCTGCGGCGGATGAACAGCCCGATGGCGCGTGCCGTGATGAGCGCAGAGAACACGGGCAGCCAGATCGAATACCACCACTGCGGCACGCCGATGCCGGGGGAGGTTTCGCCAAAGCTGTAGTCGTCCCACACCACGCGCACGCTCAGAACGGCGATGACGCCAAACAGCAGGGCCACAGTGGCCGCGCCCAGCATGGACAGGCGCTTGCTGCGCAGGGCAGAGCCGCCCTCGGCAAAGTACTCGATGCGGATGTGCTGGTCGCGCGCCACGGCGGCCGAGCCTGCGATGAGCGCCAGCGCGATCATCAGGAACACCGAGATTTCTTCGGTCCAGGCGAACGAGGAGTTGGTGAAGTAACGCACCAGCACGTTGGCAAAGGTGATGAGTGCGAGGGCCGCCATGACGATGACGGTGAGCCAGTCTTCAAGGCGCAGCGAGCGGGGCTCGGCCTCGGGACTCGCGGCGCCGGGCAGTGCGTCGGTCGCAGGCCCTTGGGGGGAGGAGGAGGACATGGGGCAGGGGAAGGAGGAGAACAAACACGGGAGCATGCGGGTCGCCCTGCCCGGCAGTGTTGTGCACCAGGGGCCTCGACGCTGAGCGCTGTAGGCGCCGCTTTCTATTATGCGATGGGTTGCTATGCATGCACACCATTGGTGCGCCGCGTCAGCACTGTGTAAACCCTCATGCCAGCGGCCAGCACGGTGTAGCCCGCGCGCGGATAATGCACCGATGGAAACCAAGTGGCTTGAAGATTTCGTCAGTCTTGCGGAAACCCGCAGCTTCAGCCGGTCAGCGCAGCTGCGGCATGTGACCCAGCCAGCGTTCTCGCGGCGCATCCAGGCGCTGGAGGCCTGGGCCGGCACCGACCTGGTGGACCGCAGCTCCTACCCCACCCGGCTGACCCCGGCCGGCAAGACCCTGTACGACCAGGCCCTGGAAATGCTCCAGTCGCTGCAGAACACGCGTGCCATGCTGCGCGCGCACACCAGCGCAGGCAAGGACATGATCGAGTTTGCCGTGCCCCACACGCTGGCGTTCACGTTCTTCCCGGCCTGGGTGTCCAGCCTGCACGACAAGTTCGGCCCGTTCAAAAGCCGCCTGATTGCGCTGAATGTGCACGACGCGGTGATGCGCCTGGTCGAAGGCGGGTGCGACCTGCTGATCGCCTACCACCACCCCTCGCAGCCCTTTCAGCTCGATGCCGATCGGTATGAGATGGTCAGCCTGGGTCAGGAAGTGTTGTCGCCCTACAGCAAGGCCGACGCCGATGGCCAGCCCGTGCACCGCCTGCCCGGCCGCGCAGGCCAGCCGCTGCCCTACCTGGGCTATGCGCCCGGCGCCTACCTGGGGCGGGTGACCGAACTCATCCTCAAACAATCGCAGACGCCCATTCATCTGGAGCGCGTGTACGAGACCGATATGGCCGAAGGTCTCAAGGCCATGGCGCTGGAAGGGCATGGCGTGGCCTTCTTGCCCCACAGCGCCGTGAAGAAGGAGCTGCGCTCGCGCCGCCTGGTCAGCGCCGCGCCCCCCGATACCGAAGGCCTGCAGATGACCATGGATGTGCGTGCCTACCGCGAAAAGCCCAATGGCAAGGACACCCCTAAAGGCACGGCGCAGGCGCTGTGGACCTACCTGCAGGCCCAAGCGGCCTCATGCTAAGGGTAAATACGGACATAAACACTTTGCATAGTTGTGCGCGCAAACGGCATTGGAATTTCACCGTAACGACACGTACAGTCTGCGCCATCGCCGGATCGGTGGATAGCAGCGTGTGCCTTGGCAGGGCCCCACGGTGGCACGAAGATTGCAAACCCGGTTCATTCCTTCACAGAGGCATCGTATGAAAGTTCAGCATTGGGGATTGGCCTGGGGCCTCGCAGCACTGTGCTGTGCGGTCGGTGCGTCTGCGCAGGCCAGCGTGCTGGAGCGCGTGGCTGGCGGTGGCAAGCTGGTCATTGCCTACCGTGAATCCTCGGTGCCTTTCTCGTACATCGACAGCCAGTCGGGCAAGCCCGTGGGCTATGCGCTGGACCTGTGCCTGCGCATGGCCGAGCTGGTGCGCAAGAAGACCGGCAAGAAGGACATGGAGATCGAGCTGGTGCCTGTCACGCCGGCCAACCGCATCGCCATGATCGAGCAGGGCAAGGCCGACATGGAGTGTGGCTCCACCACCAACAACGCCGAGCGGCGCCAGAAGGTGGCCTTCACCATCCCCCACTTCATCACCGGCGCGCGGCTGCTGGTCAAGTCCTCCAGCACCATCGACAGGGTGGAGGATCTCAACGGCAAGAAGCTGGTGTCCACCAAGGGCACGACGCCCCTGAAGGCGGCCGACCAGGCCAACCGCGAGCGCCTGATGGGCATCACCATCGTTGAGGCACCCGACCATGCCAAGGCGGTCGAGATGGTCGAGAAGGGTGAGGCCGATGCGTTTGTGATGGACGACGTGCTGCTGTACGGCCTGGCGGCCGGGCGGCCCGACCCCAAGGCGCTTAAGGTAGTGGGCCGCTTCATGACCACCGAGCCACTGGCCATCATGCTGCCCAAGAACGACCCTGAGTTCAAAAAGCTGGTGGACGAGGAAATGCGCCGCCTGATTACCAGCCGCGAGATTTACCCGATTTACGACAAGTGGTTCAACAAGGCCATTCCGCCCAACAACACCGTGCTGAGCCTGCCGGTCAGTTACTTGTTGCGCGACTTCTGGAAATACCCTACCGACCAGGTCCCGTTCTGACTAATATCCCTGGTTGCGTGCTACCCCTTTTTGGAGTGCGGTCCTGACCGGTTACCCCCGGCTGGCCCCTGTCTCTAAAATTCCCCCCTTTTTCGTTTTCAACACAAGGAGATCCCTATGAAGAAACATTTGCTCGCGGTTGCCGTGACCGCCTTGGCTGCAGGCAGCGTATTTGCCCAAGCCAATGACACTCTGGCCAAGATCAAGGCCTCCGGCAGCGTGACGCTGGGCGTGCGCGAGTCTTCGGGTCTTTCGTACACGCTGGGCAACGGCAAGTACGTGGGTTTCCACACCGAAATGGGCGAGATCGTTCTGCACGACATCCAGAAGCAACTGGGCTTGCCCAAGCTGGATATCAAGTACCAGCCCGTGACCTCGCAAAACCGTATTCCGCTGGTGACCAACGGCACCGTGGATCTGGAGTGTGGCTCCACCACCAACAACGCCGCACGCCAAAAGGACGTGGCGTTTGCCGTGACCACCTATGTGGAAGAAGTGCGCACCGTGGTGAAGGCCAACTCGGGCATCACCTCGATCAAGGACCTGAACGGCAAGACCGTGGCCACCACCACCGGCACGACCTCCGTGCAGACCCTGCGCAAGCACGAACGTGCTGGCGGCATCGACTTCAAGGAAGTGTTCGGCAAGGACCACGCCGACAGCTTCCTGATGCTGGAAACTGGCCGTGCTGACGCATTCGTGATGGACGGCTCCATCCTGGCTGCCAACATCTCCAAGTCCAAGAACCCTGCCGATTACAAGATCGTGGGCGAAGTGCTGTCGGTGGAACCCATCGCCTGCATGCTGCGCAAGGACGACCCCGCGTTCAAGAAGGCTGTGGACGACTCCATCAAGCGCCAGATCGCCGACGGTTCGCTGGCCAAGCTGTACGACAAGTGGTTCATGCAACCTGTGCCACCGACCAACACCAAGATCGGCCTGCCGATGTCCGACGCTACCAAGGCAGCCTGGGCATCGCCTAACGACAAGCCCATGGAAGACTACGCCAAGAAGTAAGCTCTGCAACGCTTGTGCCCCTTCGGCCAGCTGGTTTGAAGGGGCTTTTTTGTTGGGTCGGCCCAGTGGGTCCCCCAGCGCAAAACCAAAAATTAAAGGGGTGCTCCTATGAGTTGGGATTGGCAGGTGTTCTGCCAGGACACCATGGACCGGGATGTGGTGCAGGGCTGCTTTGGCAAAGGCGGCGAGATCACCTACCTGGACTGGATGCTGTCGGCCTGGGGCTGGACGGTGTCCGTTTCGCTGCTGGCCTTGCTGCTGGCGCTTGTGTTGGGTTCATTCATCGGTACGCTGCGCACCTTGCAGGATCGCCCGATGATCGTTCGGCTGGGCAACGCCTGGGTCGAGCTGTTTCGCAATATTCCGCTGCTGGTGCAGATTTTCCTGTGGTACCACGTGCTGCCCAGCCTGTTCCCGGTGCTGCGGGGCGTTCCCGGTTTTGCGCTGGTGGTGCTGGCGCTGGGCTTTTTCACCTCGGCACGTATCGCCGAGCAGGTGCGTTCGGGCATCCAGGCCCTGCCACGCGGCCAGCGGTATGCCGGCATGGCCATGGGTTTCACCACCTTCCAGACCTACCGCTATGTGCTGCTGCCCATGGCGTTTCGCATCATCATTCCGCCACTGACCAGCGAGACGATGAACATCTTCAAGAACTCGTCCGTGGCGTTTGCCGTGTCGGTGGCTGAACTCACCATGTTCGCCATGCAGGCGCAGGAAGAAACCTCGCGCGGCATCGAGGTCTATCTGGCGGTGACCACGCTGTACATCATCTCGGCGTTTGCGATCAACCGCATCATGGCCTTCATTGAAAAGCGCGCACGCATCCCTGGCATGGTCGTGAGTGGCGCGGCCGGAGGGGGGCATTGATATGAATCTCGATTTCTCCTTCTACAACTGGGACCTGATCTCCAACTTCGTGCTCAAGGGGCTGTACTTCAGCCTGATCCTCACGCTGGTGGCCACCATCGGGGGCGTGCTGTTCGGCACCGTGCTGGCCCTCATGCGCCTGTCGGGCAAGAAGTGGCTGGATGTGCCCGCCACCATCTACGTCAACGGCATGCGCTCCATTCCGCTGGTGATGGTGATTCTGTGGTTCTTCCTGCTGGTGCCCGCCATCATCGGCCGCCCCATTGGCGCGGAAGTGTCGGCAGTCATCACCTTCATTGCCTTTGAGGCAGCGTACTTCAGCGAAATCATGCGCGCTGGCATCCAGTCCATCCCACGCGGCCAGGTGTACGCCGGCCAGGCATTAGGCATGACCTACGGCCAGAACATGAAGCTGGTGGTGCTGCCCCAGGCGTTCCGCAACATGCTGCCCGTGCTGCTCACCCAGACCATCATCCTGTTCCAGGACACGTCGCTGGTTTACGCCATTGGCGCCTACGACATGCTCAAGGGCTTTGAAGTGGCGGGCAAGAACTTTGGTCGTCCGATCGAGGCGTACCTGGCCGCTGCGGTTCTGTACTTCATCATGTGCTACGCGCTGTCCTGGGCGGTCAAGCGCCTGCACCAGAAGATCGCGATCATCCGCTGATCGAGGCTGGTGCAAAAGAGATTGGATTGAGGAAAAAGAAATGATCGAACTCAAAAACGTATCCAAGTGGTATGGCCCGGTGCAGGTGCTCAACGAGTGCTCGGCCACCATCAACAAGGGTGAAGTGGTCGTGGTCTGCGGGCCCTCGGGCTCTGGCAAGTCCACACTCATCAAGACCATCAACGCGCTCGAACCCTTCCAGAAGGGCGAGATCACGGTCGATGGCGTGAAGCTGCACGACCCCAGCACCAACCTGCCCAAGCTGCGCAGCCGCGTGGGCATGGTGTTCCAGCACTTCGAGCTGTTCCCCCACCTGTCGGTGACGGACAACCTGACCATTGCGCAGATCAAGGTGCTGGGCCGCAGCGCGGACGACGCCAAGAAGCGCGGCCTCAAGATGCTGGAGCGCGTGGGCCTGATCGCCCACAAGGACAAGTTCCCCGGCCAGCTCTCGGGCGGCCAGCAGCAGCGCGTGGCCATTGCGCGCGCGCTGAGCATGGACCCCATCGTGATGCTGTTCGACGAACCCACATCCGCGCTCGACCCCGAAATGGTCGGTGAAGTGCTGGACGTGATGGTGGGCCTGGCCAACGAAGGCATGACCATGATGTGCGTGACCCACGAAATGGGCTTTGCCCGCAAGGTGAGCAACCGCGTGATCTTCATGGACGTGGGCGGCAAGATCCTGGAAGACTGCTCCAAGGACGACTTCTTCAACAACCCCGACGCACGCCAGCCGCGTACCAAGGACTTCCTCAATAAGATCCTGCAGCACTGAACGGTGCCTGCACCCCCGTGCCGCAAGGGTTGGGGGCTACAAAAGAAGCGCTCTCCGGAGCGCTTTTTTCATGGGGCTACCCAAGGCTGAACGTCTGCCGCGCGCAGGCTAGCGCTTGCTCCGCCGACCGGCTGGCGAGGGGCTTTCCACGATGAGTTGCGACTCGAAATCTGTCCACAGATCGTCGCGCCGCTTCAGTGCCTCGGACACCGCCTTGTGCCGCAGCTGGGCCACGGCCGACACCAGCGCATTGCACAGGAAGAACGCGGCGGTGTAAGAGTCGAACGGCGACGCATTGGACGTGCGCACCTGCAGCCGGTGGTGGGACAGCGCCGCCAAGGGCGCGGCGGCGCTGTCGGTGATGGCCAGCACCTGGGCCCCGGCGTCGCGAAAGCGCTGCGCCACTTTCACCGGCCCGCTGGCGTAGCGGCGGATGCTGAAGACCAGCAAGGCATCTTCGGGCTGGATCCACAGCAGCTGGTCGGTGGCGTCCACCGCGCCAGCCCCCAGTTCGTGCACGCCCGGGCGGCACATGTTCAGGTGCAGCGCCAGCCAGGCGGCCACCGGGGCACTGTTGATCTGCGCCAGCACAAAGATGCGTCCCTTGCCCTGTGCGATACGTGCCACCATGGCCTCGAAGGCCGCCATGTCCAGTCCGTCGCGCGTGGTGGTGAGGTTGTGCTGGTCGTGCAGCAGCGCGTCGTCCACGCACTGCTGCAGGCTGCGCCGGGTGCCGATGGTGACCGGCGCGCGCTGCCCCGCCGTTTGCAGCAGGGCGGTGACCTCGGCCCGCGCCTCGCGCTGGGCCTCGGCATAGCTGCCGTAGCCCAGCTTGGCAAACAGCCGCACCACGGTCGATGCACTGGTGCCAGTGCGCGCAGCGAGGGCGGTGGCGGACTCCAGCAGGGCGTGGGGGTAGTCGCGCCCCAGGGCCTCGGCCAGCGCCCGTTCGCTGGCGGTCAGGTCGGCGTCCTGGCGGGCCAGCCGCTCGGTCAGCAAGGCGCTGGATTCGTGCAATGATGATTTCATAAAATTCTCATTCGTGCAAAATACGTTGCAGAACCCCGGGTCGCGTGCAACACTGCGGCCCAAATTTTGCCCCTACCTGGGGCTTGCCCAAGGACAACGATGCTCAATACCCTGAACGAAGTTCTGCTGCCGGTGCGTGCGCAGGTCCTGGACTGGCTGGCCAGACAGCAGCAGTCCATGCAAGACCTGTTGCAAAAAGTGGTCAATATCGAGAGCGGCAGCCGCAATGAGGCGGGCGTGACAGCCGTGGCCCATGCCCTGGCCGAGCGCCTGCAGGCGGCCGGTGTGCCGGTGCAGTTTGAGCCCGTGCCCGGTTATGGCGTGCTGCTGCATGCGCAGGTCAACCCGGCAGAGGGCGCTGCAGCCGGTGGCGCGCCCATCATCCTCATGGGGCACATGGACACGGTGTTTCCCGATGGCACCGTGGCCAAGCGCCCTTACCGCGAAGAAGCGGGGCGCGCCTACGGCCCAGGCGTGGCCGACATGAAGTCCGGCCTGGTGCTCAACGTGTTTGTGGCCGAGGCCTTTGCGCGCTGCGGCGGCCTGCAGGCGCCGCTGCACCTGTTCTTCTCGTGCGATGAAGAGATCGGTTCGCCCGCCACGCGTGACCTCATCATGGCCCGCGTGCGGGGGGCGCGTGTGGTGTTCAACGCCGAGCCGGGCCGCGTCAGCGGCAACGTGGTCACCAGCCGCAAGGGCTCGATGGTGGTGGAGTTCGAGGTGCAGGGCGTGGCCGCGCATGCAGGCATCAACCATGCCGCTGGCGCCAGCGCCATCGAAGCCCTGGCCCGCAAGACCCTGGCGCTGCATGCGCTGACCGACCCGGCCACGGGCGTCACCTGCAACGTGGGCGTGGTGCAAGGGGGCATCGTGCCCAACATGGTGGCCCCACACGCCCGCGCTGAGGTGGACCTGCGCTTTACCGCCGACACCAACCCCGACGAACTGCTGGAGCGCGTGCGTGTCATCGTCGAAGAAGAGTCCGTGCCCCGCACCCAGGGCCGCATCACCACCACGCGCCGCACCCTGCCCATGAAGCCCACCCCGGACGACCTGCTGGCGCTGTACCAGCAAGGCGCGCGGTCGCTGGGCTTTGAGGTGCAAGGCGAGTTCACCGGCGGCGCGGCCGACAGCGGCCTGACCGCATCAGTGGGCGTGCCCACGCTGTGCGCCACGGGCCCGGTGGGCGGCCACGCACACACCGAACGCGAGTACTGCGAGCTGTCCACCTTTGTGCCACGCGCGCAGGCCGTGGCGCTGGCCGTGCTGGCACACCCCTGATTTCTTGTACCTCCCCGCCCCTTTTTTGAGTTCTTTGATCGTCATGCACACCACACCTTCCCGTCGCCACCTTCTGACCACCGGACTGGGCCTTGCCGGCCTCACCGCGCTGCCCGCCATGGCGCAAGACAAGTTCCCTTCGCGCCCGATCACGCTGGTGGTGCCCTTCCCGCCGGGTGGGTCGGTGGACATCATGGCGCGCCAGTATTCCGAGCCGCTGTCGCGCGTGCTGGGCGTGCCCATCGTGGTGGAAAACCGCGCCGGCGCGGGTGGCTCGGTGGGGGCGCAGTATGTGGCGCGCTCCAAGGCCGATGGCTACACCCTGGTCGTGTCATCGCAAAGCAGCCACCTGGCCAACCCGCTGACCCAGCCCAAGATCGGCTACGACCCGGTCAAGGATTTTGAGAACATCGCCATCCTGGGCCGCCAGCCCAACGCGCTGGTGGTGCACAGCAGCCTGCCGTTCAAGACCTTCAAGGAGTTCATCGACTACGCCAAGAAGAACCCGGGCAAGCTCAACTACGGCAGCGGCGGCGTGGGCAGCATGGGCCAGCTCAATGTGGAAATGCTCAAGGTGTCCACGGGCGTGTTCACCACGCACATTCCCTACCGTGGGGGCACGCCGCTGATCACGGGCGTGCTGGGCAACGAGGTGCAGTTCATCCTCGACAACCTGGTCATCATGCTGCCCCACATCCAGGCGGGCAAGGTGCGCGCCCTGGCCGTGGCGGCCGACCAGCGCCTGCCGCAACTGCCCGATGTGCCCACCATGGCCGAGGTGGGCCACCCCGAGCTCAACCTCACATCCTGGACGGGCCTGGCCGCGCCTGCGGGCACACCCGATGCGGTGGTGCAGACGCTGTACAAGGCCGTGCGCCAAGTGGCCACATCGCCCGCCATGGTGGCCAACCTCAAGGACCGTGGCGTGATCGTGCCTGAAGAGATGTCGCCCGCCGCGTTCGAAAAAATGATGGCGGACCGGATGGTGAAGTTCGGCGCGGTCGTCAAACGCGCAGGGATCACCGCCGAATAAACCGGCAGATCTGCCCCTGGCGCTACCGTGATGAGCCGTTTCATGCGGTAGCGCTACGAACATATGCCTCGCTAGCTATGAAATTGAGAGCGCTTGGAGGCGGCATGTCCGCAATGGGACAATGACGCCCATGACTGCAGCCCCCCAAACCCTCACCATCACCCGCCCCGACGACTGGCACCTGCACGTGCGCGACGGCGAGCCCCTGCACACCGTCGTGCCCCACACCGCCGCCCAGTTCGGGCGCGCGATCATCATGCCCAACCTGCGCCCACCGGTCACCACGGCCGAGCAGGCCCTGGCCTACAAGCAGCGCATCCTGGCCGCCGTGCCCGCCGGCATGAGCTTTGAGCCGCTGATGACGCTGTACCTGACCGACAACCTCCCACCCGAAGAAATCGTGCGTGCCAAGGCCGCAGGCGTGGTGGCCTGCAAGCTCTACCCCGCAGGCGCCACCACCAACAGCGACGCGGGCGTGACCGACCTGCGCAAGACCTATAAAACGCTGGAAGCCATGCAGAAGGCCGGCATGCTGCTGCTGGTGCACGGCGAAGTGACCAGCAGCGACATCGACCTGTTCGACCGCGAGGCCGTGTTCATCGAGCAGCAGCTCATCCCGCTGCGCCGCGACTTCCCCGAGCTGAAGATCGTCTTCGAGCACATCACCACCAAGGATGCGGCCGACTACGTGGCCAGCGCCGACCGCTTCACCGCCGCCACCATCACCGCGCACCACCTGCTGTACAACCGCAACGCCATCTTCATCGGCGGCGTGCGCCCCCATTACTACTGCCTGCCGGTGCTCAAGCGCGAGACCCATCGCGTGGCCCTGGTGCAGGCCGCCACCAGCGGCAGCAGCAAGTTCTTTTTGGGCACCGACAGTGCACCGCACCCGGCGCACCTCAAGGAGCACGCCACCGGCTGCGCGGGCTGCTACACCGCCCACGCGGCCATCGAGATGTATGCGGAGGCATTCGACAATGCCGGGGCGCTCGACCAGCTCGAAGGCTTCGCCAGCTTTCACGGCCCGGACTTCTACAGCCTGCCGCGCAACACCACCACCATCACCTTGCGCCGCGAGTCGTGGACACCGCCCGACAGCTTTGCGTTTGGCGAAGCCGAACTCAAGCCCCTGCGCGCCGGTGAAGCCCTGCCGTGGCGGCTGGTGTAAGTCCGCCCTTCGACGCCATCGACTGGAGCGCTCCCTGGCTGGCGCCGTGGCGCGGCCTGGGCCAACCCCTGGCCCAGCAGCTGCTGCAGGATGACCCATCGGTGCACCAGGCATTGCAGACCGCAGCGCCGCAGGGTGCTCCCGTGGTCTTTGTGCCCCAGTCTTACCTGCCCGAAGGCACCGCCTACGAGCAGTACATCTGGGACACCCGCCGCGTGCCCACGCGCGACAACCTGCACGACTTCTTCAACGGCCTGGTGTGGTTGCGGTTTCCGCACACCAAGCGGCGTCTGAACCAGCTGCAGGCCCAGGCCATCGCCGCCGATGGCGTGCAGGCCGTGCGCGGACCGCTGCGCGATGCACTTACGGTGTTTGATGAAAACGGCGCACTGCTGCAGGCGCCGGATGCCCTGTGGGATGCGCTCCGGGCGAGGGACTGGCAGCGCCTGTTCACCGACCTGCGCCCGCTGTGGGGCCAGGCCCGGCTGGTGCTGTTCGGGCACGCACTGCTCGAAAAGCTGGTTTTTCCGCGAAAACCCATGGTGGCGCACGTATTTCATGTGCCAGCAGCTATTGATTTCATAGCGAACGTGGATGCGTGGCTGGCAGGGCAGGTGGAGGCCTCGGCATGGTCCAGCAAGCCCTTCACGCCGCTGCCCGTGCTGGGCGTGCCCGGCTGGTGGCCGGCCAATGCAGCGCCGGGCTTCTATGCCGATGCGCAGGTGTTCCGGCCCTTGCGGGCTGCGGCGGTTTCGTAATTCCCGCCAAGGCTTGTGTGATAAGGCCCCGGCCGGGGTTTGCACCTACCATAGCGCGATGAAATCGCGGCCATGGGGGGCTGTCACGGCCTCGCCGCCTGGAGACTGGCGCTTGAAGCGGCGCCCCCGGCCCCCATCTGAGCCAGCAAACACTCGTTGTTGTTTACCCCACGGAGAAACCATTCCATGAAGCGGATCCTTTTGTTTGTGATGACCAACCTGGCCGTCGTTGTCGTGCTGGGGGTGGTGGCCAGCCTGCTGGGCGTGAACCGCTACCTCACGGCCAACGGGCTCAACCTGGGCGCGCTGCTGGGCTTTGCGCTCATCATGGGTTTTGGCGGCGCGATCATCTCGCTGCTCATCAGCAAGCCCATGGCCAAGTGGACCTCGGGTGTGCGCGTGATCGACGGCTCCGGCTCGCCCGATGAGCGCTGGATCGTCGAGACCGTGCGCAAGTTCGCCGACCAGGCCCAGATCGGCATGCCCGAAGTCGGCATCTTTGAAGGCGACCCCAATGCCTTTGCCACGGGCGCGTTCAAGAACTCCGCCCTGGTGGCGGTGTCCACCGGCCTGCTGCAGGGCATGACCCGCGACGAGGTCGAGGCTGTGATCGGCCACGAAGTGGCCCACATCGCCAACGGCGACATGGTGACCATGACACTGATCCAGGGCGTGATGAACACCTTCGTGGTGTTCCTGTCGCGCGTCATCGGCTACGCGGTGGACAGCTTCCTGCGCAAGAACGACGAGAACAGCTCGGGCCCTGGCATCGGCTACTACGTGACCACCATCGTGCTCGACATCGTGCTGGGCTTTGTGGCCGCGATGATCGTGGCCTGGTTCAGCCGCCAGCGCGAGTTCCGCGCCGACGCGGGCGCAGCCCAGCTGATGGGCCGCCGCCAGCCCATGATCAACGCGCTGGCCCGCCTGGGTGGCATGCACCCCGGCGAGCTGCCCAAGAGCGTGGCGGCCATGGGCATCGCCGGTGGCATTGGCAAGCTGTTCAGCACCCACCCGCCCATCGAAGAGCGCATTGCTGCGCTGCAAAACGCACAGCAGCAATAACCCGAACCGCCTCAGGCGCGACGCCTGATCGGCCCCGAAGGCCGCCACAGTCTTGCACTGTGGCGGCCTTTTTGTTGGTGCGTGGCGGCTGTTGCTTTGGCGCTCCGGCAGGGTGTGGCCTGTTGTGGGCCGGCTCAAGGACTTGTAACCTTTTGTCGATACATTCCCAACGCCTGCCACCTCCAGCGGCTGTCCCGCGTTGCCCCATTCACCCTCACGAGAGCCTCCCATGTCCATCTCCCACGCACGTGTTGCTGTCCGCCTGGCCCTGGCTTTTGGTGTGGTCTGCCTCGTCATGTCCCTGTCGGCGGCGGTGGGCATCTGGCGGCTGGCCGGGCTGCAGGACATTGCGGACGACCTGGGCGGTGCGTCGTCCGAGCGCGCACTGCTGGCGCGGGAGCTGCACGCCATCGTGGTGCTCAGCTCCGCCCGCGCCGAAACGCTGCTGGAGATCGACAACAACCCCGACTACGCGGCGCGCATCGACGCCGACCGCAAGACCACCTCGGCCCGCTCGTCCGAAGTGCGCAAGCGCCTGGACGAGCTGGCGGCAGACCCGGAATCGCAGGCCTTGTTCGATGCCATCGACAAGGCGGGCAACGGTTTTCGCACGGTGCGGGACGACCTCGTCAAGCGCCGCAAGGCGGGCGAGGCCCTGCCGCCCGACGCCATTGCCAAGCAGCTGCGGCCTGCGGCAGACGCCTATGCCGCCTCGGTGAACAAGCTGGCCGAGTACCAGCGCCAGCGTGTGGCCGAGGCCCGCGAGGCTGCCGCCCGCAGCGAGAGCCAGGGCATCACGCTGTTGGCCGCAGGCTCGTTGGTGGGCTTGCTGCTGAGCCTGGGCTGCGCCTGGCTGCTGTCGCGCTCCATCCTGCAGCCCCTGGCCCATGCGTCCGAGGTGACCGACCGCATCGCCGAAGGCGATCTCACTTCCCCCGTGCCCGCGCCGCAGGCGGGCAACCGCGACGAGCTGCAGGCCCTGCTGGCGCGCCTGGGGGGCATGCAGGCGCGGCTGGCCGAGCTAGTAGTGGGCATGCGCCAGGCCAGCACCTCGGTGGCCGGTGCCAGCAGCGAGATCGCGGCGGGCAACAGCGACCTGTCGGCCCGCACCGAGCAGACCGCCTCCAACCTCGAAGAGATCGCCGCCAGCATGGAGGAGCTGCTGGCCACCGTGCGCCACAGCGCCGACGCGGCTGCGCAAGCCAGCACCCTGGCCACTGGCGCCAGCAGCGTGGCCCAGCGCGGGCGTGAGGCGGTGGACCGCGTGGTGGGTACCATGGACGGCATTGCACTGTCGTCGCGCCGCATTGCCGACATCACCAGCGTGATCGATGGCATTGCATTCCAGACCAACATCCTCGCGCTGAATGCGGCCGTGGAGGCAGCCCGTGCTGGCGAACAAGGGCGGGGCTTTGCGGTGGTGGCGAGCGAAGTGCGCAGCCTGGCGCAGCGTTCCGCCACGGCGGCGAAGGAGATCGGGGGCCTGATCAGCGACAGCGTGCGGCAGGTGGACGAGGGCACCCAACTGGTCCACGCGGCAGGCGGCACCATGGGCGAGATCGTGAACTCGGTGCAGCAGGTGGCCACCATCATTGGCGAGATCAGCACTGCGGCGCGCGAGCAGACCACGGGCCTGAGCCAGGTGGGCGAGGCGGTCTCGCAGCTCGACCAGATGACGCAGCAGAACGCCGCACTGGTGGAGGAGTCCTCGGCCGCCGCGCAGGGGCTGCGGGTGCAGGCGCAGCAGCTGGCCGAGCTGGTGGAGGCGTTTCGCCTGCCTTCGGGCAACGCGCTGCCTCGCTAGGCGAGAGTACACCGGGCTTTCACGTCAGATCCACCCGCCAGCGCCGCCGGGGCGCACGCAGTGCGTGGCGCTTGCGGTACTCCCCCGGCGCCATGCCGGTGTAGCGCACAAAGATGCGCCGGAACGCCGCCGGGTCGGCATAGCCGCAGGCCGTGGCAATGCTGGGCACGCTCTCCAGCGTCACCTCCAGCAGCACCTTGGCGCGTGCGCAGCGCAGGCTGTGCAGGTGGTCCAGCGGCGACTGCGACAGCTCCAGCTGAAAGTGCCGCAGCAAAGTGCGCGGGCTCACCGCCGCCGCCTCGGCCAGCCGGGCCAGCGAATAGGGCTCGTCCAGATGGGTCTCCATCCAGGCCATGGCGCGGGCCAGGGTGCTGTCGCGCGTCGCTGGGATGTGTTGCTGCGCGTTGGCCTGCAGCGCAGCCCGGGCGCGTTCGTGGTCGGGCCGCAGCACGCTGGCGCAGGTCTGGGCCAGCGCGTCGCCCAGTGCGTGGCGCACCAGGGCGATGGCCATTTCTCCCAGGCTGTGGGGCAACGCGCAGCTGAGCCAGGGGCCGTCGTCGGTCAGGTCGTGGCCTGCATCGAGGTCGATGTCGGGAAAGTCGCGCTCAAACCCGGCCAGGTAGAACCACGGCAGGCCGCAGCGGCGGCCCTGCAGGCGCCCGCTCTGCGCCGCCAGCCAGGCACCGTTGCCGACGGTGAGCACCTTGTGCCCGGCATCCAGCGCAATGCCGATCTGGCGCGAGAGGGCGCGGTGGCGCGACGCCACGCTGCGGATGGCGGGGATGTCGGCAGCGTGGAAGGAGGGAATGAACCAGGCGAATGCCGGCCCCTCGGCAGGTGCCGCCGTGGGCTGCGTGTAGGCCGCCAGCGGGCCCGGCTGGTGCGCCAGCGGCAGGCCTTGGGCGTCCAGCAGCCGCCAGGCCAGGCGGGGCGAGCCAGCTCCGCCCCGCAAGCCGGCCAGCAGATTGGCGCTGCGCAAGAGGTCGATGAACTGCAGTGCGTTGCCCACCGCCGATTCGGGCAGCAGCGGGATGTCGATGCGAAAAACCGGCGCCGTCGCAGAGGGGACAGAAGAACGGGGCATGGCGATATTGGCTCTGTGGATGGCCATTTTCGCTTGTCTGCAGCGTGGGGTGGGCTCTTAGCATGAACGTGCGTTTTTTGCCGCGTTCCTTTTTGTTTTCACTTCCTGCACGGATCTGTCTCATGCACAAACCCCTCTCTGCCATCTCGCTGGCCACCGGCCTGCTTCTCAGCGGGCTGACGTTCGCACAGTCCGCCCAGGCCCAGGCCCTGGACGCCGCCGGCCTGCAGGCCATCGATGCCGCCGTGACGGCCGTGGCGCCCAAGATGGTCAACTGGCGCCGCGACATCCATGCCCACCCCGAACTCTCGGGCCAGGAAGTGCGCACGGCCAAGCTCGTGGCCGAGCACCTGAAGAAGCTGGGCATGGACGTGCAGACCGGCGTGGGCGGCACCGGCGTGGTGGGCACGCTCAAGGGGGGCCTGCCCGGCAAGGTGGTGGCCCTGCGCGCTGACATGGATGCCCTGCCCGTGCCCGAGAACACCGGCCTGCCGTTTGCGAGCAAGGCCAAGGCCAACTACCTGGGCAAGGAAGTGCCCGTGATGCACGCCTGCGGCCATGACGCCCACACCGCCATGCTGATGGGCGCGGCCGAGGTGCTGGCGGGCATGAAGGCGCAGCTGCCGGGCACGATCAAGTTCATCTTCCAGCCCGCCGAAGAGGGCGCGCCCGTGGAGCCCGACGCCAACGGCAAGGTGCCCAGCTTCGGCGCCAAGGCCATGATCGAAGCCGGTGCGCTCAAGGACGTGCAGGCCATCTATGGGCTGCACATCACCTCCAACCTGCCTGGCGGCGTGGTGGGCTACCGCAGCGGCCCGCTGATGGCCGGGTCGGACAACATCACCATCCATGTGGAAGGGCGTGGCGGCCATGGCTCGTCGCCGTGGGCCACCATCGACCCCATCGTGGCCGCCAGCCAGGTGGTGATGGGCCTGCAGACCGTTGTGAGCCGCCAGCTCAACATCAGCCAGGAGCCGGCCGTGGTCACCATCGGCCAGATCCAAGGCGGCACCCGCTACAACATCATCCCCGACAAGGTGGAGATGATGGGCACGCTGCGCACCTTTGACGAAGACATGCGCCAGGAAGCGCTCAAGCGCATCACCACCACGGCCGAGTCGATTGCCGCCGCCAGCGGTGCCAAGGCCAGCGTGCGTTTTGGCCCCGTGGCCTACCCCGTGACCACCAACCCCGCGCCGCTCACGCAGGCCTCGCTGCCCGCGCTGAACCTGGCCATGGGCGGCAAGACCATGGTGATCCCGAAGGTGGCAGGGTCGGAGGACTTCTCGGAGTTCCAGAAGGTCGTGCCGGGCTTCTTCTACTTCCTGGGTGCGCCACCCAAGGGCAAGGATTTTGCCAAGGCCCCGCCCAACCACTCTGCGCTGTTCGACATCGACGAAGACCAGTTGCCCGTGGGCGCCCGCTCGCTGGCGGCGCTGGCCGTGGACTTTTTGCAGCGCAAGTAAGCGGTGCCCCGGGCCGGCACCGCCAGGAGGCAGGTCAGCCCGTTGCGCCCAGCAGGCTCCGGGCCACGGCCTCGCCGACCTTGATGCCATCCACGCCGGCGGACAGAATGCCGCCCGCGTAGCTGGCGCCTTCGCCCGCCGGGTACAGGCCCGGCGTGTTCAGGCTTTGCAAGTTGTCGCCACGGCCAATCTTGAGCGGCGACGAGGTGCGTGTCTCCACGCCCGTCAGCACCGCGTCGTGCATATCAAAGCCCTTGATCTTGCGGCCGAACACGGGCAGCGCCTCGCGCAGCGCCTCGATGGCATAGCCGGGCAGGGCAGCGTGCAGGTCGCCCAGGGCCACGCCGGGCTTGTACGAGGGCTCCACGCTGCCCAGCTGGGTCGAAGGCTTGCCCGCAATGAACTCGCCCACCAGTTGGCCCGGTGCGCTGTAGTCACGGCCGCCCAGCACAAACGCATTCGATTCGAGCTGGCGCTGCAGCACGCTGCCCGACAGGGGGTGGAACTGCCCGGCAGGCAGGGCCTCCACGCCGTAGGTCTGGCCCAGGTGGGTTTCAAACGCCTGCGCGTCCTGCGGGTAGTCGCGCGGATCGATGCCCACCACCATGCCCGCGTTGGCATTGCGCTCGTTGCGCGAATACTGGCTCATGCCGTTGGTCACCACGCGGTGGGGCTCGCTGGTGGCGGCCACCACCGTCCCACCGGGGCACATGCAAAAGCTGTACACCGCGCGGCCATTGGCGGCGTGGTGCACCAGCTTGTAGTCGGCTGCGCCCAGCAGCGGGTGGCCTGCGTGGCGGCCCCAGCGGGCGCGGTCGATCACGCCCTGCGGGTGCTCGATGCGGAAACCGATGGAAAACGGCTTGGCCTCCATGGCCACGCCGCGCTGGTACAGCATGGCAAAGGTGTCGCGCGAGCTGTGGCCCAGCGCCATCACGACGTGGTCGGCGCGCAGCTCGGTGGTCTCGCCCGTGGCCTGGTTCAGCACCTTCAGGCCGCGCAGGTGGCGCGCACCGCCTGTGCCTTCGATGACCACGTCCGTCACGCGCTGCTCAAAGCGGATCTCGCCGCCCAGCGCAATGATCTGCTCGCGCAGGTTTTCCACCACCTTCACCAGCTTGAAGGTGCCGATGTGCGGGTGGGCGACATACAGGATTTCTTCGGGTGCACCGGCCTTGACGAACTCGTTCATCACCTTGCGGCCCAGGTGGCGCGGGTCCTTGATCTGGCTGTAGAGCTTGCCGTCGCTGAAGGTGCCTGCGCCGCCTTCGCCAAACTGCACGTTGCTTTCGGCATGCAGTTCGCGCTTGCGCCACAGGCCCCAGGTGTCTTTGGTGCGCTCGCGCACGGTCTTGCCGCGCTCCAGCACGATGGGCTTGAAGCCCATCTGCGCTAGCACCAGCGCAGCAAAGATGCCGCAGGGGCCAAAGCCCACCACCACCGGGCGCAAGGGCAGCTCGGCAGGCGCCTGGCCCACGGGGTGCCAGGCCATGTCGGGCGTGGGCTGGATGTGCGGGTTGCCAGCGAACTTTGCGAGCAGCGCGGCTTCGCGCTCAGGCTGGGCCAGCGTGATGTCCACGATGTAGACCGCTAGCAGATCCACCTTGCGCGCGTCAAAGCTGCGCTTGAAGACGTGCAGGTGGGTAATGTCGGCGTCAGCCAGGCCCAGGATTTGGGCGGCAGCGGCGCGCAGGGGCGCCTCGGGGGCTTCGGCCACGGTGAACGGCAGCCGGATTTCGGAGAGTCGGATCATGGTCTTGCGGGCCCGTGTCGATCGGGCGAAAAGCAATGGCGTGGGGCCGGGATGATACGGGGTCCGCGCAGCGGGCGGAACCCCTGTCGGACCGACTTACCGGGGTATCGGGCGGTAAGGATATATAAAAATGATAGCAACAAGGCCAATATGCACTAGCGCATCTGGCACTTTTGGCTGAAATTCTCACTACGGAGTGCGCTGCATGCCTTGCGCAGGCCCCTGGCGCCAGTGCAGCTCGGCCACACCCAGCGCCACGGCCGCCAGCACCAACGGCCCAAAGTAGTACAGCGCCCGGTAGGCCAGCAGTGCCGCCAGCACCTGTTCTTGCCCCAATGCGTCGGTGGCCAGCAGCGCCACGCCCACGGCCTCCAGCACGCCCAGGCCCGCAGGCACCCGCAGCACCAGGCCGGCCACGGCCCCCAGCAGCACCGTGGCCAGGGCGGCGGGGTAGGCCACCTGGTGTTGCAGCACCGTCCACAGTGCGGCGCCCATAAGCATCCAGTTGGTGGCCGATGCCGCGATTTGCCACAGTGCCACGGGCCAGTGCGGCAGCGGAAACGCGTGGCCGCGCAGCGTGAGCGCGCGGCCCCTGCGCACCGCGCACAGTGCCAGGTACGCCAGCGGCAGGCCGCCCAGTACCGTGCCGCCCAAGTGCCATTGCCAGGGCGCTACCGTCCACCCGGCCACTGCCGGTGGCTGCCACAACCATGACAGCACGCCTGCCAGCATCAGGTAGCCCACCCAGTTGGTCACGATGCTGGTGCCCACCACCTGGCCGATGGTGCCGGGGTCCACACCGCGCCGGTCGTACAGCCGGTAGCGCACGCCCACGCCGCCAATCAGCGAGCCCAGGTTGAGCGTGAACGGATAGCTCGTCATGGCAATCGCCAGCGTGGTGCCGCGCGTCAGGCGGTGGCCGCTGCAATGGCGCCCCACCCAGTCAAAGCTGCCGTAGGTGAAGTGGCTCAGCAGCGCCAGCGCGCCGCCCAACGTCAGTGCGGTGGTGGGCAGGTCGCGCAGCGCCTGCAGCACGGCGGGCCAGTCCACCGTGCGTGCCTGCCGAAAAATCAGCCCGGCCACCACCGCAAAGAAGGCGAGGGCGAGCCCCCGGGTGAGCCAGGGCCACCAGGCTTGCTGCGGCCAACGCCGCCAGCCGCTGGTGGTGTTGCGGTTGCTGCTTCTGCGGGATGGCGCCTGCAGGGCGTCGGTGGTGCCGCCCGCCTTGGTGTCCGCGTGCAGCGTGGGGATGGCCATGGTGGGCGCCTGCCAGTTCAGGTGGCGGGCTCTGCCGCATCCGCCCCTGGGTTGGCGAGCGTGATGTGGGGCTCGTGCCGGGGCAGCCAGCCCGCCCATGCGGGGAACCAGCGCAGCAAGTGGAACACCGCATAGCTGCGCAGCAGGCGCAGGCCGTTCCAGCGGCTGGGGGCTGCGGCTTCCACCTGCTTGCAGCTGTGCTCCATCAGGTGCGACAGGCGGCGGTGCAGGTGGGCGTTGAAGGCACGGTCCTGGATGATCACGTTGGCCTCCAGGTTCAGCGACAGGCTCAGCGGGTCAAGGTTGCTGGAGCCCACGGTGGACCAGTCTTCGTCCACCAGCGCCACCTTGCCGTGCAGCGGGCGGTCGCAGTATTCGTACACCCGCACGCCTGCGCGCTGCAGGTGGTCGTACAGCAGGCTGGCGGCCGTCTTCACGATCGGCATGTCGGGCTGGCCTTGCAGGATGATGCGCACATCCACCCCCCGTTTCGCGGCGCGCCGCATCTCGCGGATGAACCGGTAACCCGGGAAGAAGTAGGCGTTGGCAATCACCACCCGGCTGCGCGCTGCGCGCAGGGCCACGCGGTAGTGGCGCTCGATGTCGTTGGTGTGCTGCTGGTTGTCGCGTGTCACGAACATGGCATGGGCCGTGCCCGCGTGCGGGCGCCCGGTGATGCCTGCGGCCTGGTGGCGCTTGCGGTCCTGGCGGCTGAGCACGGCCTCGCGGGTGAAGTGGTGCATCTGCGCCACGATCGGGCCGCGCACCTGCACGGCATAGTCTTGCTTGGCTTCGGGGCCAAAGTCGGCCACATGGTCGGCCGAGTAGTTGATGCCACCAATGAACCCCAGGTGCCCGTCCACCACCACGATCTTGCGATGCATGCGGCGCAGCAGGTTCAGCCGCTGGCCCAGGAAACGGCGGCCCGGGTCAAAGATGCGAAAGTGCACGCCTGCCTCCACCAGGCTGCCGACAAACTGGTCCGACAGATCGGGCGAGCCAAAGCCGTCCACCAGCACATGCACCTCCACGCCCCGCCGGGCGGCCGCCAGCAAAGCGGCGTGCAGCTGTTGGCCGATCTTGTCCTCGAACAGGATGAAGGTTTCCAGCATCACCTCGCGCCGTGCTTCGGCAATGGCCTGGAACACGCGGGGAAAGAACTCCTCGCCGTTTTCGAGCAACTCGAAATGGTTGCCGGGCACCCAGCGGGACGAGCGGGGCGCGCGGAAGGTAGGGCGTTTCATAGCAGGATCTCCGCAGCCAGGGGCGCATGGTCCGAGAGCTTGTCCCAGGGTTTCTTGGGCAGTGCCAGTGGCGAGTGAACCGTCGCGTTGCGCACATAAATGCGGTCCAGCGCCAGCAGCGGCATGGCCGCCGGAAACGTGCGCACCGCCCGGCCAAAGGCCTGCACAAACACTTCCTGCAATCCCGCCTCGTGCTGAAGCACCCGGTGGGCACGGTGGCGCCAGTCGTTGAAGTCGCCCGCCAGCACCACGGGCTCGTGGGCGGGAAAGCTGTTGACCAGGTCGCACACGCGGCGCAGCTGGTGCTGCCGGTGCGACTCCTGCAGGCCCAGGTGCACACACACGGCATGCACCGGCAGGTGGTGCCCGGGAGGCTGCAGCACGCAGTGCAGCATGCCGCGCCGTTCGGGCCCGCTCACCGAGATGTCGTGGTTCTCGTAGTGCGTGATCGGAAACTTGGACAACAACGCATTGCCATGGTCGCCGTTGTCATACACCGCATTGCGGCCGTAGGCGTATTGCGACCAGATGGTGTCGGCCAGAAACTCGTAGTGCGGAACCTGCGGAAAGTTGGCGAACCGGCTGGCGTGCCGGTGGTGCGTGCCCAGCACCTCCTGCAAGAACACCAGGTCGGCCGCCACGTCGCGCACGGCCTCGCGCAGCTCGTGCAGCATGAAGCGCCGGTTGAAGGTGGTGAAGCCCTTGTGCACGTTCACGGTGAGCACCTTGAACGCAATAGGCTGGGAGTCTGTCGCGGAGTTCGGGGCCATGGGCAGTTGCAATCGTTGGGAGGGGCTCCGGCGAAATCACCGCAGAGGTGGGCCGGTGCGAACACTGATTGTTCTGGCCTGCGTGCCCTGCCGCTGTAGGACGGCTGGCCGTGGCTTTGTGCTGCGCAGCCCAAAAAAAAGGGCCCCGAAGGGCCCTGGTGTGAGTGCGCTGCGTGCCGGCGGCCATCAGGCCGGCAGGAAACCTTCCACCGACAGGTAGCGCTCGCCCGTGTCGTAGTTGAAGCCCAACACCTTGGCGCCTGCGGGCAGCTCGGGCAGCTTCTGGGCAATGGCGGCCAAGGTGGCGCCGGACGAGATGCCCACCAGGATGCCCTCTTCGCGCGCAGAGCGGCGGGCGTATTCGCGGGCCGGTTCGGCATCGACCTGGATCACGCCGTCGAGCAGGCTGGTGTCGAGGTTCTTGGGGATGAACCCCGCGCCAATGCCCTGGATGGGGTGGGGCGACGGCGCGCCGCCCGAGATCACCGGCGAGGCCGTGGGCTCCACCGCAAACACCTTGAGCTGGGGGAACTTGGCTTTGAGCACCCGCGCCACGCCCGTGATGTGGCCGCCCGTGCCCACCCCCGTGATCAGCACATCAATGCCGTCGGGGAAATCTGCCAGGATCTCCTGCGCCGTAGTGCGCACATGGATGTCGATGTTGGCGGGGTTCTCGAACTGCTGCGGAATCCACGAGCCAGGCGTCTGCGCCTGCAGCTCTTGCGCGCGGGCGATGGCACCCTTCATGCCTTTTTCGCGCGGGGTCAGGTCGAACTGCGCGCCATAGGCCAGCATCAGGCGGCGGCGTTCGATGCTCATGCTGTCGGGCATCACGAGGACGAGCTTGTAGCCCTTGACGGCCGCCACCAGCGCCAGGCCAATGCCGGTGTTGCCCGAGGTGGGCTCGATGATGGTGCCGCCGGGCTTCAGCGCGCCGGACTTTTCCGCGTCTTCCACCATGGCCAGCGCAATGCGGTCCTTGATGGAGCCGCCGGGGTTGCTGCGCTCCGACTTCACCCACACATTGGCGCCGGGGCCGAACAGGCGGTTGATGCGCACGTGGGGCGTGTTGCCAATGGTCTGAAGAATGTTGTCAACTTTCATGGCGTCTCCTGTGAGGTGTCGGATGGGTCAAAGGGAAGGGGTGTGGTGCGCATTCTGAACCACTTGTTCTACGGCCCTGGTCATATGGATATAGCCAGGGTATGGGTCCATGCCGCGCTGGCCCTTCAGGGCACGGGAGATATCTCAACGTGCATGGCATCCTCTGAGGGGGTGATCTGAACCTGAACCGGCAAGCCTAGCGCGATGGTCTGCGCATTGGTAACCGTGTGCTGCGTAACCTTGGTGCAGGTGTAGCGCGCGGCCTGCCCACTGCGCCACACAGACAGAGCCAGCGGCAGCATCCACTGGTCCGCCAGGTGCGGGCCCAGCGCGCCGGTGCTGCGCTGGTAGGCGCGCACCTCGTCCACCAGCCGCTTGGCAACCTGCTCGGCCGACAGGCTGCGCTCGCCCAACTGGCAAAACACCTCGGTCACCTGCGCATACTCCAGCGTGGCGATCAGTGCGTTACCCGGGCCCTCGTTCTGGCGTGTGGATGGCTGGCGCAGTTGGCCGGCCTCAAACGTCCAACCCATGCGCTGGCCCAGCGCCTCCAGCTCCCGCGTAGCAATGTTGCGCGCCAGGCCGGGTGCCAGTGCCTCGCCCCAGCCGTTTTGCAGCGGGCCGCGCTCCAGCACATCCACCGGCGCCAGCGGCTGCGTGGTGGCGGTGGCGGGCACGATGTGCGCCACCAGCTCGCCGCCCCCGGCGGGGTAGAAGCCCCGCCGCTGCAATTGCAGCTCCAGCCCCACACCCAGCCGCCGCACCAGCGGCGCAAAGGCGCGTTCCAGAAAATCAAACGGCGGCGCCATCGGGTTGTGCGTGCCACCCGCCAGCTCGACCTTGCTCGGGCCATCGGCCAGCATCAGCGCGGGCAGCACCGTCTGCAGCACCAGCAGGCAACTGCCTGCCGTCGCGATCTGAAAACGGTAGTCGCCCGCACGCACCACGCCGGGTGTGAACACCAGCGTTTGCGAATTCAGCTCCGCGCCTTCGGCCTGCCCGCCGCACACGGCCACCGCCGCTTGCACGCAGGCCAGGTGCTGGCGCATCAGCCCCGGCTTGGGACGCCCCGCACGGATGCGCGTGATGTGCAGCGGGCGGCCGGTGACCATGGACAGGGCCAGGCCGGTGCGCAGGATCTGGCCGCCGCCTTCGCCGGTGGAGCCGTCTAAGTCCAGTTGCTGCACGTTCATCCCTTCACGCATACGACTTGCTTGAGCGTGTAAACCACCTCCACCAGGTCTTCCTGCGCCGCCATCACCGCGTCAATGTCCTTGTACGCCATCGGAATCTCGTCGATCACGTCCGCGTCCTTGCGGCATTCCACGCCTTCGGTGGCCTTGATCTGATCTTCGACGGTGTACATCTTCTTGGCCTTGGTGCGGCTCATGGTGCGGCCTGCGCCGTGGCTGCAGCTGTTGAAGCTCTCAGGGTTGCCTTTTCCGCGCACGATGAAGCTCTTGGCCCCCATGCTCCCCGGGATGATTCCCAGCTTGCCTTGCTCGGCACTCACCGCGCCCTTGCGGGTCACGAACACGTCTTGCCCGAAGTGCGTTTCGCGTTGCACGTAGTTGTGGTGACAGTTCACCGCCTCAATATGCGTCTCGAACGGCTTGGTGATCACCTTGCGCAGCGCGGCAATCACGCGGCCCATCATCACCTCGCGGTTGGCGGCGGCAAACTTTTGCGCCCACCCCACGGCCTTCACGTAGTCGCCGAAGTACTGCGCGCCTTCTTCGAAGTACGCCAGGTCTTTATCGGGCAGGTTGCGCTGGTTCATCTCCGCGTCCTTCTTGGCCAGCTCGATGAAGTGGGTGCCGATGGCGTTCCCCACCCCGCGCGAACCGGAGTGCAGCATCACCCACACGCTCTGGTGTTCGTCCAGGCAGATCTCGATGAAGTGGTTACCCGTTCCCAGCGTTCCCAGGTGCTTGTAGTTGTTGGTGTTCTTGATGCGCGGGTGCGCCTCGCAAATTTCCTCGAACTCATCCACCAGCCCGGCCCAGGCGCGGTCGGTTTCAGCGGGCGGCGTATCCCAGCTCCCCTTGTCGCGGCCAAAGCGCTTGGGCGTCATCCCCACAGGCACGGCGCGTTCGATGGCGGCGCGCACTCCAGACAGGTTGTCGGGCAGGTCGCTGGCCGTGAGCGTGGTCTTGCACGCCATCATTCCGCACCCCAGATCCACCCCCACCGCAGCAGGGATGATGGCCTTGAGGGTGAGCACCACCGAGCCGATGGTCGCGCCGATCCCCAGGTGCACATCGGGCATCACCGCCACGTGCTTGAACACGATGGGCAGGCGCGCGATGTTGCGCAGCTGGTTCTTCGCGTCTTCCTCCACAGGCACGCCGTTCGTCCACATCTTCACGGGAACGCCGTTGGGGACTTCGAGTTGTTCATAGTTGCTCATACATTCTTTCGTCTCTGTCGTTCATTGAACCATTCCGCGTGCCGCAGCCTGCGCGTAGTTCTTGAGTTCGTCGTCGTTCTTCACATTGCGTGTGAAGGCATCCATGTGCGCCTTCAACTCCTTGGGTCGGTTCAGGCGTGACCCTTCGTGCCCGATCCCGTGCAGTGCCGACACCTGCGCTTCGCGCCAAGGCATCGCCAGCATTTCGCAGAACACCTGCCACATCGCGTCACGCCATTCAGGGATGTCCTTGGCGCTCCAGAACGTGGGCCACACGTCAAACCACATGTAGCTCACGAAGTAGAGTCGGTCGCTTCGGCTCCCGATGGGGCTGGGCCCGATGTCCAGGCGCGGACCAAGACACTCACGCCACAATCTGGGCAGCGCCCGCACCATGCGCATCGCGTCGGCCAGCGGCACAGACGGGTCGTTGACCATGTGCGGGATGTCTCCGGCGTTGTTGCTCATCACGTGGTTCAGTCCGATGCCAACCTGATCGTCGCTGTAGGGCGCCAGGTCGGTTCCTGCGTTGGTGAACAACACGGTCTGGATCTGCGTCCATTGCAGCGGCGTGGCTTCGAACGCGGGCTCTTCGAGGTCCCAGTACCACTCCTGACCGCCCTTGTCGGGTACGGGGCGGTCGAACAGGTAACTCAGGGCCGCGTTGTAGACCACTGGGTCGAGGCCAATGGATTCGCAGGTGACCGCAGCGTTGTCCCGCCGCTGGCGCTTTTCGCGGGGCGTCAGTTTTTTGTTCTTCATCGCATTCCTCCTCGCGCTTTGCTCACTTCAGCGCATCTTCACCAATCCATTCAATACCTGGTCCAGACCGCAGAAGACGGAGATCTTGTCGATGCGCTCGGCCACGCGTTCCAGCGTCTCCAGCTCCTTCATGCGCAGGGCGACGGGGTTGTCCTCCATCACCTTGGCCGTGTTGAGCAGCGAGCGCGTGGCTGCGGCTTCCTCGCGGCGGCGGATCACGTTGGCCTCGGCCTGCTTCTGGGCCTGCACCACCTGGGTCAGGATGGTCTTCATCTCGCCCGGCAGCACGATGTCCTTCACGCCCACGCTCTCCAGTTGCATGCCGTAGGGCAACAGCTTGGCGGCCATGTGTGCGCTCACCACGTCGTCGATCACCGTCTTGTTCTCTAGCAGCTCGTCGAGCGTGCGGGTGCCCACGGCGGCGCGCAGCGCAAACTGCAGCTCGCGGTACAGGTGGTCGGCAGGCTTTTGCAACTGGGCAAAAGCGCGCAGCACATCGGTGTAGCGGTAGGTGGCGCACAGGTTCAGGCGCAGGCTGACCTTGTCGCGGGTCATGATGTCCTGGCCCGAAACCTCCACGGCTTGCAGGCGCAGGTCCACCAGCTCCATGGCCACAGTGCGGCCGTACTTCCAGAAGGCGTAGGTGCCAGCCGTGAGCAGGCGCTCCACCTTGCCGTCCACCGTCAATAGTGCGCACTGGCCCTCGGGCACCTGCACCTGCAGCACGCCGGCCAAGCCGGTCACGCTGCGCTGGCGCAGCTGGGTCTGCGTCAATCGCGCCACCAATGCGGTGGGTAACTCAGCGCCCGCTTGCAGATCCACCACTTGCACGCTCACCTCCACCAAGCCTTTCCAATAAAGGCGGCGGGTGCCGGGGGGCAGGATCTCGACCAGCACGCCGTTTTCGCTGCGCAGGCCCACTTCGGTTTCCGACAGGTTGACCTGCACAAACTCGGCGGCCACCGTCGCGGGCTCTTGCGCCATCAGGTACTCGGCCAGGCCGTGGGTGAAGGCGGGTTGTTCCAGGGCGAAGGTCTCCACGCGCAACTGGTCGGTGCCCGCAAACAGCCAGTAGGTGCCGCTGCGCAGCACGCGGTCAAAGCTGCCGTTGCGCAGCAGTAGGGCGCGTTCGTTCTTCTTGACGGTGGCGCGTTGGAACATCTTCGTCAGCATCTCTTTTTCCTCTCTCTACTTCGTTGTCGTATCGGGTTGCCGTTACAGCGATGGCGGGGTGCCAGGGGGTGCAGCCTGGGCCTAGCAGTGCGCCGTGGTTACTGCCCCAGCCCCCAGGAGGGGAGGGCGGCAGCACGGCTGGCTGCGGGCGCGGGCTGTGCCGGGTGCTGGCACAAACCGCCACCGGCTGACGGGGTGAATCCCTTGCGGTCGCTGCGCAACCTCGGGGCCTCTCCCCGCGTTCGGCGGGTGGTCTTTCGACCGGTACTTCCAATCAAGGTCTTGCGACCGTGGGCAGGAATCGAACCTGCGACAACCGCCTTTCGGCGGGGCTCTACCAGACTGAGCTACCAGTGGTGGCACGCCTGGAGTCGAACCAGACACTTCCTTTCGGAGTGGTCACCACGACCGTGCCGCTACCCAGCGTTGGCGATGTGCGGCATGCAGAACATCAACAGAACCCGAAGGCCCCGGACGCCCGGCACCGGTGGGGCGAACATTTGTCCTAACCCCAGCCTGTGAGCGGTCACCGCTTGCGCTGGATGCTTCTTCTATTGCCAGATGTGTGCCAGCTTGTGGCGAGTGGTATTCAACTTGCGCAAGCTGTTGATTTGTATGGTGATATTTTTGTTTTACGAAATTGGTGTGGTGTGCGCTTATCGGAATAACTAGAATGAAAGCTAGTTAAATAGATAAAATTAAATGCGCAAAAACAAGGTGGTCATAGGGTTCCTCGGCACCCAGCTCGACTCCGGCCGGGGCGCCGGGCGGTGGGAGAAGTGGCGCCCCACCGTATCGCTGGTGCAGCATGAGGACGTGGTGATCGAGCGGCTGGAGCTGCTCTACACACCACCGCACCGCGAGCTGGCCCACCAGGTGCGCACGGACATGGCGACTGCCTCGCCCGAGACCACGGTGAACCTGGTGCCGCTGCCCATTGCCGACCCGTGGGACTTTGGCGAGGTCTATGCCCAGCTGTACGACTGGACGCAGGCCTACCGCTTTGACACCGAGCGCGAGGAGTACTGGACGCACATCACCACCGGGACGCACGTCGCGCAGATCTGCCTGTTTCTGCTGGTGGAGTCGCGCCGCATTCCGGGTGTGCTGGTGCAGACCTCTCCGCCCAAGCGCCAGCAGATGGGCAACCCTGGCAGCTACACGCTGATCGACCTGGACCTCTCGCGCTACGACGTGATCGCGCAGCGCTTCGGCGCGGAGCAGCAGGATGCGGTGCAGTTCCTCAAAAGCGGCATTGCCACGCGCAATGCGCGCTTCAACGCGCTGATCGACGAGGTGGAGCGGGTGGCGGTGCGCTCGCGCGCACCCATCCTGTTCACGGGGCCCACGGGCGCAGGCAAGTCGCACCTGGCGCGGCGCATGTATGAGCTGAAAAAATCCCGCCACCAGGTCGAGGGCGAATTTGTGGAGGTGAACTGCGCCACGCTGCATGGCGACGGTGCGGCGTCCACGCTGTTCGGCCACAAGAAAGGTGCGTTCACCGGCGCCGCGGCCGACCGCGCCGGCCTGCTGCGCACGGCGCACAAGGGCGTGTTGTTTCTGGACGAGATTGGTGAGCTGGGCCCGGACGAGCAGGCCATGCTGCTCAAGGCCGTGGAGGAAAAACGCTTCTACCCCCTGGGCAGCGACCGCGAAGTGGAGAGCGACTTTCAACTGGTGGCTGGCACCAACCGTGACCTGCGCACCGAGGTGGCGGCAGGGCGCTTTCGTGAGGACCTGTTTGCGCGTATCAACCTCTGGAGCTATGTGCTGCCGGGCCTGGCCCAGCGACCCGAAGACATCGAGCCCAACGTGGAGCACCTGCTGGTACGTGCGGGCACGGAACTGGGACGCAGCGTGCGCTTTTCCAACGAAGCGCGCGCCGCCTACCTGCGCTATGCCCAGTCGCCCGAAGCGTTGTGGACCGGCAATTTCCGCGACCTCTCGGCCAGCGTGACACGCCTGGCCACGCTGGCTGACAGCGGTCGCATCGGCCTGCCCCTGGTCGAGGCCGAGATCGCCCGTTTGCGCTGGCTGTGGCAGCCCGCCAGCGATGCGCGCAACGGGCTGGTATCTGCAACAGGGACGGTGGGACGCGACGAACTCGCGGCCCTGCTGGGCGACGAGGCGGTGGAATCCATGGACCTCTTCGACCAGCTCCAACTGGCGGCGGTGCTGCAGGTCTGCCGCCAATCGCGCACTTTGTCGGACGCGGGGCGCCTGCTGTTCCAGGCCTCGCGCACGCAGCGCACGGTGGTCAATGACGCGGACCGGCTGCGCAAGTATCTTGTGCGCTTTGGTCTGGACTGGGATCGCGTCGTGGCCGCTGGGCGATAATCCCACCCGTGAAGCACGCCAGACCGCCGCTGGTGCAATCTGGGAAACCAGGCACTGGAGGAACGTCCGGACTGCACAGGACAGCGTAGCAGCTAACGGCTGCCCACCGTGAGGTGAGGATCAGAGCAACAGAGACGAGTCCCGGGGGAGTGCCGCAAGGTAGACCACCGGGGGTGAAACGGGCAATCTCTACGCGCAGCAATACCAAGTAGGCCAACGTTGATGTGGTTCCGCAGAGTTGGCGGGTAGGTAGCACCGAGCCGTGGTGGCGACACCCGGCCCAGATTAATGGCGGTCACACTGCGGGCAACCGTGGTGCACAGAATCCGGCTTATCGGCGCGCTTCACACTTTATTTCCACCCCGACTCGCCAAGGGTCGTGTGGTGAGCACGCCGCCCCTGTGGCGCGGCTGTGTTCAGTTTTTTGCGCAATGGGGTGCTTGCCCCCGCTCCAGCTCTGTCGCACGCTCCACCGTGTCGGGGTGGCTGCTCAGCAGCGACCAGACAGGGTGCGAGCCGATCTCCTGAGCCACCTTGCGCTGGCGCGCTGCATCGGGTGTGCTGGCCCCGGAGGAGGGTGCCGATGCTGCGGCGGTCGGGCCCTTGCCCTGGTCTTTTTTCTGGGCCTCTTCGTTGTCCTCATCGCGCGCAATCGCCAGCAGCAGCTGGCCCATGGGCGCAGTGGGCAGTGCGGCGTGGCGCATGACGGCGATGGCGTAGCAGTCGGCCTCGCGCTCATGGCTGCGGCTGTAGGCCAGGCCGGTCAGCAAGGATGCACCCGTAGAAACGATGCCGGACACATCGCCCAGCGCCAGCCCCAGGCCCATGTTGAGCACGCCCTGCTGCACCACCATGCGCGTGGTGTGGCGCTGCACCACGTGGCCGACCTCGTGGGCCAGCACGCCCACCAAGGCGTTGTCGTCCAGGCCCTTGTCGGCGGCTGCCTTCACGATGCCGTCGGTCATCACGATCTTGCCGCCGGGCAGCGCAAAGGCATTGGCGCCCATGCCGGATCGGAACTCCAGGGACAAAGGCGGCCGGTAGCCGGAGTAACGCTGCAGGCCAGGGGGCGTTTGCTGCACCAGGGCATCAAAACGCGCCTTGAGCTGATCTTGTCGGGCCGAAGGCAGCTTGCTGGGCTTCAGGGTGCCGTTGTCCATCTGCTGGAGCACGTTCTCGGCCACGCTGGTCTCCCAGCTGATGGGCACAAACCGCGTGAGCTGCGTGGCCGCCCAGGGTGTGCCGTAGCGGTAGAACAGCGTGAGGCCAATGACGGCGGCGGCCGTCACGCCCAGCAGCACGGGCCAGCGGGTCTGCATGCGTTGTGCGATGCCGGGGCGCTCGCCTGCAGCAGCCAGGGCGGCGCGCCATTCGGTCACGGCATCGATCTCCACGCTGCCATGGTCGCGCAGATCGACGACCACGCGGGGTTGCGGCTTGCGCTCGTTCCAGGCCTCGGGCCAGCCCACCTGTTTCCAGGCAAAGACCACAGGCTCGGCCCCGGGCTGTGAGAGCGGGTGCAGCACCAAGGAGGGGCCTTGCGGCGTGGGCCGCAGGCCCACCACCACGGGCCGGGCCTTGCTGCTCTGGCCATCGAACCAGCGCCCGGGGACGAGGGCTGGGTGCGCAGATGCCGACATGTTCAGCCGATGAGGTCGAGGCCAGCGGCATCCGCCAGTGCATCGCCCAGGCCCCCCTGCTGCTGGCGCACCATGGCACCGGTCACCTGCTCCACGCCGCCCTTGACGTGCAGGGTGACGGACTCGCACTTCATGCGGTATTCGCTGACCCGCGCAAACGGGCGGTACAGCCCCAGCGTCAGAAGGGTGAGCAGCATGTTCTTGATGCGCAGCCACACGTAGCGGCCGCTCTTGAGGTGGCACTTGAAGCGGGCCACGTGGCTCACGCCGATGTTGTTCCACATCAGCTGGAACATGCGCGCCTCGCGGTACGCGCGGGCCGGTGCCGACGCCAGGATCAGCATGAAGATGCCCGCGATGATGGACACGATGATCACCACAAACATCCACAGGCCCAGGCGGTCGCTCTGGCTGGCTACCAGGGCGATGGAGCTGCCTGCGAGGATGCCGATCAGCGCCGAGAACCCCACCACGCACAGGATGAACACAGCCACGGTGGCCATCCACACCTTGACGAAGTCCATGTACACGGGCTTCCAGCGGCCTCGCTCGGCACCCACCTGGGCCTTGAGCACCAAGAGGCTCTTGAAGTTGTATTCGGTGCGGATCACGCACAGCACCGACAGCACCAGGCCCAGCAGTACCAGGCCGCCCATGGCGGGCGTGAAGCGGGGCATGGGTTGTTTCTTGCCCTCTTCTTCGATGGCCTCCAGCGCCTGGGCCAGGTCGGGCGACAGCAGCTGCAGACCATAAAACACGCCAAACCACACCAGCGCCAGCGCAAAAACAGGCCAGCTGGCGATGTAGACCTCTTTCCAGCTGGCCGTGAACTGCAGTCGCAGCCCGCGCCACCGCGTGGCGCCCAGGCGAAACCGCATGGCGCTGGCCCAGATGAAGGGCGCCAGCGCCGCGCCCGCCAGCAGGAACAGGCCCACCGCCGTGTCCTGCCCGGTGTTGGCGGCCAGGTTGTAGGCAATGGTCAGCAGCATCAGCAGCACAAAGCCCATCACCATCTTGCGCTGCTGCGCGGTGAATTCGAGGGGGCTGCCGGCCACCAGCGTGTGGCTGTAGAAATACTGGGCGGTGCGGCGGCGCGCCCAGGGGGTGTAGATGCCCAGCGTGACGATGGACAGCAGCACGTTGACGATCCAGACCCGGAAATACTCGCCCCCGCTGCCCGTGAACTCGAGCGGGTGGGCATCGATGTTCATCGGCATGAAGGTGGACATCGGCCCCGCAGCGCCGCCAGACGATTGGTTTGTGTTCATGAACTCCCTCCAAAGTGCTGCGCAGTGTAGCAGCGGTGCGGATCGAAGGAATTCAAATGAAAAAGGCTTGAAGCGCTTGTTGTAAAAGCGCTGGTAGCTATGTTTTCAGGAGCATATGTGCTTGACTTGTCCGGTGCGCATCGGCAGGGTGCGGCTGGGCCTGCAAGCCCTTAGGGCAACGCTGAACAAGTCCCTCGCGCACCGCGCACCCCTGCTTTGGGCGGTCTGCCGCGTTGCAAACCATCCCAAATCAGGGCACGCGCCACTGCGGGGACTTATTCAGCGTTGCCTTAGAACTTCTCCCACGGCTGCAGGTAGCGCCACTGCCCCTCGGGCACCTTGGCCAGCGGCACGCGGCCGATGCGGATGCGCTTCATGCCCACCACCGTCAGGCCCACCGCTTCGCACATGGCCGGGATCTGGCCGGGGCGGATGCCCTTGAGCGCAAAGCGCAGCTTGGTTTCGTTCTGCCAGCTCACCTTGATGGGGGGCAGGGGGCGGCCATTGAACGTGAGGCCATGGCACAGGCGCTGCAGGCCATTGGGCGCGATGTCGCCCTTGACCTCGACGATGCACTCCTGCTCCAGCGACTCGATGTCTTCGGCCAGCTTGCGCGCGATGCGCTTGTCTTGCGTGTACACCACGAGGCCGCTGGCCTCGGTGGGTAGCGGGGTGAAGCATTCGAGCTGCTTGAAGTGGCGCTGCAGCACGCGGATGCCCGAGGCGTCTTCCGGCAGGTGGGACGCCGCGCTGAGCAGCGTGAGCGCCTGTTGCGCACCCTGACTGCGGCTGGCGTGGGCCGCCTGCCCTGTGGGTGAGCCAGGCAGGCCCAGGCCGGCTTCAAACCCTGCGGGCTTGTGCAGCAGCAAGGTCACTGGGGTCAGCTCCAGCAGGCTGGCATCGGGTGCAACCGCCACGGCCTGATCGGGGCGCACGCGCGCGCCGGGGGCTTCCTCGATCTGGCCGTCCACGCTCACAAAGCCGCCCTCGATGAATTGCTCGGCCGTGCTGCGCGAGCAGCTCAGCTGTTCGGCCACGCGTTTGGCCAGGCGGATGTGGGTGGGGTCAGGGTTCTTGTCGGTCATTGAATATGAAGGCGGTCTTGGTGTTCTTGTGGTTCAGTCATTGCCGGGCTGCAGAGAGCGAATGCGCTCCACATGCGCCAGCAGCGAGCGCTGGGCCACCAGCCACATGCGCTGCGGTACGTCGTCATAGGCGTGGCGCACCCAGTCGTCCATGCTGCCCTGGGGCAGGGCCTGCATGGCAGCCAGCACCTTGGCCTCGCGCGCCAGGCGGTGGGCCCTGAGCTTGGCGATGGCATTGCGGGCACCGAGGACCGGGCCCCCCAGCACGTAGCCATGCGCGGGCAGGATGAACTCCACGCTGTGCTCGGCGCAGACCGCATCCAGCCGGTCCAGCGAATCCAGGTAGTCGGCCATGTTGCCGTCCGGCGGGTCGATCACCGTGGTGCTGCCGTTCAGGATGTGGTCACCACTGAACAGCAGCGCGTCTTCCACCAGCAGCAGGCACAGGTGGTTGGCCGCATGGCCTGGGGTGTGGATGACCTGCAGGGTATGGGTGATTTTGCCTTCAGGTGCTAGTCCCTCAAGCACGAGTAGCTCATTATTTTGTAGCGCCCGGTCGGGAGTGAACTGGCTGGCCGCGCGGGCCGTGGGGGCCGACGGCAGGCCCAGAACGGGCGGGCGCGCCTTGCCGGCCTGCACACACATCGCCTGCAGCGGCGCCGCGCCGGGAGAATGGTCGGCGTGCGAGTGGGTGCACACAATCATGCGGATGTCGCCCCCCGCGGCACGCCAGAGCTTGTCCAGGTGCTCGGCGTCGGCCGGGCCAGGGTCGATGGCGATGAAGCCCGTGGCCGGGTCGCCCACCAGATAGCTATTGGTGCCAGGGCCGGTCATCACGCCGGGGTTGGGGGCGGTCAGGCGCATCACGTTGCGCAGCAGCGGCACGGGGCGCTCAGTCTGCCAGTCCAGTGGGTGCACGATCTGCCCGTCGGGGCAGACCAGCGCCAGCTCGCCAAACGGCATTTCGTCCTCCATGTAGCGCGCTTCCTTGCCTGCCAGCAGGCCGGCGCGCGGGCAGCTGACCCACAGGGGCTGCTCGTGCGCCACGGCGTCCAGCACCGCCTGGGTGCTAGAAAATTGTGCCAGGCGCTGCAGCGTGCGGATGGTCGGGAAGATCATGAAGAACTGCCCCGCCTCGTGCCGCGCCAGCGCGTCGGCAGGGCGCACCCACACGGGCTCGAACTGCTCTGCCTCGTCGGCCACGGGCTCTTGGCCCTCGGGCATGCGGGCCACCAGAAAGGGCACTTCAAAGCGGCGCGCCAGGTCACGGTCGGCCGTCCAGTGGGCCAGCAGGTACACCCCGTCGGCCGCCAGGCGCAGTCCGCGTGCGGCGCACTGTGCGGCAAACGGCTGGTGGCGGTCGATGGCGGCAATGTCCTGCGCATCGGCCATCTGCCCTTGGCGGGGGCCTTCTGCATGGCGCGCCAGCAATACGCCCAGCTCTTCAAAACTCTCGCGGATGGCGGCAATCGCCTGGGTGAGGTGCTGGTCGCTTTGGGTGGGGCGGCGGTCCGCAGCGGCGTGCGTCGCGGGTGCTGCGTCCAGCGCATCAATGCCCCCGCCGGGGAACACATAGGCGCCAGGCGCAAAACTGGCCGTGGCCGAGCGCCGGGTCATGAGGACTTCGAGCCCGCCGCCGCCAGGCACATCGCGCAGCAGCAGCACGGTGGCAGCGGGGCGGGTGGCGACGGGTTCTCGGTGGGGGTGGAGTTGTTGGCTGGAGCGGGGCATCGGGCCATTATCCGGCGTTGCCCTGCAGCCTGCCCGCCAGCTGCTTTCGTCAACGGACAGGCCTCTTGCCCTTGGGGAGGTCAGTAGGCGCCAGAGAGCAGGGCCCCTGCGTTGGGTACCCGCGTTTCCAGCCCCAGGCGCTTGAGCATCGCCCAGGTGGTGCAGGCTGCAGCGGACACGACAGGAATGCCCAACTGGTCCTGTGCCATCTGCACGGACGCCAGCGAGGGCATCTGCACGCAGGCCGAGATCACCACCACGTCCACGCCGCGCGTGTCCAGCCGTTGCACCAGCTGGGCCGGGGCGGCGGGGTCCTGCGCGCCCACCTGCAGGTTGTCGGCAATTTCCAGCGACAGGCTGTCGTGCACGGCAATGCCCTCGTGCTCGATGTAGTCCACCACCAGCTGGGTCAGCGGCTTCATATAGGGCGTGAGCACCGAGACCTTCTTGGCGCCCATGGCCTTGAGCCCTTCGACCAGCGCGCCTGCGCTGGACACCACGGGCGCGGGCTTGCCATTGGCCACGGTGACCTCATGCAGCCGCTTTTCGGATGCGCGGTGGTAGCCCAGGCCCATGCTCATGATGGCCACGAGGCAGGCATAGCCCATCACGTCCATCTTGCCGTCCGACAGCTCCAGCGCGCAGCGGTCGGAGTCGCGGTCCATCGCGGCCAGCTCTTCCTTAGTGACCTTTTGCATGCGCATGCGGCTGGCGTGGAAGCTGAAGCGCTCGGGCAGGATCTGCTCGCGGGCGCGCAGCATGGCCGGGATCTCGGTCTCCATGGTGGTGTTGGAGCTGGGCACGATCTGCCCGATGCGGTAAGTGCGTTGCATGGTGGTCTTTCAGGAGTCAATGGGCAAAGCGCTGCCCGCCCGGCGCGCGGAGCGCCGGAAATAGGATCGCGCAGGGGATGTCTGTGGGCCGGTCAGTCGGCCTTGATACCGGCGGCCTTGATGGTCTTGGCCCAGTAGGCGGTTTCGGTCTTCACCAGCTCACCGAGGGCGTCGGGCGGCAGGTAGCGCAGTTCGATGCCGGCAGCGTCGGCGCGCTGGCGCGTCTCGGGCATGTCGAGCGCCTTCTTCACATCGGCCGTGAGCTTGGCCACCACGGCGGGTGGCGTGGCGGCCGGGGCGAACAGGCCCACCCAGGCTTCGAGCTTGAAGTCGGGCATGCCGGCCTCGGCCACGGTGGGCACGTTGGGCAGGCCCGGGTGGCGCTTGGTGCCGGTGACGGCAAAGGCCTTGAGCTTGCCGCTGACCACATGCTGCATGACCGACGGTGGCGTGGTGATGAACACCTGCACCTGGCCCGCCAGCACATCGGCCACCGCAGGGCCCGAGCCACGGTAGGGGATGTGGGTCATGAAGGTGCCGCTTTGCTGCTTGAAGATCTCGGTGCCGATGTGCGACAGCGAGCCGTTGCCCTGCGAGGCGTAGTTCACCTTGCCCGGGTTGGCCTTGAGGTACGCGATGAATTCCTTGAGGTTGTTGGCTGGCACCGAGGGGTGAGCGGCAATCACGTTGGTGGCCACGGTGAGCAGCGCGACGGGGGCGAAGTCCTTGGCCTCCCAGGGCAGGCTGGGGGTGAGGGCCGGGTTGCCCACGTGGTAGGCCGAGTACGAGATCAGCAGGTTGTAGCCATCGGGTTTTGCGCGGGCCACGGCGCCGTAGGCCACGTTGCCGCTGCCGCCCGCCTTGTTGTCGATCACCACCGGCTGGCCGATCACGCGCGCCAACGGCTCGTTGAGCAGGCGGGCCGAGGTGTCCACCACGCCGCCGGGCGGGTTGGGCACGGTGAGCGTGATGGCCTTGCTGGGGTAGTTGTCTTGCGCCATGGCCAGGCCCGAGAGGGCCAGCGTGGCAGCCAGCAGGCTGTGCTTGATCGTCATGTTCGTCTCCACCAGATGTTGTAGTGAAGGTATTGTGGAAACAAGCGAATCAGCAGTCCAATATATTGTTGGTCTTGATCAAGACCTGAAAAGTATCAATGGAACTGCGCCATCTGCGTTACTTCGTCGCCCTGGCGGAAGAGCTGAGCTTCACACGCGCCGCGCAGCGCCTGCATGTCTCGCAGCCGCCGCTGAGCCTGCAGATCGCCCAGCTGGAACAAGAACTGGGCGCCCAGCTCTTCGTGCGCACCAGCCGGCGCGTGGAGCTGACGCTCGCAGGCCAGGCCTATCTGGTGGATGCACGCGCGGTGCTGGAGCGGCTGGACACGGCGCGCCAGCGTGTGGCGGCCATCGGCCAGGGGCAGGCCGGGCGCATTGAAGTGGGGCTGTCGGGCTCGCATTTCCTCGGGCCGTTTCCGGCGGCGCTGGCGCGCTACCGACAAAGCCATCCGGGCGTGGATGTGGTGCTGCACGAGATGCAGCCTTCGCTGCAGCAGGCGGCCCTGCGCGACAAACGCATCGATGTGGGCATCTCGCGCACGGCCGTCAACGACGACCAGCTCGCCAGCACCCTGCTGTGGCCCGACCCTGTGGTGGCGGCTTTGCCGCCCGGCCACCCGCTGGCGGCGCGCAAGGCACTGGCCTTGAAGGACCTGCGCAGCGAGGCCTTCGTGATGCTGCGCCGCGATTCATCAGCCCATGCCGAGCACATGGTGCAGTGCTGCGTGCAGGCCGGCTTTGCGCCCCAGGTGGCGCAGACCACGGTGGAGCTGGCGGCCGTGCTGAGCCTGGTGGCGGCCGGGCTGGGCGTGGCCCTGGTGCCGTCGTCCCTGGGCATGCTGTTCGGGCCGCGCGTGGTGTTCAAGCCCCTGGGCGCCAAAGCGCCGCGCGCCGATGTGCATGCGGTGCAGCGGCGCGACGACCTGCTGGGCGTGGTGCCGGCTTTCGTGCGGGTGATGGCGGGCTGAGGTGGGCTCAGTGCCCCACAGGCACCACACCAGCGGCACGCACGGGGATGCCGCTGCGCCGGTCCAGCACACCGCTCCAGTGCGTGAGGGCCAGCGACACCAGCACCACCAGCGCTCCGATCCACGGCGTGTGCTGCAGGCCCAGGTGCGTCACGATCAGACCACCGGCCCACGCGGCGCCGGCGATGCCCAGGTTGAAGGCGGCGATGTTCAGGCCCGAGGCCACGTCCACCGCCTGCGGCGTGAAGCGCTCGGCCTGCTTGACCACATACACCTGCAGCCCCGGCACATTGCCGAATGCCACGGCGCCCCACAGCAGCACGGTGCCCACAGCCAGCCAGGGGTGGGGCGCGGTGAACTGCAGCAGCAGCAGCACGGCCGCCAGCAGCGCAAAGATGATGCGCAGCGCCGGGATGGGGCCCAGCCGGTCGGCCAGCTTGCCGCCCCAGAGGTTGCCCACGGCCACGGACACGCCGTACACCAGCATCACCCAGCCCACCGAACCCGCGCTGAACCCCGAGATGTCGGTGAGGATGGGCGCGAGAAAGGTGAACGGAATGAAGGTGCCGCCGTAGCCGATGGCCGTCTTGGCATATACCAGCAGCAGGCGCGGCTCGGCCAGCACCTTGGCCTGCTGCAGCAGCGAGGCGGGCGGGGTATGCGCCAGGTTGCGCGGCACGAAGAGGGCGCTGCCGATGAAGGCTGCCGCGCCCAGGGTTGACACGGCCAGGAAGGTCTCGCGCCAGCCAAAGTGCTGGCCGATGAAGGTACCCAGCGGCACGCCCGTGACCAGGGCCACCGTGAGGCCGGTGAACATGATGGCAATCGCACTCGCGGCCTTTTCGCGCGGCACGAGGCCGGTGGCGATGGTCGAGCCGATCGAGAAGAACACGCCATGCGCCAGCCCGGTGAGGATGCGCGCGGCCACCAGTGTCTCGTAGCTGGGTGCCTGCCAGGCCAGCAGGTTGCCGGCGGTGAACAGCGCCATCAGCGCCAGCAGCAGCGCCTTGCGCGGCAGCTTGCCGGTGAGTGCGGTGAGCACCGGGGCGCCGACGGCGACCCCCAGGGCGTACAGGCTGACCAGCAGGCCCGCCGAGGGGATGCTGATGGAAAGGTCTGCCGCCACGGTGGGCAGCAGGCCAACGATCACGAACTCGGTCGTGCCGATGGCAAAAGCGCTGAGCGTCAGCGCGAGCAAGGCAATGGGCATGGGAATACTCCAGTTTTCAGGCTTTCGGGCTCTGGAGTGTGGGCGTTTGGGTCTTGCAGAAAAAGATCGTTAAGTGCCATTGATAATTGATTTGAAATCAACAATCAGGCGCCAGGAGTCCCCATGAAAACCACGCTGGAAGAACTGCAGGCCTTTGTCGCCGTGGTGGATGGCGGTTCGATCACGGCCGCAGCTGACGCACTGGGCCAGACCGTCTCTGGCATCAGCCGGGCACTGGCGCGGCTGGAGAAAAAGCTGGACACCACGCTGCTTCGCCGCACGACGCGCCGCACTGAGCTGACCGAGGAGGGCCAGGCCTTTTTGCAGCGCACGCGCGCCATCCTGGCCTCCATCGACGACGCCGAGGAGCACATGGCTGCGCGCCGCCAGCAGCCCGCAGGCCGCCTGCGGGTGAATGCCGCCACGCCTTTCATGCTGCATGCCGTGGTGCCCCTGGTGCCAGCGTTTCGCGAGGCGTATCCGCAGATCACGCTGCAACTGGACACGGACGAAACGTACATCGACCTGCTGGAGCGGCGCACGGACGTGGCCATCCGCATCGGACAGCTCCAGGACTCCACCCTGCATGCGCGCCCCCTGTGCACCAGCCGCGTGCGGGTGCTGGCCAGTCCCGACTACCTGGCGCGGACGGGCAGGCCCAAGAGCGTGGCGGACCTGGCGCGGCACACGCTGCTGGGCTTTAACCAGCCTGAGTCGCTTAACCACTGGCCGCTGCGGGGCGAGCATGGTGATGCCTGGCCCATCGTGCCCAGCCTCACCGCGTCGAACGGCGAAACGTTGCGCCAGCTCGCGCTGCAGGGGGTGGGCATCGTGTGCCTGTCCGATTTCATGACGGCCGGTGACCGTGCGCGTGGCGACCTAGTGCAGGTGCTGGCCAAGGACACGGTGGAGGTGCGCCAGCCCATCAGCGCGGTGTACTACCGCAACACGCAGCTGGCGGCACGCATCGCGTGTTTTCTGGATTTTCTGCAGGAGCGTCTGGGCTGAGCAGGCCTGCCTTGCAGGCCCGCCGTTAGCGCAATGCGCGCAGCTGCTGCAGGCGAAGCAGCACCGCGTCGATGACGGCATTGGCACCCTCCACATCGCAGCTCCACAGCATTTCCAGCAACTCGATCAAGGCGATGGCGTTCGTTTCCTGCAGCGCTGCACGGGCGGCAGCCTGGAGGTCGTGCAGGTCCAGATCCTGAAGAACATCAACGGTCAATCCCATGGGGCACTCCCTGTTTTTTTGAGGAGGCCCATGGTAGGTGCGTGGCGGCCGGGTGCCGGGCTGCGCGGCATGATCAAGATCAAGGGCCGATGAGAAACCCAGGCGCCCTGGCGCCCGCCGTCAGCCGCGTGCCGGAATCGCCAGCCCCCGGGCCACCGCCGGGCGCGCCACAAACGCATCGAGCACGCGCTGCACTTCCTTGAACTGGCCAAACTCCACCAGGTCGCCCGCGCCATAGAAGCCGATGAGGTTGCGCACCCAGGGCAGGATGGCAATGTCGGCGATGGTGTACTGGTCGCCCATCACCCATGGGCGGCCCGCCAGGCGCTCGTCCAGCACCTTGAGCAGGCGCTTCGATTCAGCGACATACCGGTCGCGCGGGCGCTTGTCCTCATAGTCCTTGCCCGCAAACTTGTGGAAGAACCCGAGCTGGCCAAACATGGGGCCCACGCCGCCCATCTGCCACATCACCCATTGCAGGGTCTCGTAGCGCCCGGCAGTGTCCTGCGGCATCAGCTGGCCGGTCTTGCTGGCCAGGTACACCAGGATGGCGCCGGACTCGAACAGCGCCAGCGGCTGGCCGTCCGGGCCGTTCGGGTCCAGGATGGCCGGGATCTTTTTGTTGGGGTTGAGCGAGAGAAACTCGGGCGAGGTCTGGTCATTGGTCTCAAAGCTCACCAGGTGGGGCTCGTAGGGCAGGCCCAGTTCTTCCAGTGCAATCGACACCTTCACGCCGTTGGGCGTGGGCAATGAATACAGCTGGATGCGGTTGGGGTGCCGGGCGGGCCATTTGCGGGTGATGGCAAAAGCGGAAAGATCGGTCATGCGAGGTTCCTGAAAAAGCCGGTGAAATCGAGAGAAGCTGCCAAGCGTAAGCCCGCACGTGGTTTGGCGCAGGGGCGGGGCCATAATCCCATCCCATGCAGATTCGCTTCACCAAAATGCAGGGCGCGGGCAACGATTTTGTGGTGCTCGACGAGACCCAGGGCCGCCTGGGGCTGAACACGGCCCAATACCGCTTCCTGGCAGATCGACACTTCGGTGTCGGGGCCGACCAGATCCTCACCGTGCGGCCTTCTCCTGGTGACGGCATTGACTTCGAATACGTGATCCACAACGCCGACGGCGGCGAGGTGGAGCAGTGTGGCAACGGTGCGCGCTGCTTTGCGCGCTTTGTGCATGACCGGGGCCTGTCGGGCAAGGACACCATCCGCGTGCAGACCAAAAGCGGCGTGATCGCGCCCCGCCTCACGGGCGACGGCCGCGTCACGGTGGACATGGGGCGTCCCGAGTTCGACCCCGCCCAGGTGCCGTTCGACACCACCGGTCTCACGCCCGTGCAGCAGGGTTTGGGGCAAAAATGGCCGCTGGCGCTAGAAGAATATGCCCCTGGTGCTTCTGTTTTGATAGCTGTTGCCTCCATGGGCAACCCGCATGCGGTGCAGCTGGTGGACAACGTGGACACCGCTCCGGTCGCGCAGACCGGGCTGCTGATCGAGCGCCACGCGCGCTTCCCCCAGCGGGTGAACGCCGGCTACCTGCAGATCGTGGACCGCTCCCATGTGCGCCTGCGCGTGTTCGAGCGCGGCGCAGGCGAGACCCTGGCCTGTGGCACCGGCGCCTGCGCGGCAGTGGCCAGCGGCATCCGCCTGGGGCTGCTCGACCCCGAGGTGCAGGTGGACACGCGCGGCGGCCGCCTCACCATTGCGTGGAGCGGTGCCGACACCGATTCCGTTTTCATGACAGGCCCCGCCACCACGGTGTTCGAGGGCCAGATCGACATTCCCGACACGCTCGTATGACTACCCACATCCCACCGATCACCGAAGACGACATCGCCCAGTTCCTCACCAACACGCCCGGCTTCTTCGAGCGCCATGCCGAGGTGCTGGCCAGTGTGCAGATCACCAGCCCGCACGGCGCGCGTGCGGTGAGCCTGCAGGAGCGCCAGGCTGAGATGCTGCGCGAGAAGATCAAGGGTCTGGAACATCGCATCATGGAAATGGTGCGCAACAGCACCGAAAACGCCGCCATTGCCCAGAAGGTGCACCAATGGACTGGCAGCCTGCTGCAGGTGCGCGACCCGTTCGACCTGCCTCAGGCCGTGGTCGACGGCGTGCGCACCCTCTTCGACGTGCCCCAGGCGGCGGTGCGTGTGTGGGAGGTGGCAGCGCCCTACATCGACGCCGACTTCACCCAGGGCGCGAGCGAGGACGCGCGGGCATTTGCGTCGTCGCTGACCATGCCGTTCTGCGGGCCCAACCTGGGTTTTGAGCCTGCAGGCTGGTTGGCGCAAGAGGCCGGTGAGCCTGCCCAGTCGCTGGCCCTGCTGCCGCTGCGCGCAGGCGCCATCGACAGCGCCACGCCTGCGTTTGGCCTGCTGGTGCTGGGGTCGCACGATCCACAGCGTTTTGATGCCACGATGGGCACCGACTTTTTGTCGCGCATGGCAGAGCTGGCGAGCGCAGCCCTTCTGCGGCTTCAGTAAGCAGTCGCAAGCCCCGCCGCCATTGCCAACCCAACGGCGTCTCAGCCACGGCCTCCATGCCTGAAACGCCTGCGGCACCCACCACGCTCGACCCCCACGTCCTGCGGTATCTGGAACATGTGCGCGTCGAAAAGCGGCTGGCCGCGCGCACGCTCACGCTCTACACCCTCGACCTCGAAAAACTGGCGCAGTTTGCGGCCAGCGTGAATGTGCCGTTGCTGCAGTTACAGACCGCTCACATTCGCCGCTTTGTCGCGCAGATGCACAGCGGCGGCCGCAGCGGGCGGGGCATCGCGCTCATCCTGTCGGGCTGGCGCGGCTTTTTCATCTGGGCGGGGCGGCAGGGGCTGATCCCGCACAACCCGGTGCAGGACGTGCGTGCCCCCAAGGCGCCCAAGCCTTTGCCCAAGGCGCTGGGGGTGGACGACGCCGTGCGGCTGGCCGAGTTCGACAACACTGGCGCCGACCCCTGGCTGGAGGCGCGCGATGCAGCCATGGTGGAGCTGCTGTACGGCTGCGGGCTGCGCGTGGGCGAACTGGCGGGGCTCGATGCCATCCCCAACGCCGACACCCAGCGCCAGGGTCGTGGCTGGGTGGACCTGCAAGCGGGCGAGGCCCATGTGTTCGGCAAGGGCAGCAAGCGGCGCAGCGTGCCGGTGGGCGCGGCTGCCACGGCCGCGCTGCAGGCCTGGCTGCAGCTGCGGGCCACACCGTTTGGGGGCGAGGGCTCTGTGCGGCTGGACACTGCCCTGTTTGTGGGCCAGCGTGGCAAACGGCTCACGGCCCAGTCCATCTGGCTACGCCTGCGCCAGCGCAGCCAGCAGGCGGGGCTGACCACGCCGGTGCACCCGCACATGCTGCGCCACTCGTTTGCCAGCCACCTGCTGCAGAGCAGTGGCGACCTGCGTGCGGTGCAGGAGCTGCTGGGCCACGCCAACATCACGACCACGCAGGTGTACACGCGGCTCGACTTTCAGCACCTGGCCAAGGTGTATGACGCGGCCCACCCGCGCGCGCGAAAGAAGTCCCCCTGAGTTGCCGTGCGGCGTCCCTCCAAAGGGCGGCGCGCCTGCTGGCCTGGCGGAACCAAGTGACAACCAGGCGCCTCCGAGCAACGTGGCGCCCGCTGTGGAGCGCCCTGGAGTTGTCCTCATGCTGCTGAAATGGATCCAATCGAACCGGTGGTTCATCGTGTTGCTGTTGTGCTTTGGCGTTTTTCGCACTGCAGTGGCCGACTGGAATCCCATCCCTTCGGGCTCGATGCGGCCCACGCTGCTGGAGGGGGACGTGGTGCTGGTCAATCGCCTGGCCTACGACCTCAAGCTGCCGCTCACGGACATGATCCTGGCGCACATTGATGATCCGCAGCGCGGCGATGTGGTCACCTTCTCCTCCCCACTGGATGGCACCCGCCTGATCAAGCGCATTGCGGCCTTGCCCGGAGACACGGTGGAGATGCGCAACGAGGTGCTCTACATCAACGGCCAGGCGGCCGAATACGAGATGCCCGATTCTGTGCAGGAGCCGGTGCTGCCAGGCCACACGCTCACGGCCACGCGCTGGACAGAGCGCCTGCTGGGGCATGAGCGCCGCGTGCAGTGGCTGCAGGGCGTGACTGCGCGCAGCAGCTTCGATCCGGTGCAGGTGCCCGAGGGCGAATACCTGGTGCTGGGTGACAACCGGGACAACAGTGCCGACTCGCGCTACATCGGCCTGGTGCCACGCCATCTGCTCATCGGGCAGGCGCACCGCGTGCTGCTGTCGGCCGATGTGCTGGGCCACTGGGCGCCGCGTCTGGAGCGCTTTGGCAAGGCGCTGTAGTCCCTCCAGTTCATCAGGGGCGCGGCCTGCACGCCTGGCCGCGCTGCTCAGACGGCTGCCATCGGCGGATGGGCGTGACCGAGCGAGGGGCGGCGTACGGGCCGGTGCTGCGCGACAGCAAGTGGCTCATGGACGTGGACGAGGGCTTGGACCGCAGGCAGCTTGAAGGTGGCAACCGTGTCGACCAGTTCGCCCGCCTGCTGGTTCAGGCTGGCAGCGGCTGCGGCCATTTCTTCCACCAGTGCGGCGTTTTGCTGTGTGGCCTGGTCCATCTGCGTTACCGCTTCGTTGATCTGGTCCACCCCCTGGCTCTGTTCGGTGCTGGCGGCAGTGATATCGCCCATGATGTCGGTGACACGGCGGATGGAGGCAACGACCTCACTCATGGTTTGACCGGCGCGGTCCACCAGGGCAGACCCGGCTTCCACGCGCTCCACGCTGGTTCCGATCAGGCCCTTGATCTCGCGGGAGGCCTCGGCCGAGCGGCTCGCCAGCACGCGCACCTCGGTGGCCACCACGGCAAAGCCCCGGCCCTGGTCGCCGGCGCGGGCGGCCTCCACCGCCGCGTTCAGCGCCAGGATATTGGTCTGGAACGCGATGGAGTCGATGACCCCGATGATCTCGGAGATCTTGTTGCTGCTGTCGTTGATGTCCTTCATGGTGCGCACCACGTCAGCCACCACCTCGCCACCCTGCACTGCAATCGAGGTGGCGGTCTGGGCCAGCTGGTTGGCCTGGCGGGAGTTCTCGGCGTTCTGGCGCACAGTGGCGTTGAGCTGCTCCATGGAGGCGGCTGTCTCTTCGAGCGCACTGGCTTGCTCTTCGGTGCGCGAAGACAGGTCGTTGTTGCCCTGTGCGATTTGTTCCGAAGCGCTGGCTACGTTGATGGAGCTCTGGTGCACCATGGCTACCATGGTGGCAAGGCTGTCCTGCATGCGCTTGAGTTGCGCCATCAGGCTGGAGGTGTCGCCGGGCCTGAGGTCAATGGCCACGGTCAGGTCGCCGTGCGCCACGCTGCGCGCCAGTGCGGCAGCAGTGCCCGGCTCGGTGCCCAACTGGCCCACGATGCTGCGGGTCACGAGGTAGCCAAAGCCCAGGGCGAATAGCACACCACTGGCAATAGCCAGCGCCACGAACCATCGCGTATTGGCATAGGACTCGACCGCTTGGTCATACTCCTTGCGCGCGGTGTCCAGTTGCACCTGCACCAGAGCGCCCAGCACGTCTTGCAGCGGATCGAGTGCGGGGTACATCTCTCGTGCTGCATAGTCGGTCAGGCCCGGCAGGTCCTTGTTACCGATCAGGTTTTCCAGCGCTTGGACGGCGCCATCGGCTTTGGGCTGCAGCTCTTTGAATTGGGCTGCCAAGCGCACTTCGTCGGCCACCAGCTCGGTCGCCAGATAGGCGTTCCAGTTGTCACTGATGTCCTTCTTGGCTCTGGCGATCGAATCCAACCCTTGCTGCGGGGTGAGCGCGCCGTCGCGCACCTTGTGTGCGGTATCCACTACGTTCACGGCGTACGCGTCTGACACCAGCTTGATCTGTTTGAGTGGCACCACGCGGTCCTGGTACACGGTATTGAGCCCCGCGTTGGCGCGCTGCATGCCAGTGAGGCCTGCGCTGCCGATCACAACGGTCAGCACGCAAAGTACGGCCAGCAGCAGAGACAGGCGGGTAGAAATCTTCAGGTCATTGAAGTTCATGATTAGCAGTTCCTTGTGGGTGATGCAGCCGCTCAGTGGCTGGTGGCAGGTGTATCACTCGCTACCGATTTGGCAAGAAATTTCTCGATATCGAGCAGGATCAGCATGCGCGGGCCGACCGAGCCGATGGCCAGCAGGTGTTCGGGCTTGACGTTGCCGCGCAGGGCGGGCACGGGGCGCAGCTGTTCGCGCTCCAGCGTGAGCACGTCGGACACGCCGTCCACCACCACGCCCACCGTCCGCTGGCCGATGTGCAGCACGATCACCACCTTCAGGTGGTCGTACTGCACAGCGGTCTGGCCCAGCTTCAGGCGCAGGTCGAGGATGGGCACGATCACGCCGCGCAGGTTCATCACGCCCAAAAGCTCACCGGTCGCGTTGGCGATGGTGGTGGGCTTCTCGTAAGACCGGATCTCCTGCACGCGCAGGATGTCCACCCCGTATTCCTCGTTGCCTATCTTGAAGGCCAGAAATTCGCGAAGATCGGTCATCACGGCCTGGGCCGTGCCGGGCGCGGGAGCCAGGCGGGTGATGCTGGGGCGTGTGGCAGAGGTGGTCATCGGAGTGTTTGTGATAAAAATGATAATTTACGCAATTTTATCGATTGCAAATCATATTTGTCAAATACGCGGTTTCAATGAGGCAGATCGGCTGCGTTCCTGCCGGGCTGGGAAGGGCTGGCTGGGCCTGCCTGATGGGGGTGTGACCAGGGGCGTGGGTAGCTTTTGCGCGCAGTTTTCCATCGGCGGGTGGCTCACCCGTGCCCGCCAGCACGCACAATCCGGGTCATGAAAACCCTCCGACTCCGCGCAGGCAAAGAGCGCTCGCTATTGCGCCGCCATCCCTGGATCTTTGAATCGGCCATCGCCAAGGGCGGCGGCGACAGCGGCGAGACCGTGCGCGTGGAATCGCACGAAGGCCAGTTTCTGGCCTGGGCCGCGTACAGCCCCAGCTCGCGCATCCGTGCCCGGGTGTGGAGTTTTGATGAGGCGCAACGCATTGACGCTCCGTTTTTTATAGCTGCTTGCGCACGTTCCATCATCGCCAGGGCACGTTTTGGCGTGCAAAGCGATGGCGTACGCCTGGTGCATGGCGAGTCCGACGGCCTGCCCGGGCTCATCGTGGACCGCTATGGCGATACGCTGGTGGCGCAGTTCACCAGCGCAGGCACCGAGCGCTGGAAGGGGGTGATTGCCGATGCGCTGCTGCGCGAAACGGGGCTGACCAAGCTCTACGAGCGCTCGGATGCCAGCGTGCGTTCGCTGGAGGGCCTGGAGCCCGCCACCGGCTGGCTGCGCGGCGGGCCCACGGGTGCTGCAGGTGATGGCGAGGGGCCGCCGCTCGAACTCACGATCCGTGAACACCAGTGGCGTCTGACGCTCAACATCGCTGAGGGCCACAAAACCGGCTTCTATCTGGACCAGCGCGACAGCCGCCAGCGGTTTGCCGACTACACCCAGCGCCTGGGCTTCAAGCATGTGCTCAACTGCTTTTGCTACACCGGTGGCTTCAGCGTGGCGGCACTGGCGGGCATGCGTGCAGCGGGCACTGTGGCCGACGGGCACGTGACCTCCATCGATTCCTCGGGCCCGGCCCTGGAGCGCGCCCGCGCCCATGTGGCGCTCAACGGGTTTGATCCGAACCGGGCCACCTTCCTCGATGCCGACGTGAATGCCTCGCTGCGCCAGTTCCTCAAGGAAGGCCAGCGCTTTGACGCCATCATCCTGGACCCGCCCAAGTTCGCCCCCACGGCGGCCCACGCCGAGCGGGCCGCGCGCGCCTACAAGGACATCAACCGGCTGGCGCTGCAGTTGCTGTCGCCCGGCGGGGTGCTGTTCACCTTCTCGTGCTCGGGCGGCATCAGCGCCGACCTGTTCCACAAGATCGTGGCCTCGGCTGGCGCCGATGCAGGGGTGGACGGCTACATCCTGGAGCGCCTGGGCGGCGCGCCCGACCATCCGATGACGCTGGAGTTTCCGGAGGGCGAGTACCTCAAGGGGCTGGTGGTGATGCGCAAGGGGTGAGCTTTCCGGTGCCAGCAGGGGCTTGACAGCCTCGGTACACTGAAAAAGATGCCCCTGGGTGGGGCACTGCGCCGCGCAGCGCAAGTATTTGATTCCCTTGAAAGACAGATTTATGGCACTGATCCCCGTCACCATCCTCACCGGCTTCCTGGGCTCGGGCAAAACGACGTTGCTCAAGCGCCTCTTGAGCGAAGCCCATGGCCAGAAGATCGCCGTGATCGAGAACGAATTCGGCGAAGAAAACATCGACAACGACATCCTGGTGACCGAGTCCAAGGAGCAGATCGTGCAGATGAGCAATGGCTGCATCTGCTGCACCATCCGCGAAGACCTGCGCGAGACGCTGCAACTGCTGGCGGCCAAGAAGCGCAAGGGCTTGCTCGACTTTGACCGCATCGTGATCGAGACCACCGGCGTGGCCGACCCGGGCCCCGTGGCACAGACCTTCTTCATGGACGAAGAGATCGCCGAAACCTACCTCATCGACTCGATCATCACGCTGGTGGACGCCAAGCATGCGCCACAGCAGCTCAACGACCGGCAGGAGGCGCGCCGCCAGGTGGGGTTTGCGGACCAGATCTTCCTGTCCAAGATCGACCTGGTGTCCAAGGACGAGACCGACGCGCTGATCCATCGCCTGAAGCACATGAACCCGCGCGCGCCCATCAAGGCCGTGCATTTTGGCGAAGTGCCGCTCAAGGAGGTGCTGGACCTGCGCGGCTTCAACCTCAATGCGAAGCTGGACATCGACCCGGACTTCCTCAAGGAAGAAGGGGATGGGCATGGCCACCACGACCATGACCACGAACATGGCAAGCACTGCAGCCACCCCTCCCACCAGCATGAGCACGGCCATGGCCATCATCATCACCACGATGACGATGTGAAGAGTTTTGTGTACCGATCGGACCGCCCGTTCGATCCGGCCAAGCTCGAAGACTTCCTTGGCGCCATCGTCAATATTTACGGCCCGCGCATGCTGCGCTACAAAGGGGTGCTGAATATGAAGGGCACTGAACGCAAGGTCATATTCCAGGGCGTGCACCAGCTCATGGGCAGCGACCTGGGCCCCCAGTGGGCCGAGGGCGAGGCGCGTACCAGCAAGATGGTCTTTATTGGCATTGACCTGCCCAAGGACATCTTCCTGCAGGGGCTGGAGCAAAGCCTGGTCTGACCTGTTCGCCGGTTCCGAGGGGGCAATGGAGCCCGATTTGTGTTGTATCTGCAACGTTTCCGTTTGCGTCAGCCCAGGTCGATACAATCGCGCCCCGGCAAGAACCTGTGAACAGGTTCTAGACCCCGGAAGGCTTGCCACACGCCCTTGGCTGCGAATGCAGCTGGGGCCCGCCCGTACTGCGAGGAGACCAGGAAGTGAAAGCCGACACCAGCAAATCCAAGGGGGCCACCAAGGCACCCCCTGCCGCGGCGAAAAGCGCCGCCGCCCCAGCGGCACCCAAAGTTGCTGCGAAGGCCACTACCAAGGCTGCTGCGGCACCCAAGGTGGTCGCGCCCCCGGCCGTGGCGGCACCCGCTCCGGCGCCCGCACTGCAAGCGGGCTCGCAGGTACCCGTGCGCACAACCCGGCCTTCTTCCCGATTGGCCCAATTGACCGTACCATCCATGGCACAGACGGTGGCTTCGACAGCTGCCAAAGCCAGTTATCAACACACCATGCCCACGACCGCGCAAGCGCAGCCCACTTACACGGCTGCCAAAAAAGACCCCAAGCTGGCGAACAACTGGAAAACCAAGTCCGTCGCCGAGCTGACCGACGCTGAAGTCATGGCCATGCCCGACAGCGAGTACATGAACGAAAAGCAGATGGCGTTCTTCCGCCTCAAGCTCGTTCAGCTCAAGCAGGACATCCACAACAGCGCCGGCGAAACCACTGAGCATCTGCGTGAGGACACCGTGGTGGTGCCCGACCCGGCCGACCGCGCCACCATCGAAGAAGAGCACGCACTGGAGTTACGCACCCGCGACCGGGAGCGCAAGTTGCTCAAGAAGATCGAACAATCCATTGCCCGCATTGATGCAGGTGACTACGGTTACTGCGACGAAACCGGTGAGCCCATTGGTGTGGGCCGCCTGATCGCACGTCCCACCGCCACGCTGTCGCTCGAAGCGCAGCAACGCCGCGAACTCAAGCAGAAGATGTTTGGGGATTGAGCAGGCAGCCGCCTGTTGATCAACGAGCGCACTCTGCACCCTGAGCCATGAGCAAGGAAGAATCGACCCCTGGCGGCCTGCTATCGAAGGTGGTGCGGTTCGTGAAGAATCCGACCGTCAATTGGACGGAGCTGGACTCCCTCCAGGACGACCGGGAGAGCCAGTACAGCAAGCAGATGCTCAAGGAGATGATCGAGCGCAAGCGCCGCAACGATTTTGTGCGGCGCCGCGAGTTCGATCAGCTGCGCAAGCTGCGCCAGCGCGAGGTCTTGCACGGGCAGCGGGTGGAAGATGCCGCAGGGCGCCCCTCGTTTTTCCAGAGCAGCATGGCATCGCCCGACGAGCGGGCCGTGACGCTCAAGAAGATCGACGAGATCGAAGCGCAGATGTCCCAGCAGTGGTGGAAGAGCAAGCAGGGCGCCGACGCACCCACCCAACCAGGGGTGATGCCGGATTCCAGCACGGAGGCGTCTGCGGAAGAGCAAGCCCGTGCCTATGCGCCCACGGTGCCCGGGAGCCTGTCTGCCCCGCTGGATACCAAACCCGCCGTTCAGCCTCTGTTCGCTGATGACAGCATGGCCATTGGCCGCTTTGGTGGCACGGACGCCACCATGCTGCCCGGCAGCACCCCACACGTCGAAGCATCCTTCAGCCCTGCGGCTCCCACGGCTGCGCCCGCGCCCGCATTCGAACCGGAGGAATTCGTGCACGAACCCGATCTTGAAGAAGCCGCCATCCGGTTTGCCAATGGTGACCATGCAGGGGCCGAGTCTGGCCTGCTGGAGGTGCTGGCCCAGCACCAGCAGGACGATCCAGCGCAGCAGCTGGAAATCTGGATGACGCTGTTCGACCTTTACCGGGCCACCGGGCAGCACGACCGTTTTGACACCCTGGCCATCGACTTTGCCGCGCAATATGGCCGCTCGGCGCCGCTGTGGTTTTCCATCCCGGCGCAACTGGGCCTGGCCGTTGAAGTGGCTCCCGCTGCCGAGCCTGCCGCTGCCATGCGCCGTGATTTCAGCTGGAACGCTCCGCCCACCGTGGCGGTTTCTTCGGTGGCGGCACTGCAGGCCTCGCTGGCCCGTGCTGCGTCACCCTGGACGCTGTCCTGGTCACGCCTTGCTTCGATTGACGAGGCGGCAGTGCCCCTGTTGGCTGACCAGTTCAGCCTGTGGGCCGACCGCGATGTCCAGATCGTGTTTTCGGGGGTTGAAAAACTCCATGCCCTGCTCGATGCCAAGACCCAGTCGGGCGACCGCTCGAACAGCCCCGAGTGGTGGCGTTTGCGCATGGCAGCCATGCGCCTCATGGGCAAGCCCGACGAGTTTGAACTGGTGGCGCTCGACTACTGCGTGACCTACGAAGTCTCTCCGCCCTCCTGGGTGTCGCCACGTTGCGGATACTCGGACAACGAGGGTGTGTCTTCAGGCTCTGCGCCTCTGGCCGCCGACAGCGGTTTCATGGCGTCCGATCTCGGTGAGTCGTCGGTCCCCGCTCCCTTGGAGACCGGACCCGTCGCACAGCTCAGCGGCCATATCGACGGCGATGCCACGCCCCTGCTGCAGCCGTTCGAGGCGCACTTCAAGCCCGGCGTGCCGCTGACCATCGCCTGCGACAAGCTGATCCGGGTGGACTTTGCTGCTGCAGGCTCCGTGCTCAACTGGGCGGCCGAGCAACAGGGCCACGGCCATGTGATCCAGTTCCACAACCTGCAGCGGCTGGTGGCGATCTTCTTCAACGTGATCGGAATCAACGAACACGCCTGGGTGGTCCCCCGGAAGAACTAGCCGCACCTCTCCTGGGGTGGGGCTGTTCCGGTCCAGATTCCAGTCTTGCGGGTAGTCCGGAATGGCGTGTCGCGTGGTTGCCCAGGCTGCGTGTGCGGCATCCGTCCCGAGGTCGGCTTGCAAAATGCCCGGTGATCCCCATCTGCCGCAGCTATGGATTCATCTCAAGACAACCATCCGGTGTTCCACGGCACCACCATCCTCAGTGTGCGTCGCCAGACGCCTTCCGGCATCCAGGTCGCCATCGGCGGCGATGGGCAGGTCACGCTGGGCAACATCGTGGTCAAGGGCACGGCGCGCAAGGTGCGCAAGCTCTACCACGGCAAGGTGCTGGCGGGCTTTGCGGGCGCCACGGCCGATGCCTTCACGCTGTTCGAGCGCTTCGAGGCGAAGCTGGAAAAGCACCAGGGCCACCTGACGCGCGCTGCCATCGAACTCACCAAGGACTGGCGTACCGACCGGGTCTTGCGCCGCCTCGAAGCCATGCTGGCCGTGGCTGACGCCAGTGCGTCGCTCATCATCACCGGCAATGGCGACGTGCTGGAGCCCGAGCAAGGCATCGTGGCGATTGGCTCGGGGGGCGCTTATGCGCACTCGGCGGCCAAGGCGCTGCTGGTGAATACCGAGTTGTCTGCCCAAGAGATCGTGAAAAAGTCGCTCGAAATTGCGGGCGAACTCTGCATCTACACCAACATGAACCACACCATCGAGACGCTCTGAGCGTGCGACGGTGGAACAGGCCCCGCGCAGGCCTCACGGTCAGCGCATCGAGGGCTGAATGCTCTGTTTTTTATAGCTGCTTGTGCATGATTCACTAGCGCTACAGTCCCATTTGATACCAGGAAGACCTGTATGTCGTCCATGACCCCCCAGGAAATCGTCTCCGAGCTGGACCACCACATCGTGGGCCAGGCCAGCGCCAAGCGTGCCGTGGCCATCGCTCTGCGCAACCGCTGGCGTCGCCAGCAGGTGGAAGGCAGCCTGCGCCAGGAGATCACGCCCAAGAACATCCTCATGATCGGCCCCACTGGCGTGGGCAAGACCGAGATTGCACGCCGCCTTGCAAGACTCGCCGATGCGCCCTTCATCAAGGTCGAGGCCACCAAGTTCACCGAGGTGGGCTACGTGGGCAAGGATGTGGATTCCATCATCCGCGACCTGGCCGAGATGGCGGTGAAGCAGACGCGCGAGGCCGAGATGAAGAAGGTGCGCACCCGCGCCGAAGATGCCGCCGAGGAACGCATCCTGGACGTGCTGATCCCCCCGGCCCGCGCAGCGGCAGGCAGCGAACCCGCCGCTGACAACACGGCCCGCCAGGTCTTTCGCAAGAAGCTGCGCGAAGGTGCACTGGATGACAAGGAGATCGAGATCGACGTGGCCGAAGGCCGCCCCCAGCTCGAAATCATGGGCCCCCAGGGCATGGAAGAGATGACCGAGCAGCTGCGTGGCATGTTCAGCCAGCTGGGGCAGGACAAGCGCAAGACCCGCAAGCTCAAGATCGCTGAGGCCCTGAAGCTCATTGCCGATGAAGAGGCGGCCAAGCTGGTCAACGAAGAGGACATCAAGACCCGCGCGGTGGCCAGCGCCGAGCAAAACGGTATCGTCTTCATCGATGAGATCGACAAGGTGGCCGCGCGGCAGGAAAGCAGTGGCGCCGACGTATCGCGCCAGGGCGTGCAGCGCGACCTGCTGCCGCTGGTGGAGGGAACCACGGTGTCCACCAAGTACGGCATGATCAAGACGGACCACATCCTGTTCATCGCCTCGGGGGCGTTCCACCTGTCCAAACCCAGCGACCTGATCCCGGAGCTGCAGGGACGGTTCCCGATCCGGGTGGAGCTGGAATCGCTGTCGGTCAAGGACTTCGAAGCCATCCTCACCCAGACCCATGCGTCGCTGGTCAAGCAGTACCAGGCGTTGCTGGCCACCGAGGGCGTCACGCTGGAGTTCGCGCCCGAGGGCATCACCCGCCTGGCGCACATCGCCTTTGAGGTGAACGAACGCACCGAGAACATCGGCGCGCGCCGCCTGTCCACGGTGATGGAGCGCCTGCTGGACGAGGTGAGCTTTGACGCCACCCGCCTGGCCGGCCAGGCCATCACCATCGACGCCGCCTACGTCGATACCCGCCTGCAGACTCTGAGCCAGGACGAGGACCTGTCGCGCTACATCCTGTGACCACTCGGTCAACCCTTGAGAGGTCACTTTCATAGGCCTCTCTAAGTGCTTCTTTTTCAACGACTTTTGGCATTCTGGTGTCTGAAAAAACGCATCTAAGTCGTTGATTTCATTGAAAAGTTTGTGGGACAACCCCCTTGTTCGGTGTGCTTTTCCTGCTACAGTGCAAAAAAGTGCAATTAAGTGGTGAAAAGTGCCCTCAGGGTCCGTTTCTGGACCTGCGAGGCGCAAAACCGAACTGGGAATCTGTCCGTGTTTCAAGGTGCCTCGTCGCTGAGTCTCGATGCGAAGGGTCGGCTGTCCGTGCCGACCCGGCATCGTGACGTCCTCGCGGCCACGGCATCCGGTCAGCTCACCATCACCAAGCACCCGCACGGCTGCCTCATGGTCTTCCCCCGCCCTGAATGGGAGAAGTTCCGCGAGCGCATTGCCCAGCTGCCCATGTCCGCCCAGTGGTGGAAGCGCATCTTCCTGGGCAATGCCATGGATGTGGACATGGACGCCACCGGCCGTGTGCTGATCTCCCCCGAGCTGCGCGAAGCCGCCGGTATTTCCAAAGACACCATGCTGCTGGGCATGGGCAATCATTTCGAACTCTGGGACAAGGCCACCTACGACGAACAGGAAGCCAAGGCCATGCAGGGTGAGATGCCGGATGTCTTCAAGGACTTCTCCTTCTAAGGCGCGCTGTGACATCCCCCTTGCAACACACCACCGTCCTGCTGAACGAGGCCGTGGACTCTCTCCTGGGCGGCGCAGGCCCGGAGCCTTCCGGCACCTGGATCGATGCGACCTTCGGGCGCGGCGGGCACTCCCGCCTCATCCTGCTCCGGCTGGGCCCCCAGGGGCGCCTGGTGGCCTTTGACAAGGACCCCGAAGCCATCGCCGAAGCAACGCGCATCACCGATGCGCGTTTTTCCATTCGGCACGAAGGTTTTCGCCATCTGGCCGACCTGCCGCCTGCCAGTGCTGCGGGCGTGCTGATGGACCTGGGCGTGAGCTCGCCCCAGATCGACAGCCCCGAGCGGGGCTTCAGTTTCCGTTTTGACGGTCCGCTGGACATGCGCATGGATACCACGCGCGGCGAAAGCGTGGCCGATTGGTTGGCCACGGCCGAAGTCGGTCAGATTGCGGAGGTGATACGTGACTACGGTGAAGAACGGTTTGCTGGCCCCATTGCAAAGGCGATTGTTGCTCGGCGCGAAGAACGGGGTCCTCTTGCAACCACCGCAGAATTGGCCGACCTCGTGGCTGGCGCGGTCAAAACCCGCGAGCCGGGCCAGAACCCTGCAACGCGCACATTTCAAGCTCTTCGGATTTTCATCAACGCCGAGCTTGAAGAGCTGCAACAGGCGCTAGAGGCCAGCCTCTCGGTGCTGCAGCCCGGTGGGCGGCTGGTGGTCATCAGCTTTCATTCGCTCGAAGACCGCATCGTCAAGCAGTTCATCGCCAAACATTCCAAGGAGGTCTACGACCGCCGCGCACCGTTTGCTGCGCCGCAGGCCATGAAGCTCATCGCGCTCGACCGCATCAAGCCCAGTGCGGCCGAGGTCGAGGCCAATCCCCGCTCGCGCAGCGCCATCATGCGCGTGGCCGAGCGCACGGCGGTCGTCTGACATGACGCGGCTCAACGTGGTCCTGTTGCTGGCGGTGCTGGCCAGTGCGATCTATCTGGTGCACACCCAGTACGAATCGCGCCGCCTGTTCACCGAGCTGGACCGCGCCGTGGCCGAGGCCCGCCGTCTGGAGACGGAGCACCAGCGCCTGCAGGTGGAAAAGCGCGCCCAGGCCACTCCGCTGCGGGTGGAGAAGATCGCGCGCGCGCAGTTGAACATGCGCACCGCCACCCCAGCGATCACTCAGTACGTGTCTGACCCGCAAGGCGTCGCAACTGCCACCGCAGCGGCAGCCGCCGCCGCTTCGCAACCCGCCGGGGTGCAGCCATGAGCCGCAGCGTGCTCTACACATCCAGCCCTTTGCTGGCCAGCAAGACGCCGGTCTGGCGCAGCAAGTTCATCGTGGCGGTGATTGGGCTGGGCTTTCTGGGGCTGGCTGGGCGGGCGGCCTATGTGCAGGTGTTTGGCAACGCGTTCTTCCAGCGTCAGGGCGAGGTGCGTTTTGCGCGCACGCTGGAGTTGCCTGCCAACCGCGGCAAGATCGTGGACCGCAATGGCCTGATCCTGGCGTCCAGCGTGCCGGCTGCCAGCATCTGGGCGATCCCCGAAGACGTGGACCAGGACAGGCCCGAGGTTCGCGCCAAGCTCAAGCAGCTGGCCAAGCTGCTGGACATGCCGCAGGCCGACCTGCTGAAAAAGCTGGCGGATGAGGACAAGACCTTCGTCTGGATCAAGCGTCAGCTTGACTGGGACGTGGGCCAGCAGATCGCAGCCCTGGACATCAAGGGCATCTACCAGCGCAAGGAATACAAGCGCCAGTATCCCGAGGGCGAGGCCGCCGCACACGTGGTGGGCTTCACCAACGTGGAAGACCACGGCCAGGAAGGCATGGAGCTGGCCTTCGACAAGGAGCTGGCAGGCAAGCCCGGTTCGCGCCGCGTGATCAAGGACCGATTGGGCCGCGTGGTGGAAAGCGTGGGCGAAACCGTGCCCCCGGTCGATGGCAAGGACATGCAGTTGTCCATCGACAGCAAGGTGCAGTTCTTTGCGTACCAGAAGCTGCGCGACCAGGTCGCCGCGCACAAGGCCAAGGCGGGCAGTGTGGTAGTGCTCGATGCCCACACGGGTGAGCTGCTGGCGCTGGCCAACTACCCGAGCTACGTGCCCGACAAGCGCCAGAACCTGACTGGCGAGCAGCTGCGCAACCGTGCGCTGACCGACGTGTTCGAGCCCGGCTCGACCATGAAGCCGTTCACCATCGGCCTGGCGCTGGAGACCGGGCGCGTGCGCCCAGAGACCGTGGTGGATACCAACCCCGGACGCATCACCATCACAGGCTCCACGATCTCGGACACGCACAACTACGGCGTGCTCACGGTCGAAGGCGTGATCCAGAAGTCCAGCAACGTGGGCACCACCAAGCTGGCCATGCAGATGCCCGCGCGCGAGATGTGGGAGACTTTCTCGGCCGCCGGTTTTGGTCAGAAGCCCCAATTGCACTTCCCGGGCGTGGTGACGGGCCGCCTGCGCCCCTACAAGAGCTGGCGCCCCGTGGAGCAGGCCACCATGTCGTACGGCTACGGCCTCTCGGCCAGCCTGTTCCAGATGGCACGGTCGTACACCGTGTTTGCCAATGGCGGTCGGGTGATTCCCGCCACCATGCTCAAGACGGCCGAGCCCGCCGTGGGCGTGCCTGTTTTTTCCGAGCGCACGGCCGACCAGGTGCGCAAGATGCTGCAGATGGCCGCAGGCCCCGGCGGCACGGGCCAGAAGGCGCAGACCGTGGGCTACTCCGTGGGCGGCAAGTCGGGCACGGCACGCAAGCAGGTGGGCAAGAACTACGCCTCGGGCAAGTACCGCGCGTGGTTCACCGGCATGGCACCCATCGACAAGCCCCGCATCATCGTGGCCGTGATGATCGACGAGCCCAGCAATGGCGTGTTCTACGGCGGTGCCGTGGCTGCGCCGGTTTTCAGCGAGGTAGTGCAGCAGACCCTGCGCATGATGGGCGTGCAGCCCGACATGGCCGTCAAGCCGCAGATCGTGGCCAATGCCGTGGAGGAGTCGCTGTGATGCAAGCGCCGCTCCACACCCTGCAGACTGCCAGCGACGCGGTGCAATGGCTGCGCACGCGCGTCACCGGCGCACTGCACACCGACAGCCGCCAGATCACGCCCGGCGACGGCTTCATTGCCTGGCCCGGTGCCGCCACAGACGGCCGCGCGCATGTGGCCGACGCCATGGTGCGTGGCGCCACGGCCTGCCTCGTCGAACAGGCGGGGGTCGAGGCCTTTGCTTTTGCGGGCGACCACATGGCCGCGCTTCAAGGTCTCAAAGCCGCCACAGGGCCCATCGCCGCCGAATGGTTTGCACAACCCACGCAGCAGCTGAAGGTGCTGGCGGTGACGGGAACCAACGGCAAGACGAGCACGGCGTGGTGGCTCGCAGGTGCTCTGAATGTGCTATCGAATGAGGAGCAATCAGGGCAAGATCAATGTGCGCTGGTGGGCACTTTGGGCATGGGACTGCCACCCGCGCTCACCTCCACCGGCATGACCACGCCCGACCCGGTGCGGTTGCAGCGCGCGTTTGCCCAGTTTGTGGCGCAGGGCCTCGGTGCCTGCGCCATCGAGGCCTCGTCGATTGGATTGGCCGAGGCCCGGCTTGACGGCACGCACATCCACGCGGCCATCTTCACCAACTTCACGCAAGACCACCTGGATTACCACGGCAGCATGGCCGATTACTGGCTGGCCAAGCGGGCGCTGTTCGACTGGCCGGGCCTGCAGGCTGCCATCATCAATGTGGACGACCCCGCAGGCGCCCAACTGCATGGCGAGCTGAAGGGCAGTGCCCTGGATCTGTGGAGCGTCTCGGCCCAGGGGGCTGCGCGCCTGGCGGCGCAGGACATCACCCTGGGCGACCAGGGTCTGTGTTTCACGGTGGCCGAGGGCTCTGACCGGCACCTGCTGCAAACTCGCGTGATCGGCCAGTACAACGTGCTGAACCTGCTGGGGGTGCTGGCTACGCTGCGCAGCCTGGGTGTGCCGCTGGTCCGCGCTGTGCGCGCCTGCGCCAGCCTGCAGCCCGTGCCGGGCCGCATGCAGCGGCTGGTGGCGGTGGGCCAGCCCCTGGTGGCCGTGGACTACGCACACACCCCCGACGCTTTGGACAAAGCCCTGCAAGCCCTGCGCCCCCTGGCCACCGAGCGTGGCGGGCGGCTGTGGTGCGTGTTCGGCTGCGGCGGCGACCGCGACGCGGGCAAACGCCCGCTGATGGGTGCCGTGGCCCAGCAGCAGGCCGACCAGGTGCTGGTGACCAGCGACAACCCCCGCAGCGAAGACCCGGCCGCCATCCTGCACCAGATCCTGCAGGGCACGATTGCCGGTGGCACCGTGCGTGCTGAGCCCGACCGTGCGGCCGCCATCGCCCAAGCCATTGCCGAAGCCGCACCTGCCGACGTGGTGCTGATTGCCGGCAAGGGCCACGAAGACACCCAGGAGGCGGCAGGCGTGCGCGTGCCGTTCTCCGACATGGCCCACGCGCAGGCTGCGCTGCAGGCCCGAGGAGCCCACACATGGGCATGAACACCATTGCACCCGTCATGACACTGCAGCAAGCCTGGGCACTGCTGCAGCCGCGTATTCCCGCTGCCCGCTTGGTGGGCGATGGCGCCACGCCGCTGGCGCGTGTGCACACCGACACGCGCACCCTGCAGCCGGGCGATCTGTTTGTGGCGCTCAAGGGCGAGCGTTTTGATGCCAACGCCTTCCTGGCCGATGCCCGTGCTGGCGGTGCCGCTGCAGCCATTGTGCACGGTGGTCTGGAGGCAGCCGGTTTGCCCGGCATCGAAGTGCCCGACAGCCTGGCTGCGCTGGGCGCACTCGCCACGGGCTGGCGTACGCAGTTCCACCTGCCGCTGATCGGCGTGACGGGCAGCAATGGCAAGACCACGGTGACGCAGATGATCGCGTCCATCCTGCGTGCCTGGCAGGGTGAGGCTGCGTTTGCCACGCAGGGCAATTTCAACAACGACATCGGTGTGCCGCTGATGCTGATGCGCCTGCGCGCCAGCCACCGCGCCGCCGTGATCGAGATGGGCATGAACCACCCTGGCGAGATCGCCACGCTGGCCGCCATGGCCCAGCCCACGGTGGCCTTGGTCAACAACGCGCAGCGCGAGCATCTGGAGTTCATGCATACCGTCGAGGCGGTGGCCCGCGAGAACGGCTCGGTGTTTGCCAGCTTGCCCGCCGATGGCGTGGCCGTGTTCCCGTCAGGGGATGCCTACACGGGCCTGTGGCAGTCGCTGGCTCTGGGGCGGCCCGGCCGCCGCACGGTGACCTTTGGTGATGGCGGCGATGTTCGCTGTGCGCAGGCCACGTGGGAGCGCGGCGCCTGGGCGGTCACCCTGGCCACACCACGCGGCGAGATCACGACCCGCCTGCACATCGCTGGCCGCCACAACGTCACCAACGCGCTGGCAGCCACGGCGTGCACGCTGGCAGCGGGTGCACCCGTCGCGGCCATTGCCCAGGGGCTGCGCGACTTCACACCGGTCAAGGGCCGTTCGCGCGCTTTCAGTGTGACCGTCGCGGGCCGCGACATCACGGTGGTGGACGACACGTACAACGCGAACCCCGATTCCATGCACGCTGCCATCCAGGTGCTGGCCGAACTGCCAGGCCCGCAACTGCTGGTGATGGGCGACATGGGCGAGGTGGGCGACCAGGGGCCACAGTTCCACACCGAGGCCGGCGCACTGGCCCGTGAGGCTGGTATCTCCACGATGTTTGCGCTGGGCGCGCAGTCGGTGCACGCCGCGTCGGCGTACGGCGACGGGCAGGGTGGTGTTGCCCGGCATTTCAACGATATGAGCGCACTGCAGGATGCGGTGCGCAACGCCCTGCCCACGGTGGGCAGCGTGCTGGTCAAGGGATCGCGATTCATGAAGATGGAACAGGTGGTCGAGGCGATCAGCGCCGCCGCACTGCCCCCAGAACAACAACAAAAGCCGATCAATCCACGGGAGGGACACCATGGCGCAACGCATTGATATTGCCCGTACGGTGCCAGCCCATGCCGGAGGTGCCACATGCTGCTGATGCTGTCGCAATGGCTGCAGGGCCTGTCGCCCGAGTTCGGCTTCTTTCGGGTGTTCCAGTACCTCACGTTCCGTGCGGTGATGGCCGCCATGACGGCGCTGCTCATCGGGCTGGTGGCCGGCCCCAAGGTGATTCGCATCCTCACCTCGCTCAAGATCGGCCAGCCCATCCGCGGCTATGCGATGCAGTCGCACCTGTCCAAGAGTGGCACGCCCACCATGGGCGGTGTGTTGATCCTGTTGTCGATCGCCATTTCCACCCTGCTGTGGTTTGATCTGTCCAACCGCTTTGTGTGGATTGTGCTCATCGTCACGCTGGGTTTTGGCGCCATCGGCTGGGTGGACGACTGGCGCAAGGTGGTCAACAAGGACCCCGAAGGCATGCGTTCGCGCGAGAAGTACTTCTGGCAGTCGGTGATCGGTCTCATGGCCGCGCTGTACCTGGTGTTCAGCATTTCTGAAAGCTCCAACGCCAAGGTGTGGGAGCTGTTCGTGGGCTGGGTGCAGTCGGGCTTTTCGCTGGACCTGCCGCCCAAGGCGGGGCTGCAGTTGCCCTTCTTCAAGGAAGTGAGCTACCCGCTGGGCGTGCTCGGCTTCGTGATCCTCACCTATCTCGTCATCGTGGGCTCCAGCAATGCGGTGAACCTGACCGACGGCCTGGACGGCCTGGCCATCATGCCCGTGGTGATGGTGGGCTCGGCGCTGGGCGTGTTTGCTTATGTCACCGGCAGCTCGGTGTATTCCAAGTACCTGTTCTTCCCGCACATTCCGGGTTCGGGCGAGTTGCTGATCTTCTGCGCTGCCATGGCGGGCGCGGGCCTGGCTTTCCTCTGGTTCAACGCGCACCCCGCCCAGGTTTTCATGGGCGACGTGGGGGCACTGGCGCTGGGCGGAGCCCTGGGCACCATCGCCATCATCGTGCGCCAGGAGATCGTGCTGGCCATCATGGGCGGCATCTTTGTGGTCGAGGCCCTGTCTGTGATGCTGCAGGTCACCTGGTTCAAGTTCACCAAGAAGCGCTATGGCGAAGGCCGCCGCCTGCTCAAGATGGCGCCCCTGCACCACCACTTTGAAAAGAGCGGCTGGAAAGAAACGCAAGTGGTCGTGCGCTTCTGGATCATCACCATGCTGCTGTGCCTGATTGGCCTGTCCACGCTGAAACTGCGATGAACCCGAACGATCCTCTTGTCCCTGACCCCCTCGGCACGTCCGAGGCCATGCCCCCGTTGCCAGGGGCTGGGGTGGATGCTACCGGTGCTCCAGAGGTCGACCCTGGCAGGCAGGATGCTGCGCCCGCGGTACCCGATGTGAATCCAGGGCAGGACACTGCGGCATCGGGCAGCGAAGTGTCAGACGGCATGCCTCCCGCAGAGGTCACTGAGGCGGCCCCAGGTGCGCCGGCAGGAAAGAGCACCAGCACTGCCTGGAACCCCGAGGCCGTGCCTGCTGTCTCCGCCGCGAAAGCCGCAGCGGATTTTGTGGCGCAGATCTTTGCCGAGGTGGCGGCTCCTGAGTCGGTAGCCGCTGACAGTGCGGGCGCCGCAGACACCGCAGAGGTCGACGAGCCTGCGACGCCGGACGTGCCTGCAGGCCCGGCGCGCGAGGGCGTTGCGAACCTGCTGCAAGGCCAGCACATCCTGATCCTGGGCCTGGGCGCCTCGGGCATGGCGATGGCACGCTGGTGCGTGCGTTGCGGCGCGCAAGTCACTGTGGCCGACACGCGCGCCGCCCCGCCGCAACTGCCCGCACTGCAGCGAGAGCTGCCCCTGGTCCGCTTTGTGTCGGGCGCATTCGATGCCAGCTTGGTACAAGGGCAGAATCTGCACGCGGTCTATCGTTCGCCAGGGTTGAGCCCCGAGGCAGTTGCTCCTGTTTTCGAAGCGGCTCGTGCAAACAACATCAGCGCTGGCGGTGAGCTGAGTCTTTATGCCATGGCCCTGGCAGCGCTGCGCGAATCGCACGCGTATGCCCCGGCCGTGCTGGCTATCACCGGGACCAACGGCAAGACCACCGTGACCTCGCTCACCGGACAGTTGGTGGAGCGCTCTGGCAAACGCGTGGCCGTGGCCGGCAACATCGGTCCGACCCTGCTCGACACACTGGCAGAACACCTGGATGCAGACACCTTGCCCGACGTGTGGGTGCTGGAACTGTCGAGCTTTCAGCTGGATGGCGTGAATGGGGGTGAAGGGAGCTTCGAGCCCACGGCCGCCACGGTGCTCAACATCACGCAGGACCACCTGGACTGGCACGGCAGCATCGAGGCTTACGCTGCGGCCAAGGCGCGCATCTTTGGCCAGACGGGCTTGATGATCCTGAACCGCGAAGACGCTGTGGTGATGGCCATGCTGCCGCCACCCGTCAAGGCCAAGCTGCAAAAGCCGCAGGTGCGCGCGCACCTCACTTTTGGTGGCGACATGCCCCGGCGTCCGGGTGACTTTGGCATTGAGGTGGTGAGCGGCATGCCCTGGCTGGTGCGCGCCATGGACGCGGACGAAACCCGCAAGCGTGGCCGCAACGAGGTCGAAGAGGACCTGCACATCCAGCGGCTCATGCCGGCGGATGCACTGCGCATCCGGGGCCGCCACAACGCCACCAACGCATTGGCCGCGCTGGCGCTGGCCACGGCGGCGGGTTGCCCGCTGGCGCCCATGCTCTACGGCCTGCGCGAGTACCGGGGCGAGCCGCATCGTGTGGAACCCGTGGCCATCATCCACGGCGTGGAATATTTTGACGACAGCAAGGGCACCAACGTGGGCGCCACGGCGGCTGCGCTGGTGGGGCTGGGCACGGAGCGGCGTTTGGTGGTCATTCTGGGCGGAGAAGGCAAGGGGCAGGACTTTGCGCCCCTGGCAGCCCCCGTCGCACGTTATGCACGTGCGGTGGTGCTGATTGGCCGCGACGCACCGCTGATCCGCGCTGCGCTCCAGGACGCTGGCGTGCCGTTGCTCGATGCGGACACCTTGCCTGAGGCCGTTGCACTGGCCGCGCAGCGCGCCCATTCTGGCGATGCGGTGCTGATGTCGCCCGCCTGCGCCAGTTTCGACATGTTCAAGGACTACGAGCACCGCGCCCAGGTCTTTTGCGAGACCGTGCGGGCGATGGCCGACGATGCGGGCCAGTCGGCGGGGGGCATGCAATGACGGCACCCGCCAGCACCCTGTTGCAACGCGTGACCGGCTGGTTCGGTGGCCTGCCCGGCAAGGCGGCCGATGTGTTGCCCGTGCGCGTGGGCGGCACCGAGTACCGCCAGTCGTCCAGCACGCCCGCGAGCGTGCTGGGCTTTGACCAGGCCTTGCTCTGGGTGGTGGTGGCACTGCTGGCGTGGGGGTTGGTGATGGTGTATTCGGCGTCGATTGCCATGCCGGACAACCCGCGCTTTGCCAACTATGCGTCCACCCATTTCCTGACACGCCACATGATGTACCTGGTGGTGGGGTTTGTGGCGGCGCTGCTGGCGTTCCAGGTGCCCATGGCGCTGTGGGAGCGGGTGGCGCCCTGGTTGTTCATCGTGGCCTTGCTCATGCTGGTGGCGGTCCTGATTCCCGGCGTGGGCAAGGTGGTCAATGGCGCGCGCCGCTGGTTGTCCATCGGCCCCGTGGGCTTCCAGCCCTCCGAGGTGGCCAAGTTTGCGGTGCTGATCTACGCCGCCGACTACATGGTGCGCAAGATGGAGGTGAAGGAGCGCTTCTTCCGCGCCGTGCTGCCCATGGGCGCTGCGGTGGCCATCGTCGGCGTGCTGCTGCTGGCCGAGCCCGACATGGGGGCCTTCATGGTGGTGGCCGTGATTGCCATGGGCATCCTGTTCCTCGGCGGTGTGAATGCCCGCATGTTCTTCCTGATCGCAGGAGTGCTGGTGGGTGCCTTTGCACTGATGATTGCCAGCTCGCCCTGGCGCCGCGAGCGCGTGTTTGCGTACCTGGATCCCTTCAGCGAACAGCATGCACTCGGCAAGGGCTACCAGCTGTCGCACTCGCTGATCGCCATCGGGCGCGGCGAGGTGTTTGGCGTGGGGCTGGGGGGCAGCGTGGAGAAGCTGCACTGGCTGCCCGAGGCGCACACCGACTTCCTGATGGCCGTGATCGGCGAAGAGTTTGGTCTGGTGGGCGTGGTTGCGCTCATCGTGCTGTTCCTGTGGATGACCCGCCGCATCATGCACATCGGCCGCCAGGCCATTGCGCTGGACCGCGTGTTCGCGGGGCTGGTGGCGCAGGGCGTGGCGATCTGGATCGGTTTTCAAGCCTTCATCAACATGGGCGTGAATTTGGGCGCGTTGCCGACCAAGGGGCTCACGCTGCCACTGATGAGTTTTGGTGGGTCGGCGATTTTGATGAATCTGGTGGCGCTAGCGGTGGTGCTGCGGGTGGATTATGAAAACAAACTGCTCATGCGCGGAGGTCGCGTATGAGAAGTCTGTTTCACCAAAACAAGCGGTGCATTGCGCAAGCAATGCCAGGCACGCCGTGCCTCATGCGGGGAGGTCGCGTATGAGCACGCAGAAGACCGCCCTCATCATGGCTGGTGGAACCGGCGGCCACATCTTCCCCGGCTTGGCTGTGGCCGAGGAACTGCGCGCACGCGGCTGGCGTGTGCACTGGCTGGGCGCGCCCGGCAGCATGGAGTCGCGCATCGTGCCGCAGCACGGCTTTGCGCTGGAACTCATCGATTTTTCGGGCGTGCGCGGCAAGGGGCTCGTCACGCTGGCCCTGTTGCCGCTGCGCCTGCTGCGTGCGTTCTGGCAGGCGCTGCAGGTCGTGCGCCGTGTGAAGCCCGACGTGGTGGTGGGCCTGGGTGGCTACATCACCTTTCCGGGCGGGATGATGGGCGTACTCGCGGGCAAGCCCCTGGTGCTGCATGAGCAGAACTCGGTGGCGGGCATGGCGAACAAGGTCCTGGCAGGTGTGGCCGACCGGGTGTTCACCGCCTTCCCCCAGGTGTTCAAGCAGGGCCAGTGGGTGGGCAACCCCCTGCGCACCGCCTTCACGCAGCAGCCGGGCCCGGCCGAGCGGTTTGCCGGCCGCAGCGGCCCGCTGCGCCTGCTGGTGGTGGGCGGTAGCCTGGGAGCGCGTGCGCTCAACGAGATCGTGCCCCAGGCCATCGCATTGATGCCGGCCGGCCAACGACCCACCGTGGTCCACCAAAGCGGTGCGGCACAGATCGATGCCCTGCGCGCCCACTACGCCGCCGCAGGGGTCGAGGCAGAGCTGACGCCTTTTATCGACGACACCGCCGGCGCGTTTGCAGCGGCCGACATCATCGTCTGCCGGGCGGGGGCGAGCACCGTCACCGAGATCGCGGCCGTGGGCGCCGCGTCTATCTTTGTCCCCTTCCCGTCGGCCGTGGACGACCACCAGACCACCAACGCGCAGTTCCTCGTGAACGCAGGAGGCGGCTGGCTGGTGCAGCAGCGCGACCTGACGCCGCAAGGGCTGTCTGAAATGCTATTGAAATTAGAGCGGCCCACACTTGTGGATGTAGCGCTCAAGGCCAAAAACATGCAAAAAATCAACGCCACCCGCGAGGTGGTGACTGCCTGCGAGGAGTTGGCCCAACCATGAAACATGCCATTCGCCACATCCATTTCGTAGGCCTCGGCGGCGCCGGCATGAGTGGCATTGCCGAAGTGCTGTTCAACCTGGGTTACCGCATCTCGGGCTCGGACCTGGCCGACAGTGCCACGCTGCGCCGCCTGGCAGACCTCGGCATCAAGACCTGCCTCGGCCACGCGGCAGCGCACATCGATGGCGCCGACGCCGTGGTCACGTCCACAGCCGTCACTTCGGACAACCCTGAAGTGCTGGCCGCACGCGAAAAGAAGATCCCCGTGGTGCCGCGCGCACTGATGCTGGCCGAGCTGATGCGCCTGAAGCAGGGCATTGCCATCGCGGGCACGCACGGCAAGACCACCACTACCAGCCTCGTGACCAGCGTGCTGGCCGAGGCGGGGCTGGATCCGACCTTCGTCATCGGCGGCAGGCTCAACAGCGCGGGCGCCAATGCCAAGCTGGGCAGCGGCGACTACATCGTGGTCGAGGCCGATGAGTCCGACGCGTCGTTCTTGAACCTGCTGCCCGTGATGGCCGTGGTGACCAACATCGACGCCGACCACATGGAGACCTATGGCCACGACTTCGGTCGGCTCAAGGGCGCGTTTGTCGATTTCCTGCACCGCATGCCGTTCTACGGCACGGCCATCCTGTGTGTGGACAGCCCCGCCGTGCGCGACATCCTGCAGAGCGTGACCTGCCCCATCACCAGCTACGGCTTCTCGGAAGACGCGCAGGTGCGCGCCATCAACGTGCGCGCCGAGGCGGGCCAGATGCGCTTCACCGTGCAGCGACGCAACGGCGTCACGCTGCCCGATATGGAGATCGTGCTCAACCTCGCGGGCGAGCACAACGTGCTCAACGCGCTGTCGGCCATTGCCGTGGCGGTAGAGCTGAACATCCCCGACGACGCCGTGCAGCGCGCGCTGGTGGGCTTCAAGGGCGTGGGCCGGCGCTTCCAGCGCTATGGCGATCTGCCCGCGAAGGACGGCGGCACCTTCACCGTCATCGACGACTACGGCCACCACCCTGTGGAGATGGCTGCCACGCTGGCGGCCGCACGCGGCGCGTTCCCCGGGCGGCGCCTGGTGCTGGCCTTCCAGCCGCACCGCTACACCCGCACGCGCGATTGCTTTGAAGATTTCGTCAAGGTGATCGGCCATGCCGACGCGGTGCTGCTCACCGAGGTGTATGCCGCGGGCGAGGCGCCAGTCGTGGCCGCCGATGGACGCTCGCTGGCCCGTGCCCTGCGTGTGGCAGGGCGCGTGGAGCCGGTGTTTGTGGACAACGTGGCCGATCTGCCCCAGGCCATTGCCGACAACGCACGCGCGGGCGACGTGGTGATGTGCATGGGAGCCGGCTCCATTGGCGCAGTGCCCGGCAAGGTGGTTGAGATGCTACAAAATAATGAGCTGAAAGCGCATGAAGGGAGCGCACTATGACCCTTCCTGAATCGAATATCGATGTGAAGTCGCTGGGCAAGGTTGCCGTCCTGATGGGCGGGGACTCGGCCGAGCGCGAGGTGTCGCTGATGTCGGGCAGCGGCGTGCTGCAGGCGCTGCGCTCGCGTGGCGTGGATGCCCATGCGTTTGACCCCGCACAGAACGCGCTGGGCGACTTGAAGCGCGACGGCTACGCCCGCTGCTTCATCGCGCTGCACGGCCGCCATGGCGAAGACGGCACGGTGCAGGGCGCGCTGGAGCTGCTGCGCATTCCGTACACCGGCCCCGGCGTGATGGCCTCGGCCATCGCCATGGACAAGGTCATGACCAAGCGGGTGTGGCTGGCCGAGGGCCTGCCCACGCCCCGCTATGTGTGGCTGGCTCCGGACCGGCAGCAGCGCGAGGTGGTGCGCACCGTGCCCGACGAGCTGGGCCTGCCGCTCATCGTCAAGCCGCCGCGCGAAGGATCGTCCATCGGCGTGACCAAGGTGCGCGGCTATTCGGACATGCAAGAGGCCGTGCAGCTCTCTGCCCAGTACGACCCCGACGTGCTGTGCGAAGAGTTCATCGAGGGCGAAGAGGTGACCTGCCCCGTGCTGGGCCAGGGCGCCAGCGCGCGTTCGCTGCCGGTGATCCGCATCGTGGCGCCCGATGGCGCCTACGACTACCAGAACAAGTACTTCACCGACGACGTGAAGTACCAGTGCCCAAGCGGCCTGCCCGAGGCCGAAGAGCGCGAGATCCAGCGCATCGTGCTGGAGGCTTACCGCACCCTGGGCTGCCGGGGCTGGGGCCGCGCCGACCTGATGATCCGCGCGAGCGACCGCAAGCCCTTCCTGCTGGAGATGAACACATCCCCCGGCATGACGGGGCATTCGCTGGTGCCCATGTCGGCCCGGGCCTCGGGCATCAGCTACGAAGAGCTGTGCCTGCGCATCCTCGCCGATGCGGCCCTCGACACGCCCGCAAAACCAAAGGCCGCCTGATGACCCAGACGCTGCCCGCACCCCTGGACGTCAAGCTCATGAACCTGACCGCGTCGGTCCTGTTCGTGGGCTGCGCCCTGGCCGTGCTGGCGGCGGGGGTGGGGTGGGTGCTGCGCTACCCCGGCTTTGCCATCGCACGCATCGTGGTGCAGGGCGAGCTGGTGCACAACAACGCGGTGACCCTGCGGGCCAATGTGGCGCCACATCTGGTGGGCAACTTCTTCACCGTGGATCTGCGTGCCGCCCGCGAGGCCTTCGAGCAGGTGCCCTGGGTACGCCGCGCGCAAGTGCGTCGGGTGTACCCCGGCAGCTTGCGTGTGGAGTTGCAGGAGCATGACGCGGTGGCGTACTGGGGGCCGGACACCGGCTCAGCGCTGGTCAACAGCCAGGGCGAAGTCTTCGAGGCCAATGTGGGCGATGTGGAGCAGGAGGGCCTGCCGCGCCTGCAGGGGCCTACAGGCAGCTCGGCCGAGGTACTGCAGATGTATGGGCTGCTGGAGCCCGTGTTCAAACCCCTGGGCCTGGACGTGGAAGAGCTGCAGCTGACCGGGCGAGGCGGCTGGCGCGCCACTCTCGACAGCGAGGCCGTGGTGGAGCTGGGAGGCGGTACGCCGCAGGAAGTGGTGCAGCGCACGCAGCGTTTTGTACGCACCCTGACCCAGGTGGCCGCGCAGTATGGCCGCCGCGTGGACGCGCTGGAGTCTGCGGACCTGCGCCACGCCGGGGGCTACGCCCTGCGCCTGCGGGGTGTGACCACAGTGACTGCAGACGCAACCGGCACGACGGCCGTGCGCAAGAGGTAATGGCATGAGGCAAGACAGAGCAAGACGCAGCAAGCAGACTGGATGCAGCGTGCTGTGGGCCCCGAGAGGGCGGTGTGAGGGCTTGGTGGGACAGCGGGACAGAACCGAGAAGGGCAGAGACTGATATGGCAAGAGAATACAAAGACGTCGTCGTGGGGCTGGACATTGGCACCGCCAAGGTCATGGCTGTGGTGGCCGAGGTTCTGCCCAATGGCGAGCTCAAGCTCGCAGGCTTGGGCGTGGCCCCAAGCAACGGTCTCAAGCGTGGGGTGGTGGTCAACATCGATGCCACCGTGCAGAGCATCCAGCAGGCGCTGAAAGAGGCCGAGCTGATGGCGGACTGCAAGATCCAGCGCGTCTACACCGGCATCACGGGCAGCCACATTCGCGGTCTCAACTCCAGCGGCATGGTGGCGGTGAAGGACAAGGAAGTCACGTCGGCCGACGTGGCCCGCGTGGTGGAGACGGCCAAGGCCATCAACATCAGCAGCGACCAGCGCCTGTTGCTGGTGGAGCCGCAGGAATTCGTGATCGACGGGCAGGATGTGAAGGAGCCCATCGGCATGAGCGGCATCCGCCTGGAGGCCAAGATCCACATCGTGACCGGCGCGCAGAGCGCGGCCGAGAACATCATCAAGTGTGTGCGCCGCTGCGGCCTGGAAGTGGAGCAGCTCATGCTCAATCCGCTGGCCAGCAGCCAGGCGGTGCTGACCGACGACGAGCGCGAGCTGGGCGTGGTGGTGGTGGACATCGGCGCGGGCACGACCGATGTCGCCATCTTCACTGGCGGCGCGATCCGCCACACCGCGGTGATTCCGATTGCGGGCGACCTCATCACCAGCGACATCGCCATGGCACTGCGCACGCCGACCAAGGACGCCGAGGACATCAAGGTGGAAAGCGGCTACGCCAAGCAACTGTTGGCCGACCCCGAGGCGCAGGTGGAAGTGCCCGGCCTGGGCGACCGCAGCCCGCGCATGCTGAGCAAGCAGGCGCTGGCCGGTGTGATCGAGCCGCGTGTCGAAGAAATCTTCTCGCTCGTGCAGCAGGTGGTGCGCGAGTCGGGCTACGAAGAAGTGCTGTCGTCGGGCATCGTGCTCACGGGCGGCAGCTCGGTCATGCCGGGAATGATCGAACTGGGCGAGGACATCTTCCTCAAGCCCGTGCGGCGCGGCATACCGAAGTATTCCAGCGCCCTGGCTGACATGGTGGCCCAGCCCCGTGCAGCCACCGTGATGGGGCTGCTTGAAGAAGCGCGCCTGGCACGTCTGCGCGGCTTCAAGGTGGCTCAGAAGAGTGGGTCCATGAAGACCGCATTCGGGCGCTTCAAAGATTTCATCGTGGGGAATTTCTGACCATGAAATACCCCCTGTGGCTAGCGCGTGGAAGCCCTCACCAGATACCGCGCGAGCGATGGCGATGTACAGGACCGCCACGCACTACAAGAAAAATGATCCCATCTCTCAATTGGCAATTGCATACGAATTTAGAACCAGGAGCTCCAAGATGACCATCGAAATGATCGAAGCCGAAGAATTCAACCAGGGCACCCAGATCAAGGTGATCGGTGTGGGCGGTGGCGGCAGCAATGCCGTCGAGCACATGATTGCCCGCAGCGTGCAGGGCGTGGAGTTTGTCAGCGCCAACACCGATGCACAGGCGCTCACGCGCAGCTCGGCGCACCGCGTCATCCAGCTGGGCAACAGCGGCCTGGGTGCTGGGGGCAAGCCCGAGAAGGCCCGCGATGCGGCTGAGGCGGCGGTTGCCGATATCCGTGAAGCCATCTCTGGCGCCCACATGCTGTTCATTACGGCGGGCATGGGCGGCGGCACGGGCACGGGCGCTGCGCCCGTGATCGCGCGCGTGGCCAAGGAGATGGGCATCCTGACGGTGGGCGTGGTCACCAAGCCTTTCGACTGGGAGGGCGGTCGCCGCATGAAGAATGCGGACGATGGCCTGGCCGAACTGGAAGCCAACGTGGACTCGCTGATCGTGGTGCTCAACGAGAAGCTGCTGGACGTGCTGGGCGACGACATCACCCAGGACGAGGCCTTTGCGCACGCCAATGACGTGCTCAAGAACGCTGTGGGCGGTATCGCTGAAATCATCAACGAATACGGCCAGGTGAACGTGGACTTTGAAGACGTGCGCACCGTGATGGGCGAGCCCGGCAAGGCCATGATGGGCACGGCCACGGCCAGCGGCCCAGACCGCGCACGCATCGCAGCCGAGCAGGCCATCGCCTGCCCGCTGCTCGAAGGCATCGACCTGTCGGGCGCCAAGGGTGTGCTGGTGCTGGTCACGGCCAGCAAGGGCAGCCTCAAGCTGTCCGAGTCACGCCAGGCCATGAACACCATCAACGCCTACGCATCGACCGACGCGCACGTGATCTTCGGCGCTGCCTATGACGAAAGCCTGGGTGACGAGATCCGCGTGACCGTGGTGGCCACGGGTCTGTCGCGTGCCAATGCGCGCCGTCAGCCCATCTCGGTGGTGCAGGGTGGCCTGCGCACTGGTACGGACAACATGGCCTACCAGATGCCTGTCGCCGGTGTGGGTACGCTGGGTGGTGCCGTGGGCGTGCAAGGCGGCCACACGGGCAGCGCGCAGGCCGACTATGGCAGCATGTCGGTACCCAGCGTGTGGCGTACCAACCGCACGCAGGCCGCAGCCCGCGTGGATGCCCTGTCGTCCGGCGGTATGGATGACCTGGAAATCCCCGCCTTCCTGCGCAAGCAAGCGGACTGACAACCGCGCTGATCGCACCCTGCGGCCCTCTCCCGGGGGCTGCAAGACAAAAAGCCCTGCCGGCGCAAGCTGGCAGGGCTTTTTGACTGGGCGAACGTCAGCAGCCTCTCAGGCCCGGGTCGCCCCAGGCCTCTCAGTGATCAGAAAGATTCCCAGTCATCGTTATTGTCAGCCGCAGGCTTGGGGCTGCTTGCCTTGGGGGGCAATGCCTCCGCTCGCGCGGGTGAAGGCGCAGCAGCACGAGGGGCTGCCGGCACCTTGGCCAGGGCCGGGCGGGGCGCTGCCGCACGCACGGCAGGGGCCACGGCGGGGCGGGGCGCGGCTGCGGGGCGGCTGGCCGGAACGGGAGCGGAGGTGCTGCCGTTCACGCGGAACAGCGCCACCACCTGGGTGAGCTTCATGGCTTGCTCGCGCAGGCTGTCTGCTGCTGCAGCCGACTGCTCCACCAGCGCTGAGTTCTGTTGGGTCATCTGGTCCAGCTGGTTCACGGCGGTGTTGACCTGGGCAATGCCCTGGCTCTGCTCCGAGGTGGCCGAGCGGATTTCTCCAATGATGTCTGTCACGCGTTGAACGCTGTCCACGATCTCGGTCATGGTGGCGCCTGCATTGCCCACCAGTTGCGTGCCCGATGCCACCTTCTCCACGGAAGCGTCGATCAATGTCTTGATTTCCTTGGCGGCTGCAGCGCTGCGCTGTGCCAGGCTGCGTACTTCGCTGGCGACCACCGCGAAACCGCGACCCTGTTCACCTGCGCGCGCTGCCTCGACGGCGGCGTTGAGCGCCAGGATGTTGGTCTGGAACGCGATCCCGTCGATGACGCCGATGATGTCGCTGATCTTGTTGCTGCTGGCGTTGATGTCCTGCATGGTGGATACCACTCGGGACACCACTTCCCCTCCGCGCGCCGCCACGGCAGCCGCTGAAGTTGCCATCTGGTTAGCGGTTTGCGCGGAGTCGGACGTCTGCTTCACGGTGCTGGTCAGCTCCTCCATGCTGCTGGCGGTGGTTTGCAGGTTGCTGGCCGTGTCTTCGGTGCGGTGGGCCAGGTCGTTGTTGCCCTGGGCAATTTCCCCCGACGCCGTAGCAATGCTGTCCGTGGCCGACCGTACCTCGGTCACCAGCTTGCGCAGCGAGGCCACCATGTGTGCCAAGCCATCGAGCATGGAGCCCGGTGGGGCGGCAGGGATCTGGGTATCCAGGTTGCCTTCGGCCACCTCGGACATGATGGCAATGGCGTGGGTGGGTTCGCCACCAATCTGGCGCAACACCGAGCGCGACACCAGCAGGCCGATCACCCCCACCGCCACAAACACCGCCACCACCAGTGCAAGGCTCGACCACAGGGCCTGGCGCAGCATGGCATCGACGTCGTCCGTATACAGCCCGGAGCCCACCATCCAGTTCCAGCCGTCCACTTTGACGATGTACTGCAGCTTGGGCACGGGTGTCTGCTGGCCGGGGCGCGCGAACATGGTGGGCACAAAGGCCTTGCCGTCCTTGCTGCTGCGCATGCCGTTGACCAGCAGGCCGATGATGTCCACGCCCGAACCATCCTTGACCTTGCCGAGCATGTCCTGCCCGTCCCACTCGGTCTTGAAGGGGTGCATCACGCCCACGCCCTCGGTGGTCCAGATGTAGAAATATTCGGTCTTGCCCTCGGGTCCGCCGTAGCGTGCAATGCGCAGGGCGTCCTTGGCAGCCTTCTGCGCGTCTTCCACCGACATGGCGCCACTCGCGGCCTTGGCCTGGTAACCGACCACGATGCTGTGTGCGGACTGGACGGCGGTGGTCAGCAGGTCCTTGCGGGACTCGGTGATCAGTCGCCGCTCCTGGAGGAGTGACAGGATGGCCATGATCAGCAGCGCCGTGAGCGCGGTGCCGATCATGAGCATGACTTTCATCTTGAAACTGAGTTTGCTCATGGGAGTCTCCTGTGGGGCGGGTGTCGTGTGTTCATGTTGTGGTTGTTAAGGCCCTGTGTACCAAATTGTGCGGCGAACCATGGGGCCTGCACAGTAGGTGAAAACGCGGCGGTAGCTCTACGTACGCGTCGCTTTGAGGTGCGACAAGACCTCGGCACGTGCGGGGCGGTGCCGCAGAAACTAAAATGCGCAGATGCTCCAGCAACGCACCCTCAAGACCCTGACCCGCGCCGTAGGCGTGGGTCTGCACAGCGGCCAACGGGTCGAGTTGACCCTGCGGCCCGCGCAGCCGGACACAGGCATCGTGTTCCGGCGGGTGGATCTGCCGCAGCCGGTGGACATTCCCATCCGTGCCGAGGCGGTGACGGATACGAGGCTGGCGTCCACCATCGCAGTGGGCAATGCCAAGGTGCACACGGTGGAGCACCTGATGTCGGCCTGTGCGGGGCTGGGCATCGACAACCTGTACGTGGACATCACGGCCGAAGAGGTCCCCATCCTCGATGGGTCTTCGGCCTCGTTTGTGTTCCTGTTGCAAAGCGCCGGGGTGGAACTGCAGAACGCACCCAAGCGCTTTATCCGCGTCACCCGGCCCGTGGAGGTGCGCGAGGGTGAGGGTGCCAACGCCAAGTGGGCGCGCCTCACGCCGTACCACGGCTACAAGCTCAGCTTCGAAATCGACTTTGACCACCCGGCGGTGGACTCCACTGGCCAGCGCGTCGAGTTTGACCTGGGGCAAGGCAACTACAGCCGCGACATTGCCCGGGCGCGCACCTTCGGCTTCACCCGTGATGTGGAGATGATGCGCTCCAACGGCCTGGCGCTGGGCGGCGGGCTCGACAACGCCATCGTGATGGACGACTACAAGGTGCTCAACAGCGACGGCCTGCGCTACGACGACGAGTTCGTGAAGCACAAGATCCTGGATGCCATGGGTGACCTGTACCTTATCGGCAAGCCGCTACTGGCCGCCTACAGTGCGTTCCGCTCTGGCCACGCCATGAACAACCTCTTGCTGCGTGAGCTGCTGGCCCAGCGTGATGCCTGGGAGGTGGTCACGTTCGAGGACGAGCGCCAGGCTCCCACCGGCTTTGCGCAGCCTGCGCGCGCCTGGTAAGGCCCACTGGCCATGTTGATCTTTCGCTGGCTAGCCATGCTGCTGCTGCTGGCGGCGGCCGTGTCTTTCGCGTTTTACGCGGGCACCGGGCAGCCGCGCTACAAGCGCCTGGGGCTCGTCATCCTCAAGTGGACAGTGATTGCCGCCGTCTTTTTCTTCGCGGTGATCCTCATCGGCCGCCTGGCCTGATGTATCTGTTGATTGGGGGGCTCTGCTGCCCCGTTTTTCCTCTGCCCTATACTCGCGCCTGCTCCGGGGTGTGCTGATGCGCTGAGATGCGAGAGGCCTGAAGAAATTCAGGCCAGCTTGCGAACCCGACGAACTTGATCCGGTTCATACCGGCGGAAGAAGAGCCGACCTCCTTGTCCCCGTGCCCGCACTCCCTGTGGGCACGCCTTGCCTCAGGTGCTGCCATGCGCAGCCACCCGAGGGGCGCACAGGTCCATTCCGGAGCAGACCCACCGCCACCGGAACCAGGAGACCTGCCCATGAACGCCCCCGACCCCCACGCCACACTGGCTGCCCCTGAAAAGTTCGCCGAGCTGCTCGCACGCACCCGCGAACCCTTCCCCGCATCCCGCAAGGCCTATATCCCCGGCCATCTGCACACCGACCTGCGCGTGCCCGTGCGCGACATCGCGCTAACCAACGGCGAGCTGGTCAGCGTGTACGACACCTCCGGTCCTTACACCGACCCTGAAGCCGTGATCGACGTGCGCAAGGGCCTGGCCAGCGTGCGCGGTAGCTGGATCGCCGGCCGTGGCGATGTGGAGCACTACGAAGGCCGCGCCCCCGTAGCGCTGGACGACGGCCAAAAGAGCGAAGATGCCACCCGCCTCGCCCAGCTGCGCGCCGAGGCCGCCGCCTTGCAGCGCAAGCCCCTGCGCGCCAAGGCGGGTGCCAATGTCACGCAGATGCACTACGCCAAGAAGGGCATCGTCACGCCCGAGATGGAATACGTCGCCATCCGCGAAAACGGCAAGCGTGAGTGGATGGAACAGTACATGGCCGACGCAGGCCGTGAAAAGCGCCTGATGGGCAACCCGATGGGCGCCAGCATCCCGCGCATCATCACCCCCGAATTTGTGCGCGACGAAGTGGCCCGGGGGCGCGCCATCATCCCCGCCAACATCAACCACCCCGAGGTGGAGCCGATGGCGATTGGCCGCAACTTCCTGGTCAAGATCAACGCCAACATCGGCAACTCGGCCGTCACCTCCAGCATCGAGGAAGAAGTGGAAAAGCTCGTCTGGGCCATCCGCTGGGGCGCCGACAACGTGATGGACCTGTCCACTGGCAAGAACATCCACACCACACGCGACTGGATCGTGCGCAACAGCCCTGTTCCCATCGGCACGGTGCCGATCTACCAGGCGCTCGAAAAAGTGGGTGGCGTGGCCGAGGACCTGACCTGGGCGATCTTCCGCGACACGCTGATCGAGCAGGCCGAGCAGGGCGTGGACTACTTCACCATCCACGCCGGTGTGCGTCTGGCCTACATCCACCTCACGGCCAACCGCCGTACGGGCATCGTCTCGCGCGGGGGCTCCATCATGGCCAAGTGGTGCATGGCGCACCACCGCGAAAGCTTTTTGTACGAGCACTTCGAGGACATCTGCGACATCATGAAGGCCTACGACGTGTCGTTCAGCCTGGGCGATGGCCTGCGCCCAGGCTGCGCATCGGATGCCAACGATGAAGCGCAATTTGCCGAGCTGCACACGCTGGGCGAGCTGACCCAGGTGGCCTGGAAGCACGACGTGCAGACCATGATCGAAGGCCCCGGCCATGTGCCCATGCACATGATCCAGGCCAACATGACCGAGCAGCTCAAGACCTGCCACGAAGCGCCGTTCTACACCCTGGGCCCGCTGACCATCGACATCGCCCCCGGCTACGACCACATCGCCAGCGCGATTGGTGCGGCCATGATCGGCTGGATGGGCACAGCCATGCTGTGCTACGTGACGCCCAAGGAGCACCTGGGACTGCCCGACCGCGACGACGTGAAGCAGGGGATCATTGCGTACAAGATCGCCGCCCACGCGGCCGATGTGGCCAAGGGCCACCCCGGCGCGCGCGCGCGCGACGACGCGCTGAGCCAGGCGCGCTTCGACTTCCGCTGGCAGGACCAGTTCAACCTGGGCCTGGACCCCGAAACGGCCAAGGAGTACCACGACGAGACCCTGCCCAAGGACTCGGCCAAGGTGGCGCATTTCTGCTCGATGTGTGGCCCCAAGTTCTGCTCGATGAAGATCACCCAGGAGGTGCGTGACTTCGCCGCCCAGAAGGGTGTGGCCGAGGCTGAAGCCCTGGCCCAGGGCATGCAGACCAAGGCGGCCGAGTTCCAGAAAGGCGGGGGCGAGCTGTACATCCCGCTCAAGCCCGTGTGACAGCAGCGCAATAAGCGCAGCTACTGGCCCCGAGGATTCCCTGAAACAGGGTCCCGGGGCCGTGCTTACCCTGTGCGATGGACCGCCTTGCCCGGCATATAGTCCCGCCCACCCCCGGCCCAGAAGGCGGGGGGTGTGTGTGGCACCAAATTTGCTATGCTGGACTGTCTGTTAAAAAATGTAAGGAAGAGCCATGAATGCTCTCGGCCGCTTCTCCATCCGCACGCGTCTCTACTTCGGAACCGTCTTTTCCCTGATCCTTCTGGTCGTCATTGGTGCCATGGGCTACGTGGCCCTGGACCGAACGCGCGGCACGCTGCAGGTGCTGTTTTCAGAACGCGTGCAGACGCTGACCGACATGTCCGAGCTGCGCACCACCCTGGGTGACCTGCGCCGGACCGAAAAAGACATCATCATCAACTTCAACAACTCGGTCGAGGTCTCGGCCCTGCGCGAGTCCTGGGCCAAAACCCTGACTTCCCTGCGCAAGCGTCTGGCCGATGTGCGGCAGGTGCAGTCGGGCGATGCCGAGTTTGTGGCCTCGATCGACAAATCGCTCGACGAGATCAAGCAGTACGAAACCGGCATCTCACCCATCTTCGAGAAGATCGAGGGCGCGCAGCTCGACGGCGCAGGGGGCGGCGCCTACGCCGACCGCCTGAAGGTCCACATGGAAGCCACCGACAAGCTGTTCTCCAGCCTGGCGGGTTCGGCTCGTGCGCAGATGGACGAGGCGCGCGCGGGTGTCGAATCGCGCACCTCCACCATGGCCGCACTGATTGGTGTGGGCCTGGTGCTGGCGCTGGCGGTGCTGATTCCGCTCACGTTCTTCAGCGTGCGCTCCATCACCAAGTCCCTCGGACAGGCCCAGGAGCTGGCCGAACGCATTGCCAGTGGCGATTTGTCGCGCGATGTGGCAGCCATGAACCAGGACGAAGTGGGCCAGCTGGTAGGCGCCATGGGCCGCATGCAGGACTCATTGCGTGACCTGGTGCGCCAGGTGCAGGACGCGGCGGGCAACATCTCCACCGCCAGCTCCGAGATCGCCAGCGGCAACCATGACCTGAGCCACCGCACCGAGCAGACAGCGGCCAACCTGGAAGAGACCGCCTCGTCGATGGAGGTGCTGACCAGCACGGTGCAGCAAAGCGCCCAGGCCTCGCGCCAGGCCAGCGACTTTGCCTCGTCCGCCGCCGAGGTGGCCGCACGCGGCGGCGCCGTGGTGTCGCAGGTGGTGACCACCATGGACCAGATCACCACCAGCTCGCGCAAGATCGCCGACATCACGGGTGTGATCGATTCGATTGCGTTCCAAACCAACATCCTGGCGCTCAACGCGGCGGTGGAAGCCGCCCGTGCCGGTGAGCAGGGCCGTGGCTTTGCGGTGGTGGCCAGCGAGGTGCGCAACCTGGCGCAGCGCAGCGCCGAAGCGGCCAAGGAGATCAAGGGCCTGATCGGTTCGTCGGTGGAGCGGGTGGAAGACGGCTCGCGCCTGGTGAGCCAGGCCGGCCAGACCATGACCGAGATTGTGAGCAGCGTGCGGCGCGTGTCCGACATCATTGCGGAGATCACCGCTTCGTCGGCCGAGCAGAGCGACAACATCGGCCAGATCAGCCAGTCTGTCACGCAGCTCGACCAGATGACCCAGCAGAACGCGGCTCTGGTGGAGGAGTCCACCGCAGCGTCCGAGTCGCTGCGCGAGCAGGCGCACCACCTCAACAGCGCGGTCAGCCAGTTCAAGCTGCAGGATGGCGCGACGGCATCCCCGGCGTTTAGCACCTCGGCACCTGCAACGCCCGCCGCACCTGCTATGGCCCAGGTGGGGCGCCGGCCCGCGCTGCAGATCCGGTAGTTTGAAGTATTTTGGGCTGGTAGCGCTAGTGCTTCATGCGTTAGAAGCTATCAAAAACGTAGCAAATCAGTCCCGCGTCACCCGCAGCACTTCTTCGCGGCTGGTGATGCCGGCGGCAATCAGGCGTTCGCCATCGTCCCGCATCAGCGCCATGCCACCCGCCAGCGCTGCGGTGCGGATGTCGGCCTCTGAGGCCTGGTTGTGGATCTGTGCCCGGATCGCGTCCGTGGTCACCAGCAACTCGAACACGCCCGTGCGGCCGGTGTAACCCGTCTGGCCGCAGTGCTCGCAGCCCGCGCCGTGGCAGTGGCTGCAGAACTTGCGCACCAGGCGCTGGGCCAGCACGCCCAGCAGCGACGACGACAGCAGGAAGGGCTCCACACCCATGTCGGTCAGGCGAGTGACCGCGCTGGCCGCGTCGTTGGTGTGCAGGGTGGCCAGCACCAGGTGGCCCGTCAGCGAGGCCTGGATGGCGATCTGCGCGGTCTCGAAGTCGCGGATTTCGCCAATCATGATGATGTCCGGGTCCTGCCGCAGTATGGCGCGCAGGGCCTTGGCAAAGGTCAGCTCGATTTTGCTGTTGACCTGGGTCTGGCCCACGCCCGGCAGCTCGTATTCGATGGGGTCTTCCACCGTCATGATGTTGTTGCGCGTGGCGTCCAGTCGGCCCAGCGCAGCATACAGCGTGGTCGTCTTGCCCGAGCCCGTGGGGCCGGTGACCAGGATGATGCCGTGCGGCTGGCCGATCAGACCCTCAAAGCGGCGCAGGGTGTCGCCCTGCATGCCCACGGCCTCCAGGCTGAGCTTGCTTTCACTCTTGTCCAGCAGGCGCAGCACGGCGCGTTCGCCGTGCGCGCTGGGCAGGGTGGAGACGCGCACGTCGATGGCGCGCGTGCCCAGGCGCAGGCTGATGCGGCCGTCCTGGGGCAGGCGTTTTTCGCTGATGTCCAGGTCGGCCATGATCTTCAGGCGCGAGATCAATGCGGCGTGCAGCGCGCGGTTGGGCTGCACCACTTCGCGCAGCGTGCCGTCCACACGAAAGCGCACGCTGCTGTGGCGCTCGTAGGGCTCGATGTGGATATCGCTCGCGCCGTCGCGCGCGGCCTGCGTGAGCAGGGCGTTGAGCATGCGGATGATGGGTGCGTCGCCGGCAGATTCCAGCAAGTCCTCGACGGCCGGCAGCTCCTGCATCATGCGCGAGAGGTCGGCGTCGCTCTCGACCTCGCTCACCACGGTGGCGGCGCTCGATTCGCTGTGCGAATAGGCCGCGCTGATGCGCTGGGCCAGGGCAGGCGCATCGAGCGCAAGCAGTTGCTGCACCGGGTGCTTGCGCAGCACTTCGGACAGCGCGCCCGCATCGGGGCTGGGGCCGTGCCACAGCACCAGCTGGTGGCCATCGTCCTCCAGCAGCAGCTGGGCGGTGCGGGCAAAGGCGTAGGGCAGGGGGTGGCGCATGCGTGGCGGCCCTTCAGCGTGGCGAGGTCTCTGCGGGCAGCGGCGCCAGCGGCTGTGCAGGCACGGTGGCTGCGCCGGGCTCTGTGCGTTGTGGCAGTGCGGGCAGGATGGGCGCGCCCGACACCGACTTCATCACCACGCTGGGCGCGGGCTGGGTGGTCTGCTGCAGCGCGCGGATGGCCTCGTAGCGGTCCATCATCAATGCGTCGCTGGTGGCGTTGTCACGCACCACAATGGGGCGCAAGAACACCATCAGGTTGGTCTTGTTGCGGGTGCGGTTCTCGCTGCGGAACAGGTTGCCCAGCACCGGGATGTCGCCCATCACCGGCACCTTGTCCTGGCCTTGCGAGTAGCTGTCTTCCAGCAGGCCGCCAATCACGATGATGCTGCCATCGTCCACCACCACGTTCGACTCGATGGAGCGCTTGCTGGTGGTGGGGCCGTTGGCGTTGCTCAGCGTGGCGGTGTCGATCTTGGAGACCTCCTGGTAGATCGCCATCTTCACCGTGCCGTTCTCGCTGATCTGCGGACGCACCTTGAGCATCAGGCCCACATCCTTGCGCTCCACCGTGGTGAACGGGTTCACCGTGCTGCTGCCGGTGCTGTTGGCGTACGAGCCGGTCACGAAGGGCACGTTGTTGCCGATGATGATGCGCGCCTCTTCGTTGTCCAGCGTCATCAGGTTGGGGGTGGAGAGCACGTTGGCATCGCCGCTGTTCTGCAGGAAGTTCGCCAGCGCGCCCAGGTAGTACTGGCCGTTAATGCGCGGTGCGAGCGCCAGGTTCAGGCCCTTGCCCAGCGAACTGGCCGCCGTCGCGATGGAGGTGGTGGAGCCCGAGGCCAGGGCGGCTGTCACGTTCAGGATGTTGGCACCGGCCGCGCCGGAGTTGGTGCCGATCACGCCCACGGTGCCATCGCCGTTTTTGCCCAGAATGCCCTGCCACTGGATGCCGAACTCGGCCACCTTGTTGGCAGAGACCTCGACGATCAGGCTCTCGACCAGCACCTGCGCGCGGCGGCCGTCGAGCTTGTCGATCACGTCGCGCAGCTGGCGGTACAGCGGCTCGGGCGCCGTGATGATGAGCGAGTTGGTGGTGGGGTCGGCCTGGATCTGACCGCCGGTGGAGGGCTGGTTGTTGTTGGTGCTGCTGGTGCCCATGGCGCTGGTGCTGGAGCCCAGGCCGCCGCCGGTGCTGCTGCTGCCGGACGAGCTGCCGTTGGTGGACAGCATGCCCCCGGTACTCAGCCCCGTGCTGGGTGCGGGCGCGCTGGCACCGCCACCGCTGCTGGCCGCACCGCCATTGTTGCCGCCCATGGCTGCCATGGCGGCGCGCAGGGTGGTGGCCAGCTTGGTGGCGTCGGCGTTCTTGAGGTAGACCACATGGATGTTGCCGCTGGCCGCGCTGCTGCCGGGCGCAGGCGCCTGGTCCAGCTGGGCCACCAGGGCGCGCACCTGGGCCACGCGGGCCGGGTTGGCGGCGCGCAGGATCAGCGAGTTGCTGCGCGGCTCGGCAATCAGGGTGGTCTTGAACGCGGTGTCGGCCTGGCCGGGCGCGGCCGCGGCTGCGGCGCCCCCGTTGGCGCTGCCGCCGTCGATCAGGCGCGACACCAGCGGTGCCAGGTCGCTGGCAATCGCGTTCTTGAGCGGAATCACCTCCACATCGCTGGCGTTGGACACATCCATGGCCGCCACGATGCGCGCCAGGCGCTGCAGGTTGTCGGCGTAGTCGGTGATCACCAGCGAGTTGTTGCCGGGGTTCACGTTGATGGTGTTGTTGGGGCTGATGAGCGGGCGCAACACCGGCACCAGATTGGCCGCGTTCTCGAAGTTGAGCTTGAAGATCTGCGTGACGATTTGTCCGCCGCCGGGCGCGCTGCCCGCGTTGCCCTGCACCACGCTCACGCTGCCGCCCTGCAGCTTGGCGTCTGCCTCGGGCACCACCTTGTACAGACCGGCCGCCTCCACCACCGTGAAGCCTTGCAGGCGCAGCGCGGCCAGGAACTGCTGGAACGCGGCGGCAGGCGTCACTGCGCGCTCGGTCACGAGGTTGAGCTGGCCTTTGACCCGTGGGTCCACCACCACGTTGCGGCCGGTGATGGTGGCCATGGTGCGGGCCACGGCCTCGATCTCGGCGTTGGCAAAGTTGAGCGTGACGGGTTCGCTGGGGCGCACGCTGCCGGTGCGGGTGTCCACCGCCGTCTGGGCGCCAATCTGGCCACTGGCGCAGGTAAGTATTGCGCTGGCTGCTATGGTTTTGAGAGTGAAGCGCAGGCGTGGAGCAAACAGGAAAGTCATAGATTCAACCCACGGTGATGATGGAGCGCGCGCCATTGCGCCGTCCGATGATGTTCAGAAGATTGGACAGTGCGGCCTCCCGCTCGGGGGTGGCGCTGGCCTCGCCCGCAAAGCGCAGGCGGTTGCCCACCCACTGGCCGCTGCCGCTCAGTTGCAGGGCCCCGTCGAGGGTGCTGAGGGCGAGCGTGGGCACCTCGCCGCCCTGCAGCACCAGCCGGTAGCTGCCCATGGGGCGCAGGGTGGACAGGCGCGAGGACATGGCCCGCGCATCCATCTGGGCCTCGCCCGACAGCACCATGCGGCCTGCAGCCCATTGCGCCGTCAGCGCGCGTGTTTGCAGTGCCAGCTGTCCCTGCGGCTGCAGGGTGTTCCAGGGGGTGCCCAGGCCCGCCAGCAAGGCCGCGGGCCACTGGCTCTGGCCGTCGGCCACAGTGATTTGCGGGCCGGCCCAGCGCAGGTGCACCTGGGCCCGCAGGGGCTCGGGCGTGCAGCAGCCTGCGTGCAGTTGGGCGCTTAGCCCGCCCCAGGTGGGGCGCAGCTGCCAGTCCACCCGGCCGGGCAGGGCGGCGCTGTCCTTGCTGGCATTGCCACCGGTCAACACCAATTGGGCCGAGCCGGTCCATACCGTGCCCCTTGGCTGCAGCAACAGCACCTGTCCCTGAGTGGCGCGGGCCACGCCGCCGGCCAGCCAGTGCGCGGGCGCAAAGGCCACCACGGCGGGCAGCACGCCGGCCAGCGCACCGGCACATGCCCAGCCCCACGCCGTGCGCGGGGCGGAGCGGGGGGCAGGGCGTGTCGGACGGAGGTTGCGGGCCACGGGGGGAATGTATTGTTCAGGTCAGTCCGCGGGTCAGCGGGCCGGGGCGGTGGGCAGGGCCAGCACCACGGTGCCATCCCAGCGGGGCATGGCCACGGGCGCGCTGCCCAGGGTGACGGGCGCATTGCCGGCGGGCGCAGCGGCAGCGCTGCGGGTCAGCCGCGCTTCCAGCGGCGTGGCGCGGGCATTGCTGCGGGCCTGGGCCAGCCACTGGGCCAGCGCGTCGGCCGATGCGCCTTTGAGCGTGACCGTGGCGCGGTCGCCCGCCACGTTGAGCTGTGCCGTGTTGCCCAGGCGCTGCGTGAGGGCGGTGCGCAGCGCACCCACGGCATCGCCGGGGCTGGTGGCGGGTGTGGCCTGCAGCTGCTGGGCCTCGGCCTGCAGGCTTTGCATGCGCTGCAGCTGGGCGTCGAGTGCGGCGTGCCGCGCGGGCGCGGCGCGCAAGGTGCCGAGTGCGGGGGCGACGGCCACCCACCACAGCAGGGCCAGCGCCACCACCGTGGCGGCGGCCAGCACCAGGTTCTGCTCGCGGGGCGCCAGGGCTTTCCAGCGGTCCTGGAGGGCGGAGGATCGGGTCATGGGCTCACCTCGGTGCGCAGCAACAGGCTGCCATCGTCCACGCGGGCACGGTACCCGGCGGCTTGCAGGCGGCCAGACACCACAGATTCTTCATCGGGCGCCAGGGTCACGCCACGCAGGCGCAGCTCTCCGGGGGTGTATTCGATGCTGCTGGGCAGGCGGCCATCGGGCAAGGCCGCACCGGCCGCTGCCAGCAGGGGCTCCAAGTCGCGCGCCGAGACACTGCCGGCGGCCTGCCGCAGCTGGGCGAGTTCGCGCTCCATCTGCACCGGCGCATCGACCACCACCTGCACTTTGGGAAAGGTCTGGGTCAGGGTGTTGCGTACGCTGGCCTGCTTGGCAGTCAGCGCCTGCCGTTCTTGCCAGGCCCAGGCATTGAGCCCCACCAGGTGCGCCACCACCAGCATGCCCGCGCCCCAGCGGGCTGCACGCCACTGCGGGGCATACAGCGCCGCGCTCAGCGCGCTGCCCACTTTGCGCAGCGCGCGGGTGCTGCTGGTGCTGGACAGGTCGAACTGCGCCAGGTCCCAGTCGCCGCGGGCGGCATCGAGCGCGCGCTGGCTGGTGGTGTGCAGGGCGATGCGTTGGCCTTGCTGGCCCAGGGTGCGTTCGGCCAGTGCAGCCACGGCGGGCTCGGCGCGGACCATGAGAGCCTGGTCTTCACCGGTGTCGGCGGCTGGCAAGCCTACGCGTGCGAGTGTCAGGGCCATGGGGGTCAGCGGCAGCACCGCCACGCCTTGGTCGGCGCCATGGCCGGTCAGCACTACGTAGGCCTCTTCGGGCGTGCCCAGGGCACACAGCTCGGGCTGGCCGCTGCCCGTGGGGCCGGGCGCAAATTCGGGCACCACGCGGGCCACGCGGCGGCCTGCGGCCTCCAGCGCCTGCAGGTGTTCGCGCAGCCAGGCGCGGTCGCACACGGCCACCCACACCGGCTCGCCAGCCTGCGCACGACTTTGTGCGCCGGGTTGCAGCGCAAAGTGCAGCTGGCTGGCATCGTCCAGCACACGGTCTTCGAGCAGGCCTTCGAGCACGGATCGCAGCCGGGGCGTCTGCTGGCCGGCACCCAGCGGCACACCGGCCGGAATGGTCACGCGCTGCCACGACAGCGCCCGTGCGGGCACCACGGCCACGACCTCGCCGCCGGGGCGGGTGGGCTCGGGCAGCAGGGCAGCGGGTGCGGTGGCGTGCTGAAGGGCGGAATGGCCGTCTGCCGTGAGCGTGTAGGCGTACTCGGAGGCGGGTCCCGGGCGGGCCGGCGGCAGGAAAAGGATCAGGGTGCTCATGGGCGGGTTTTGCGGGCCATTTTAGGGGGCGGGCGTGACGCAGCGGCGGTGTCGGTGGGTGCAGTGTGAGGGTTGTTACACCCTCAGCGCTGTGCCCCGGGCAGCAGTTGCGTGGTTTCCCGGTCGAAGGCGCCGCGTTCGCGCCACAGTGTGGTCACGTCGATGCCCTGTTTGCGCACCAAAGAGCGCTCGTCCACCATCGCATCGCCCAGGCGCAGGCGGCCCCGCACTTCAAAGTACGAAGAGGCCACGGCGTGGGCACTTTCGTTGATGTCGATGCTGGCGCCCACCAGGTCGCGCACGTCGCTGAGGGTGCGGAAGTGCCGTGCCTCGCGGGTCTGCACGATCTTCTGGGCCGTGGCGCTGTCCAGCCCGTCGATGGCGGCCATCAGCACGTTGATGTCGGCGGTGTTCAGATTGACCGGGGTGCGCACAGGCAGCAGCGTCACATGCGGGGCGAGCGCCCCCACCGTGGCCGGGGTCAGGCCCAGCCACCCCAGCTGGGTCACGCTGGGTGGCAGAAGGGGGGCGGAGCCGCTGTCGGAGCCTGCACCCGCCTGCGCGCGGCGCAGACCGTCGATCAGCACGCTCAGCTGCTGTCCGGGCAGGCCCAGGCGCTCGAACAATCGGGTGAACTGCCGCAGCGCCACGGCCTGCACCTGCCCGCCCTCCGCGAGGTTGGTGATGTTCAGGCGGCCCTGCAGGTCGGTGATCTGGCCCGACAGGAAGGCCTCGGTGGTGTCGGTGCTGGCGTCGTCCACCTGGGTCACGTTCTTGTCGGCCGCGAGAAAGGTGGACAGCCGGGCCTCCTGCAGAGGGATGGCCCAGGGCTCGGCCAAGTGGTCGGCCCCGCCGGAGCGCCCATCCTCGCGCAGGATGAGCCGCGACCAGTCGAGCGCACCGACCAAAATCCAGGTGGACTGCACGTGGCCGCGCTCGGCCGTCTCGACCTCCACCGCGCGCCACTGCTGCCACATCGCAGCGGCTGCAAAGGTGGCGACCAGCGTGACGGTGAGCATGGCGGCGAGCAGCGCCGCACCGCGCGCCCTGTGCCTGTGCAATGGGCGCTGCCACAGCGAGTGCCACCGTGGAGCTGGCTTTGCCAGGCCACGGGTGGCGTCCCCCTGGGGGGATGCGGCGCAGCCGCTCAGGGGGGTACTCACGATCTGCCTCCGCCCAGCACGGGGTTGACCCAGTCGCGCGTCAGCTGGCCTGCCAGCGCCTGGCCCGGGGGCAGGGTGATCTGCAGGCGAATGCCGTCCGGGATGGCCGAGGTGCTGTCGCCCGACGGGGTGCCTGTACTCGACTGCGGGTTGGACCACGCGCCGCCCCGGTAGTAGAAGATCTGCCAGCTGTCGAGCTGCAGCAGCGTCACCTCGTAGCGCCGCTCGGCGTCGCCCGGCGTGCGCGCCCACTGGGCGGCCTGCTCCCAGGCCTGCCGCCAGTCGGCGCGGGTGCGCACCGGCGGCGACTGCCAGCGCAGCCACTGGCCCACGCCCTGGTTGTTGTTGCGGCGGGTCCAGGCCACCACCAGCGCACCCTCGTCGGGCACGGCGCTGCTGCGGCGGGTGAGGCGCAGCACCTGGCCGTCCCAGTCCAGCGGCGTGGTGTTGGCAACGGGCATCAGGGCGTCCAGGTCCGTACCCCACTGCCCCAGCGCAGCCTGCAGCACCAGCATCTCGTCTGCCCGCTGGCGCGTGGACTCCTGCGCCCGCACCATGCCATCGAGCCCGCGCCAGCTCAGGATGGCGATCAACGCCATGACGCTGATCGCGACCAGCAACTCGATGAGTGTGAAGCCGCGCGGGACCTTCAAAAATGGCGCGACGCGAGGCCAGCGCACCCGTGGAACTGGCTCAGCCAGGCCACCGGGTGCGTCCCCCTCCCGGGGGGAAGGCGCGAAGCGACTCAGGGGGGGCATTAATACCTTCCAATGATGGTGGAGAGGCGCAGGATGGAGTTGTCCCCGTCCAGCACCTGCGCATCGATGCGCCGAAAACTCGGGTTGGGCGTAGGCCGCACGATGGTCACCACCTGCAGCTGGCGCCCGGCCTGCTCGCAGGTCAGGTTGCTGTCACCCACACTGGGCATCTGGCGCGAGAGCCGGGCCTTGACCAGCTCGTTCTCCGCGCACAGCTGCGCGAGCACGATGTCGGACTGCCGCAGGGCGTTGCGCGTGAGCGCCGTCGTGGCCTGCAGCCCCGCCATGAGGGCAATGGCCACGATGGCCAGCGCCACCAGCACTTCCACCAGCGTGAAACCCCGGTGGCCGATGAGAGGGCGGCGCATCCTCACTGCACCGCATCCACGGAAAACGGGCGCACGCCGTCGGTGGCAATGCGCAGGGTGCGGTCGGGGGAGGACTGGTGGGTGATCAGCACTTGCTGCGGGCCGATCAGCGGCTCGGGGCCCAGTTGCAGCACCGCTGGTCCGCGCACCACGGTGCCGGGGTCCAGCCACTGGTTGGGCAGAGCGGCCCGCGCGCTGCGCGGCAGCCCTTCAAAACGGAAGCCGCCCGGCAGCGCACGCCAGCGCACCGGGATGCCCCCAGCGCGCGACTGGGCGCGTGCGGATTCGAGCAGCGCCGCAAGCCGCGCGGCCTCCCGCTCCAGCTGCGTCTGCCCGCCATCGCGCATCGCCAGTCCCACGCCCGCCGTGGCCAGCGCCATGATGCTGATGACCACCAGGAGTTCCAGGAGGGTGAATCCGCGCGAGCGGTTCATGAAGCTGCGCGATGGGAGGTCGCAACGGTGACGGCGCATCCACCAGGCGCACGGCCGCAGCGCCGGGCCGCCCCAAGCAAGGCCCGGCCCCATGCACCAGCGAAGCGCAGGGCGAGCCTGCTGTGGGGGGCAGGGAGTGACACGCCAGTGCACGACCGTGGGGACCACATCTCTTTACTGCCAGCTGCCAATATCGGCGTCCTTGCCTTCGCCGCCCGACTGGCCATCGGCGCCGAACGACATCACGTCGATCTCGCCCTTGATGCCGGGGTTGAGGTATTGGTAAGGGCGGCCCCAGGGGTCGTTGGGCAGCTTTTCCAGGTACAGCTTCCAGTTGCCCGGTACGGGGCCCGCAGTGGGCTTGATGACCAGCGACTGCAGGCCTTGCTCGGCCGTGGGGTAGCGCTGGTTGTCCAGGCGGTAGAGCTTGAGCGCCTGCATGATGTTGGTGATGTCGGTGCGGGCGGCCGTCACGCGGGCATCGTCGGCACGTTCGAGCACGTTGGGCACGATCAGCGCGGCCAGCACGCCGATGATCACCAGAACCACCATCAGCTCGATGAGGGTGAAACCACGGGCCACGGACTTGGCAACGCGGCGGGGGGCGGAACGCACGAGGAGGGAGAAAGAAGTGTTCACTGCTGGCGGTCTCTCGGATGGTCGAATCGCGTGAATCATAATCCCCGCATGGTGACCAATACGTACAGCAAATGGGGCGTCCGCCTGGGGACTCTGGTGCTCTGGGCAGCAGCCGGCGCCAGCGTGGTCTATTGGGGGCTGCGCCTGTCGGCGCCTTCGTCCGCTTCCTCCGCCCCGGCAGTGGCGCCCGCCCCGGTGGCCATGGACGCGCAGGCGCTGGCGCGTTTGCTGGGTGCTGCGCCTGCAGCCCCTGGCGTGGCAGCGCCGGTGGCACCCACCGCGAGCCGGTTCACGCTGATCGGGGTGCTGTCGGGGCGCAGCAGCGGCGGCGGTGCGGCACTGATTGCCGTGGACGGCAAGCCCGCCAAGCCCTTCCGCGTGGGCGCTGCGGTGGACGAAGGCCTGGTGTTGCAGGCCCTGGGCCCCCGCCAGGCGCAACTGGGGACCAGCATGGGTGGGCCCGCTACGGTGACGCTGGACATGCCGCTCAAGAACTAGGCACCTGCTGGCCTACAGCTTCAGGCCAGTTCCCTGATTTCCCATTCCCCCCAGCCCGGCGCCGCCACCGGCCAGTCCTCTGAGCGGGGCAGAGCGCTCTCACCCCGCTCCTGCAACCAGGCCACGCAGCGGGCCACTCCGGCGTGGGTGATCCACACCACCTCATTCACGCCCTGTTCAGTGCGCCACGCCTGGGCGGTCTGCAGGGCTGCCGCCACGCGGCGCAGCATGTGGGCCAGGCTTTCGCCCCCGCCGGGTGTGTGGGTGGCGAACCCGGCCACCCACGTGTCGATGGCACTTTTGCCGATGGCGTCCCAGTTTTGCCCTTCCCAGCGGCCGAAGTCCATCTCGCGCAGCCGGGCGTCGGGAGTGAAGGTCAAATCCGGTCTGAGCGCTTGTAATTCATGCGCCAGAAGCTCACATCTTTGTAGCGTGGAATACGCCACGCACGCAGCGCACCCCCCCGGGGGCAGGGCCGTTGCCAAGCGCTCTGCCGCAGCGCGGGTGGCCTGCGCGTCGGCCGGCACGTCCCACGCGCCGTAGCAAGTACCCGGGGGAACCAGCGGGGCTGCATGGCGCACCAGCCACAGGCGGCTGCTGGTGGTGGCAGGGGGGGGCGTCATAGCCATCGCAGTGCGATGGCCGCGCCCAGGTAGAACCCGATCTCGCTCACCTGCTGCGTGGCGCCCAGGCAGTCGCCGGTGAAGCCTTGCAGCCGTCGGGCGAACCAGCGCGCCATCCAGCCCGCGCAGAGCGCGCTGAGAGCAATGGGTGCTACTAAAAAGAGAGCTGTCTGGGTATATCCGACTAGCGCAAGGGGCGGAAAACACCATAAAAGTGCCGCGGCCAGTGCCTGGCCGGAGATCTGGTCGGCCAGCGGCTTGCTTTTGGAGCGCGCCGTGTCACCCACATGCGGCAGGCTGCGCACGATGAGCAGGGGCCAAAAGCGCGACAACACATGCGCGCCGACCAGGGCCGCCAGTGCCGCCGGCAGGCTGTGCGCCCCCAGCAGCATCAACAGGCTGAGCTTGGCCAGCAACGCCAGCACCAGCGCCATGGCCCCGAAGGCGCCAATGCGCGAGTCTTTCATGATGTCCAGCGCGCGTTCGCGGTCATGGCTGCCGCCCAGGCCGTCGGCCACGTCGGCCAGGCCGTCTTCATGAAAGCCGCCGGTCATCAGCACCGTGGCGATGGTGCAGAACACGGCGGCCACGGCCGGGGCCAGCGGGTTGGGCGCCAGCGCCCAGTGCAGCGCGGCATACACGGCCGTGGACAGAAGCGCCGCCAGCCAGCCGATGCCCGGAAAGTGCGCCGCGCTGGCCCGCAGCATGGCCGGGCTGTAGCCCACCCACTGCGCCAGCCGACCGGTGACGGGAATGCGGGTGAAGAACTGCACGGCCAGCAGGTAGTGGCGCAGGGCTTGCATGGTGTGCAGTGGGTGCTCGATGCTTCTGATTTGATAGCTGTCAAGGCATGTTCAACTAACGCTTGCAGCCATTTTGGGCATTATTTGGAGCGCAGGAACAGGCGGTAGGCCGGGTTCAGCGTTTCTTCCACATAGGGGTAGCCCAGCGTGGCCAGGAAGGCGTCGAAGGCCGCCTTGTCTTCGGGCGGCACCTGCATGCCCACCAGGATGCGGCCATAGTCCGCGCCCTGGTTGCGGTAGTGGAACAGGCTGATGTTCCAGGTCGGCTGCATCAGGCTCAAAAATTTGAGCAGCGCACCGGGCCGCTCGGGGAAGGTGAAGCGCATCAGGCGCTCGTCCTGCGCCAGCGCCGAGTGCCCGCCCACCAGGTGGCGCAGGTGTTCCTTGGCCAGCTCGTCGTGCGTCAGGTCCAGCGCCTCGAAACCGTGGCGGTTGAAGTTCTTGGCGATCTTTTCCGATTCGCCTTTGCCATTGGTGGTCAGGCCCACGAACACATGGGCGCGGGCGGCGTCGCTGATGCGGTAGTTGAACTCGGTCACGTTGCGCGGGCCGCCGGGCAGGCCGCCCACCACCTCGCAGAAGCGGCGGAAGCTGCCGCGCTCTTCCGGAATGGTGACAGCGAGCAGCGCCTCGCGCTCCTCGCCCACCTCGGCGCGCTCGGCCACGAAGCGCAGTCGGTCGAAGTTCATGTTGGCGCCGCACAGGATGGCCGCGTAGGTCTCGCCCTTGGTCTTGCGCTGGGCCACGTACTGCTTGATGGCGGCCACGGCCAACGCCCCGGCGGGCTCGACGATGCTGCGCGTGTCCACAAAGATGTCCTTGATGGCCGCGCAGACGGCGTCGGTGTCGACGGTGATGTAGTCATCCACCAGGCCCTGTGCCACGCGGAAGGTTTCCTCGCCCACCAGCTTCACGGCCGTGCCGTCGGAGAACAGGCCCACATCGGCCAGCGTCACGCGCTCATGGGCCTGCACTGATTGGATCATGGCGTCCGAGTCGTTCATCTGCACGCCGATCACCTTGATCTCGGGACGCACGGCCTTGATGTAGTTGGCCACACCCGAGATGAGTCCGCCGCCGCCAATGGCCACGAACACGGCATCGAGCTGGTTGCTGCCCAGGCTTTGCAGCTGGCGCAGGATCTCCATGGCGATGGTGCCCTGGCCGGCAATCACGTCCGGGTCGTCGAACGGGTGCACGAAGGTCAGGCCCTGTTCCTTTTCCAGCTGGACGGAATGGCCGTAGGCGTCGGAATAGCTCTCGCCAAACAGCACGACCTCGCCACCGAGCGTCTTCACGGCATCAATCTTGAGCTGCGGCGTGGTGGTGGGCATCACGATCACGGCGCGCGTGCCCAGTCGGTGGGCGCTCATGGCCACGCCCTGGGCGTGGTTGCCGGCCGAGGCGCAGATCACGCCGCGCTGCAGCTGCTCGGGCGTGAGGTGCGCCATCTTGTTGTAAGCGCCCCGCAGCTTGAAGCTGAACACGGGCTGCTGGTCTTCGCGCTTCAGGAGTACCTTGTTGTGCAGGCGGCGGCTGAGGTTCTTGGCGGGCTCCAGCGCCGACTCCACCGCCACGTCGTACACGCGGGCAGTCAGGATTTTCTTGAGGTAGTCGGCGGGGGTGAGGTGCTGGGTCATGGCAGGTGCAGGAGGAGAGCCCCACCGGCGCAGGGCAGCGGGCGGGGGCCCACATCATAGGGCGTCGCCCTGGCGAGGGGCCGAGGCATCCGGGACGGCAGTCTGCCGTGGGTCGGTGCGAGCGGGCAAAAAAAAGCCCCGGGCCGTGAGGCCTGGGGCTAATCCATCCTTTGAGGAGATGGAGGAGACAATCGGTGCGAGGCAAGTGCCGGGTTTCGGGCTTCTTGCCGCCTGCCGGTTCCTTTCTGTTCGAAAGCGGCAGCGCATGGGCGAAGTTTAGCGCGAGTCTTGTTGCGATGCAGCAAAATTCGCATCAAATTCTTTTCGTTTCGGTTTTCCGTGCGAAAAAAACCACGTGTCACACAGGAGAAACACAAATGGAATGCACAGTCAGTTGGACCGGCGGGGCGGGAACCCGTTCTGGCATGGGTTTTGTGGCCGAGACCGGCAGCGGCCATGTTTTGACCATGGATGGCGCTCCCGATGCCGCCAACCCGGCCAACGGAGGCCAGAACCTGGCGCCCCGGCCCATGGAGACCGTGCTGGCGGGCACGGGCGGGTGCACCGCCTATGACGTGGTGCTGATCCTCAAGCGCGGCCGCCATGACGTGCGCGGCTGCAGCGTCAAGTTGACGACGGAACGTGCGCAGACCGACCCGAAGGTGTTCACCAAGATCCACATGCACTTCACCGTCACGGGCAAGGGCATTCCCCCGGCCGCCGTGGAGCGCGCGATTGCCATGAGCCACGACAAGTACTGCTCGGCCAGCATCATGCTGGGCAAGACAGCCGAAATCACCACCGGCTTCGAGGTGCTGGAGGTCTGAGGGGGCGGCGTGTAGTTGTCTGGACTGCCAAGCTGAGCGGGTTGCGGCGCGTATGTTTTGGTGCGCCTGCTGCCTGCGTGAGCCAGCTGGGGGTTCAAAGATAGTGCGCTGTGGTGGTCATCACCTTCGCGGCGCCTTTCATGGCAAGGCGCACCGGGGCGGGCAATTCCAGCGCACCGGCGGCGCGGGCCTGGTCTGCGTGCCGCTCCTCGTCCTGCTTCATCCGCGCGACCACGGCCCTTGACGCCTGGTCTTGCTCGGGAAGCCTGTCGAGGTGGCTTTGCAGATGCGCGGCCACCTGGGTCTCCGTCTCCACCACAAAACCCAGGTTGGCCCGGTCGCTGACCTTGGCAGCCACCAGCCCGAGCGCAAAAGCCCCTGCGAACCACAGAGGGTTGAGCAGGCTGGGGCGTGCGCCCAGTGCGTCCAGGCGCTGTTGTGTCCATGCCAAATGGTCGGTCTCTTCGCGCGCCGCTGCCTGCAGGTGGTCCCGCAGGGCGGGGTCACGGGTGACGGCCGCCTGCGCACTGTAAAGTGCCTGAGCGCACACTTCCCCCACATGGTTCACGCGCATCAGGGCTCCCGCCAGCTTTTTCTGCGCAGGATCCAGCGACGCCTCGGGCACACCGTGTGCCGGTGTCTGTTCGGAAGCGCGGGGTTGGGCAAACAGTGTGCGCAGCGCGTTGTCTGCGGCAGTCAAAAAAGCGTCCATGGAAAGCTCTCGGATGGCAATGGCGTCGAAACACAAATTGCACTTGGATACAAAAAAGCCGCAAAGCAAGGCACAGGAGTTGCATGCAGCAATCGTGATTTTGCCCGTGCGCACTGAAATGTTGCAACACTGCAACGAATTTCCCCTTTCGGGGCGATTGTGGGTGAATTCCTTTGCGAAACCCGGCCGGGTCTGGTGCAATAAGAGCAACTTCCCCACCAGGAGGTTGGCCCGGGAAACCGGCGGGACTGTGCAGGTGCTTTCACCATAGACCCCCCGTACCGGAGCCCGATGTTTAACCTTGGAGTAACTCGCAATGAAAAAATCCCTGATTGCCCTGGCTGTGCTGGCTGCTTCCGGCGCTGCAATGGCTCAATCTTCCGTGACCCTGTTCGGCGTGGTTGACGCAACCTACGCTTACGGTTCCGGCAGCGTCTCTAACAAGTCGCAACTGACGAACTCCGGCTACAACAGCAGCCGTCTGGGTTTCCGCGGCGTTGAAGACCTGGGTGGCGGCATGTCCGCTTCGTTCTGGCTCGAAGCTGGTCTGAACAACGACAACGGCACCGGCGGCGTTACCAACACCAACAACCAAGCAGCTACCAGCACTGGCGGCGGCCTGACTTTCAACCGTCGCTCGACGGTTAGCCTGAACGGCGGCTTCGGTGAAGTGCGTCTGGGCCGTGACTACACCCCCCAATTCTGGAACCTGACCGTGTTCGATCCGTTCGGCACGAACGGCGTGGGCACCACCCAAACCCTGAACTCCAGCCTGGGCGGCCCTACCACCATCCGCGCGTCGAACTCCATCGGCTACTTCCTGCCTGGCAACCTGGGTGGTTTCTACGGCCAAGCCCAGTACTACATGGGTGAGAACAACAGCAACGCTGCCAACAAGAAGGACGGCAACGGCCTGGCACTGCGCGCTGGTTACGCTAACGGCCCCATCAACGCCGCTATCGCTTTCTCCGAAACCAAGTTCCTGGCTGGCAACATCAAGGCTGTGAACCTGGGCGGTCAATATGATCTGGGCGTGGCCAAGATCATGGCTCACTACAACCAAGACAAGATCAGCGGCGGCAACGACGGCAAGGGCTTCCTGATCGGTGGTCTGGTTCCCGTGGGCGCTGGCGAAGTTCGTCTGTCCTACTCCACCTACAAGATCGACACCGTTGGTGCTGATCCCCGTTCCAACAAGCTGGCTCTGGGCTACGTGCACAACCTGTCGAAGCGCACGGCTCTGTACGCAACGTACGCTCACGTGAACAACAAGAACGGCGCTGCTCAAGCTCTGAACGGTGCTGTGACTGGCGTGAACGACAACTCCAACGGCTACGATTTCGGTATCCGCCACAGCTTCTAATATCGTCAGCTGGCTTTGGCCAGTTGTTGATATACAAGCTCAAAAGCCGCCCTCGGGCGGCTTTTTTCATTTCTCGGGTTGTTTGCTTGTTTGTTTTGTCCCTGAGAGAGCCTTTGTCGGTGTGTTTGGGTTGATTCCAATTGACTCCCTGGTTGGAGTTTCAGGGAGGAACGCTCATGAGGAGCTTTGGTTGTGTTTTGCGGACGGTTGTCTCCATGCGCCGGGTGTTCCCGTAGCGACTAGGAGCTCAAGAACCGCGGTTAGGAGGCCCAACGCCGGTACATCGGCCCAAGGTTTATTGAAAAGGTGCCGAGGCGATATCACCCTCGTGAGTAACCGCATGACTGCCAATAGGTACTCGCGAAAGCAAAGTTTCAGCTGCTGGCACCAACCTTGCATGACGAAAACGTTGCCAGCGCAGTTATAGGCCCTTCATGGCATCGGGGATTCAGGGATTTCCCGTTGGCTATAGAGCAACCTTTACTGCATAGTAAAACTTTTAATCAAGAGGGTTCCATGAAACTCAACCACAGTCTTTTGTCGGTGGCTGCTGCTGCCGCGCTGCTGTTTGCGCCTTCATTGCAGGCCAAGCCCTTCAAATGGGCCAGTCAGGGGGAAATCGCGACCTGGGACATTCACTCCCAAAATAATGCGCTGCAAAACGGCCTTCATGCCAATGTGTATGAAAGCCTGGTGTACTACAACAGCAAGACGTTCGATGTGGAACCCGTGCTGGCGACGGCCTGGAAGGAGATCAGCCCCACGCAGGTGCGCTTCACGCTGCGTCAGGGCGTGAAGTTCCATGATGGTTCGCCGCTGACCACCGACGATGCGGTGTACTCCATCCAGCGGGCCATGGCCAAAACGTCCAACTTCACCCCCTACGTACAGGGCATCAGCAAAGTGGTGAAGGTGGATGCGCAAAACTTTGACGTCATTCTGTCCTCGCCCAATCCGGTACTACTGCGTCAGATGACCGAGTTGCGCATCATGAGCAAGGCTTGGGCGGAAAAGAACAAGTCGGTAGAGCCTAAAGACATCAAGGGCACCGACGAAAACTTTGCCCACCGCAACGCCATGGGCACAGGCCCTTACACCCTGGAGTCGTGGCAGCCTGATGTGAAGATGGTGTTCAAGCGCAACCCCAGCTGGTGGGGCAAGATGGACGGCAATGTGACCGAGATCGTCTACACGCCCATCAAGTCTGCGGCCACACGCATTGCTGCACTGTTGTCGGGTGAAGTGGATCTGGTGCTCGATCCGTCACCCCAGGATCTGGGTCGCTTGCGCGCCAGCCCTGACTTGAAGGTGATTGATGGTGTGGAGAACCGCACAATTTTCCTCGGCATGGACCAGTTCCGGGAAGAGCTGCCGGGCTCGAACATCAAGGGCAAGAACCCGCTCAAGGATGTGCGGGTGCGCAAGGCGCTCTACCAGGCGATTGATGCAGAAACCATCTCGCGCAACATCATGCGCGGTCTGGGCAAGCCCACCGGCACCATCGTTGCGCCGCAAGTGGCTGGCTACACAGAGGCTGTTGGCAAGCGTTTCCCATACAGCGTTGATGCATCCAAGAAGCTGCTGGCCGAGGCGGGTTACCCCGATGGCTTTGAAGTGGATTTCGCCTGCCCTAACAACCGCTACATCAACGACGAAGCCATCTGCCAGGCCGTGACGGCCATGTGGGCGCGCGTGGGGGTGAAAGCCAAGCTGCGCACGCTGCCGCTGGTCAACTACTTCCCGATGATCCAGCGCTACGAAGCCAGCATCTACATGCTGGGCTGGGGCGTGCCGACATTCGACGCGCTGTACAGCCTGCAATCGCTGGTGCGCACCGTGGGCCAAGGCGGTGACGGCAACTACAACGTGGGTCGCTACAGCAACCAGCGCATGGACTACTTGGTGGACCGCATCAAGGCCGAAACCGATGCACCGGTGCGCGCCCGCATGCTGACCGAGGCGCTGCAACTGTCCAACGACACCGTGTCCCACATTCCTCTGCATGACCAGGTGATCCCATGGGCCATGAAGAAGAACATCGAACTGGTGCACCGTGCCGATAACCGCGTGGACATGCGCACGGTCAAGGTGAACTGATTTATTCTTGACAGACTGAAAGCAAGGGCCGTGCGGCCCTTGCTTTCTTTGGTATATCTGACGATGTATTGACCCGCAGTGCCTCAGCCACCAAAAGTGGCGGCGGCACTTCCATCGAACACTCACTCGACTCTCTGATGCTTGCCTTTATTTTGCGCCGCCTGATACAGGCTGTGATTGTCATGGTCACGGTGGCCTTCATCTCCTTCATGCTGTTCCAGTACGTGGGAGACCCCGTGGTGTTCCTGCTGGGCCAGGACGCCACCCCCGAGCAGATCCGCGAGTTGCGCAGCGCCCTCGGCTTGGACAAATCCTTCTTTGTGCAGTTCTGGCACTTTCTGGTGAATGCAGCGCAGGGTGAGTTTGGACTGAGCCTGCGCCAGGGGGCCAAGGTGTCGCGCCTGATTGCCGAGCGCTTCCCGGCCACTCTCGAGTTGGCGCTGGTAGCGGCCCTCCTCGCGCTGGTCATTGGTGTGCCGATGGGCGTGTATGCCGCCCTCAAGCGCGGCACCTTCACCAGCCAGCTGTTCATGACACTGTCCCTGCTGGGAGTGTCCCTGCCCACCTTCCTGATCGGCATCTTGTTGATTTTGGTGTTTGCCGTACACCTGGGCTGGTTCCCCAGCTTTGGTCGGGGTGAGGTCGTGCAGCTGGGCTGGTGGAGCACCGGCTTGCTCAAGGCCAAAGGCTGGCACCACATCACCCTGCCTGCGATCACGCTGGCCATCTTCCAGCTCACGCTGATCATGCGGCTGGTGCGGGCCGAAATGTTGGAGGTGCTGCGCACCGACTACATCAAGTTCGCCCGGGCTCGTGGCCTGTCCAATCGGGCCATCCATTTTGGCCACGCCCTCAAGAACACTCTCGTGCCCGTGCTGACCATCACAGGTCTGCAACTGGGTGGCCTGATCGCCTTTGCCATCATTACCGAGACGGTGTTCCAGTGGCCAGGCATGGGCCTGCTGTTCATCCAGGCTGTGACCTTCGCTGACATTCCCGTGATGGCCGCTTACCTGTGCCTGATTGCGTTGATCTTTGTGGTGATCAACCTGGTGGTGGACTTGCTGTACTTTGCGGTCGATCCTCGACTGCGCGTTGGCAAGGCAGGAGGCCACTGATGCAAGGCCCCCGTTTGAAAGCTGGTGGCCGCGCCTTCGCTCACATCGCGCAGTACCACCCTGAGTTGACGGCACTGCGGCGTGACCTGCATGCCCATCCGGAGCTGGGTTTCGAAGAGATCTACACCAGCAAACGCGTCAAAGAAGCGCTGAAGCTCTGCGGTGTGGATGAGATCCACGAGGGCATCGGGCGCACGGGTGTGGTGGGCGTCATTCGTGGGCGCAGCAGCGCCAGCGGTAGCATGGTGGGCTTGCGCGCCGACATGGATGCCCTGCCGCTGACCGAGCACAACGACTTCGCCTGGAAGTCCTGCAAGCAGGGCCTCATGCACGGCTGCGGCCATGACGGCCACACCGCCATGCTGATTGGCGCTGCGCGCTACCTGGCCGAAACCCGCAACTTCGATGGCACCGCCGTGCTGGTGTTCCAGCCGGGCGAAGAAGGCTTTGCCGGTGCCCGCGTGATGATGGAAGACGGGTTGTTTGACCGCTTCCCCGTGCAGTCCATCTTTGCCATGCACAACTGGCCCGCAATGAAACCCGGCACCGTGGGGATCAATGCCGGTCCGATGATGGCAGCCGCCGACCGCTTCACGGTCGAGATCACTGGGCGTGGCGGCCACGGCGCGCACGCCTACCAGACGGTGGACGTTGTGCTGGTCGCGGCCCACATCATCACCGCTGCGCAGAGCATCGTTTCGCGCAATGTGCGGCCCATCGACAGTGCGGTGGTCAGCCTGTGCGCGATGCAGGCAGGCGACCTGGGTGCCTTCAGCGTGCTGCCCGGCACGGCCACGCTAGTGGGCACCGTGCGCACCTTCGACCCGCTGGTGCAGGAGATGGTGGAAAAGCGCCTCAAGGAGTTGTGCAGCGCCATTGCGCTCGGCTTCGGTGCCACGGCCACGGTGCACTACGAACGCATCTACCCCGCCACCATCAACAGCGAAAGCGAAGCCATCTTTGCGGGCGATGTGGCCGAGTCGCTGCTGGGGGCCGACCACGTGGTGCGCGACCTGGAGCCCAGCATGGGCGCTGAAGACTTCTCTTTCATGCTGCAGAACAAGCCGGGGGCCTATCTGCGCATTGGCCAGGGCACAGGATCGAGCGGCAGCGCCTTGCACAACAGTCGGTATGACTTTAACGATGACATCCTGCCGCTGGGCGCTGCGCTGCACGCCAGCCTGATCGAGCAGGCCATGCCGCTGCCCGCGCTCTGATCAGGCGCGGGCGTCTGACTTCTACACGCACACACCGCTCACCCACCGGAAGTCTTCGTACCCTTCCATCCCACCCTTTCACTACCAGGAGATTTCCATGAAATTCCAGAAAAAAGTCGCTGTGACCGCTCTCTTCGCTGCGCTGGCTGCGACGAGTTTGGTAGCTCAGGCACAGACCGTTCGCATCGCCAACCAGGGCGATGCCCTGTCGATGGACCCGCACTCACTCAACGAGTCGCTGCAGCTGAGCGTGACCAGCAACGTTTACGAACCGCTGGTGGGCCGCAACAAGGACCTGAGCCTTGCGCCCGCATTGGCTACCAGCTGGAAGCAGATTGCCCCCACCGTGTGGCGCTTCGAACTGCGCAAGGGTGTGCAATTCCACGACGGCACGCCGTTCACGGCTGACGATGTGGTGTTCAGCTTCGCCCGCATGAAGGGCGATGGCTCTGACATGAAGGCCACCAACAGCGACATCAAGCAGGTGCGCAAGATCGACGACCACACGGTCGAGATCGACACCATGGCTCCCCAGCCCATCCTCCCGGACGTGATCACCACGTCCTACATCATGAGCAAGAAGTGGTGCGAGACCAATCAGGCCACAACCCCGGTAGACCGCCGCAAGGGCATCGAGAACGCGGCGTCGTTCCGCGCCAATGGCACCGGCCCCTTCCGCCTGCGTGAGCGCCAGCCCAACGTGCGCACGGTGTTCGTGCGCAATGGCGCCTACTGGGACAAGATCGAAGGCAACGCCACCGAAGTTGTGTTCACGCCCATCGGCAACGATGCCACGCGCGTGGCGGCCCTGCTGTCGGGCGAAGTGGACGTGATGGAGCCTGTGCCCGTGCAGGACATCGAGCGTATCAACGGCAGCGCCAATGCCCGCGCCATCACTGGCCCTGAGCTGCGCACCATCTTCCTGGGCATGGACCAGAAACGCGACGAGCTGCTGTACTCCAACGTCAAGGGCAAGAACCCCTTCAAGGACAAGCGCGTGCGCCAGGCCTTCTACCAGGCCATCGACATCGAAGGCATCAAGAAGACCGTGATGCGCGGCGCCTCCAACCCCTCCGCGCTGATGGTGGGCCCCGGCATCAACGGCTTCCAGCCGGATGTCAAGCGCCTGCCCTATGACGTCGAAGCCGCCAAGAAGCTGATGGTTGAAGCCGGTTACCCCAACGGCTTTGAAGTCACCATGAACTGTCCCAACGATCGCTACGTGAACGACGGCCGCATCTGCCAGACGGTGGCTGCCAACCTGTCGCGCATCAACGTCAAGATCAACCTCGCGGCCGAGACCAAGGGTACGTACTTCCCCAAGGTGCTGCGCCGTGACACGAGCTTCTACATGCTGGGTTGGACCCCCACCACCTACGACTCGCACAACGCCCTGAATGCGCTGATGATCTGCCCCGACGACAAGACCGGAGCGGGCCAGTTCAACCTGGGTGCGTATTGCAACCCCAAGCTGGACGAACTGACCAAGAAGATCCTGGTCGAGACCGACAAGCCCAAGCGCGATGCCATGATCAAGGAAGCCTTCGATGTGCACACCGCCGACGTGGGGCACCTGCCACTGCACCAGCAGGCGCTGGCCTGGGGTGTGAGCAAGAAGGTCAAGCTGGTGCAGATGGCCGACAACTACATGCCTTTCAAGTGGATCACCGTGAGCAAGTAATCCGGCTTGTTCCCGCCTGATCGATACGACGACTACAACAACGACAACGCCACCGGCTGATTCAAGCCCGCAACAACACCCGCAGCTACCCGTTGCGCGTGTTGTTGCCTGTTGATTGGTTTCCCACAATGAAAACTACCCTTGCCCGCTGGTTCGACAGCGACGTTGGCTACAGCTTCCGCACATCGCCGGTCGCCATGCTGGCCGCCGCCATTGCGCTGATTTGCCTGTTCTGTTCGGTGTTCGCCGGATGGGTGGCGCCCCACAACCCGTTCGACCTCACCACGCTGGAGCTGAGCGACGCGCGGCTGCCCCCGGCGTGGAGCGAAATGGGCTCCATGAAATACCCCCTGGGCACCGATGACCAGGGCCGTGACATCCTGTCCGCGCTGATCTACGGTGCGCGCATCTCCCTCGTGGTCGGCATTGCCTCGGTGCTGCTCTCCGTGGTGGTGGGTGTGGCCTTCGGCCTGCTGGCCGGTTTCCGGGGCGGCTGGGTGGATGCTGTGCTCATGCGCCTGTGCGATGTGATGCTCTCCTTTCCTGCCATCCTGGTCGCGCTGCTGATTGCTGGCGTGGGCCGTGCGCTGTTTCCCAATGCGCACGAGTCGCTGGCGTTCGGGGTGCTGATCCTCTCCATCTCCCTCACCGGCTGGGTGCAATATGCCCGCACGGTGCGCGGCTCCACGCTGGTGGAGCGCAACAAGGAATACGTGCAAGCGGCCCGAGTGACGGGGGTCCCACCGCTGCGCATCATGCGCAAGCATGTGCTGCCCAACGTGATGGGGCCCGTGCTGGTGCTGGCCACCATCCAGGTGGCCACGGCCATCATCACCGAGGCCACGCTGTCTTTCCTGGGGGTGGGCGCTCCGCCCACTTCGCCCTCGCTGGGCACGCTGATCCGCATCGGCAACGACTACCTGTTCTCGGGCGAATGGTGGATCACCGTGTTTCCTGGCGCCATGCTGGTGCTGATTGCGCTGTCGGTCAACCTGCTGGGTGACTGGCTGCGCGATGCCCTGAACCCGCGCCTGCGTTGAGCCACAACAAGAACAAGAAAAGCGATATCTCCATGAGCCTTCTCGAAGTCAAAAACCTCGTTGTCGAATTCCCGGGCCGCCGCGGTACCCTGCGCGCCCTGGACGACATTTCCTTCTCCATTGCGCCCGGCGAGATCCTGGGCGTGGTGGGGGAGTCCGGCGCCGGCAAGTCACTCACCGGCGCGGCCATCATCGGCCTGCTGGAGCCGCCGGGCCGTGTGGCCTCGGGCCAGATCCTGCTGGAGGGCCAGCGCATCGACAACCTCAGCAACGAGGAAATGCGCCACATCCGTGGTCGCCGCATTGGCGCCATCTTTCAGGACCCTCTGACCTCGCTGAACCCGCTGTACACGGTGGGCCGACAGCTCACCGAAACCATCCTGGCGCACCTGCCGGTCAACGCCGCTGAAGCGCGCCAGCGTGCCATCCAGTTGCTCAAGGACACCGGCATTCCGGCGGCTGAAGAGCGCATTGACCACTATCCGCACCAGTTTTCCGGCGGAATGCGCCAGCGTGTGGTGATCGCCCTGGCCCTGGCGGCCGAGCCCAAACTCATCGTGGCCGACGAGCCGACCACGGCGCTGGATGTGTCCATCCAGGCGCAGATCATCACGCTGCTCAAGAACATCTGCAAATCGCGCGGTGCAGCCGTGATGCTGATCACCCACGACATGGGCGTGATTGCCGAAACCTGTGATCGCGTGGCTGTGCTGTACGCCGGTCGCGTGGCCGAGATCGGCCCGGTGCACGATGTGATCAACAAGCCGTCGCACCCCTACACGAGCGGGTTGATGGCCTCCATCCCCGACATGACGATGGACCGTGAACGTTTGAACCAGATCGATGGCGCCATGCCGCGCCTGAACGCCATTCCCCGTGGCTGCGCCTACAACCCCCGCTGCCCCAAGACCTTTGACCGCTGCATGACCGACCGCCCCGACCTGATGGATGCAGGCGCTACACGCGCTGCTTGCTGGCTGCACGCTGGTGCCGCGACCCAAGCCGAGGTGACCGCATGAGTGCCACCGCAACGAAAAGCAAGGCCCTGGTCCAGGCGCATGACCTGGCCAAGACCTTTGACGTCTCCGCTCCCTGGCTCAACCGTGTGATCGAACGCAAGCCCCGCACCCTGTTGCATGCGGTGGATGGCGTGAGCTTCGAGATCGAGAAGGGCAAGACGCTGGCTCTGGTGGGCGAGTCCGGCTGCGGCAAGAGCACCGTGGCCCGCCTGCTGGTGGGGTTGTACGAGCCCACCCGCGGCGGCCTCACCTTCGACAACCAGGACGCGCACGCCGCCTTCAAGGGCAACAATGCCAAGGCCATGCGCCGCCGCATCCAGATGATCTTCCAGGACCCGTACGCCAGCCTGAATCCGCGCTGGCTGGTGGAGGACATCATCGGAGAGCCGCTGAAAGAACACGGCCTCATCACCGACAAGGAACAGCTCAAAACCCGCGTGGGCGAGTTGCTCAAGTCCGTGGGGCTGTCGCCGCTGGACATGGTCAAGTACCCGCACCAGTTCTCGGGCGGGCAGCGCCAACGCATCTCGATTGCACGCGCCCTTGCCACCGAACCCGAGTTCCTGGTGTGCGACGAGCCCACCAGCGCACTCGATGTGTCGGTGCAGGCCCAGGTCCTCAACATCATGAAGGACCTGCAGCGCGAACGGCAGCTCACCTACCTGTTCATCAGCCACAACCTGGCCGTGGTGCGCCACGTGAGCGATCAGGTCGGCGTGATGTACCTGGGCCGACTGGTGGAGCTGGCCGACAAACACACGCTGTTTGATACGCCGCGTCACCCCTACACGCGCATGTTGCTCGATGCCATCCCCAAGATGCACGACACCGGCAAGGCGCGCACACCGGTACAGGGCGAGGTACCCAACCCGTTGAACCCGCCGCCCGGCTGTGCGTTCAACCCGCGCTGCCCCCATGTGAATGACCGCTGCCGCACCGAGCGCCCCCAGCTCCTGAGCATTGGCGGCATCCGCATTGCGTGCCATGCGGTGGAGGAAGGGCGGATTTGATGCCAGCCGCCACGCGGGTGTGCTGACGCGCGGCGGAGGGACTCATCCCGCATTGCTAATGTCGCAGTAGCGATTGCTATCAATAAACTAGCTGCTAGTGCAATGAATACCTGCGCTTGCGGCTATTTTTGCTTGTAAACGCGCAGAAGATGCTCATCCTGGCTCCGCAGTCACTCCTTGGCCGGCTGCTGGCAGGGCACGCCCCAGCAGGTAGTCAATGCAGGTGCGCACTGCCCGGGTCTGGTGGCGGTTGGGCATGTAGAGCATGAACATCTGGGTGCCAAAAATGCTCAGCCGCCAGTCGTCGAGTGTGGTAAGCACTTCCCCGCTGGACACGGCGTCCTGCACCACGTAATCCGGTACCAGCCCTACGCCCAGCCCCGCCAGGATGCCCTGGCGCAGAAACGGAAAGTGCTCCGAAATGAGGGTGGGCTCCAGCAGGGCTTCCTGGCGCTGGTCACCCCGGTACCCGCGCAGGCGCAGCTGCTTGCCCACCACCCCTGCGGTGATCACCGGCGCGGCCTGCAGCGCTTCAAAGCTTTGGGGCAGCCCATGCGCCTCGGCGTACCCCCGCGATGCGCAGGCGATGTAGCGCACGCTGCCCAGGTCGCGCGCCACCAGCGTGGGTGGGGGCTCGGGCATCACGCGGATGGCGATGTCCACCTCATCGCGGATGAGGTCGTCCACCCGATTTTCAAAGCGCACATCCAGCACGATGCCAGGGTACAGCCGCTTGAAGTCGATCAGCCAGTCTGACATCACCATCTGCCCGTAGCCACTGGGCACGCTCAGGCCCACGCGGCCCTGCAGGCCCTGGCCCAGCGTGGCAATGGTCTCGCGCGCAGCCAGCATCTCGTTCTGAATGGCGCGGCCATGGGCATACAGGCGCAGGCCCACCTCGGTGGGCTCCACCCGGCGCGTGGTGCGGCGCACCAACTGCACACCCACTGACTTTTCGAGCTGGTGCAGGTGGTAGCTGACGTTGGCACGGGACATCTTCAGGTTGCGGGCGGCCTGGCTGAGGTTGCCGGCATCGAGGATGTCGACCAGCACGGTGAGGGAGGTGAGTTCCATTGAACAGGGAGGCGGCACGTGATGCCGTTGCGGGGGTGTTTGTCAAAAGGCGTTTGACAGTCTGTCAACAGGCTATGTAATTGTCAAGATAACTTCACGCATCAACAATCACCGAGTCATTCACAGGCAGTCAATAGCCATCGACCAGGAGACTTTCCAGCATGGGCGCCGCCATTCCCGCATCTTCCGTTGTCACAACCGCGCTGCAGGGCGATGTGCTTGTCGTCACCATCGACAACCCACCCGTCAACGCCCTGGGCGCCGCCGTGCGCCAGGGCCTGTTGGCCGCCATGCTGCAGGCGCAGGCCGATGCCGCCGTGGCGGCTGTGCTGCTGGTGGGCGCCGGCAAGGCCTTCATTGCCGGGGCGGATATCCGCGAATTCGGCAAGCCACCGGTTGCTCCCATCCTGCCCGAGCTCTGCCGCGCCATCGAAAACCTGAACAAGCCCGTGGTCGCCGTGCTGCACGGCGCAGCGCTGGGCGGTGGGCTGGAGGTGGCTTTGTCGGCCCACTACCGGCTGGCCTTGCCCGCCGCCACGCTGGGCCTGCCCGAGGTGAACCTGGGCCTGCTGCCCGGCTCGGGCGGCACGCAGCGTGCCCCGCGCCTGATGGGCGTGCAGGCTGCGACCACCCTCATGCTCAGCGGCCAGCCTCTCAAGGCCCAGGCCGCGCTGCAAGCCGGCCTGGTTGACAAGCTGGTGGAAGGCACCCACCCGCTGGCCGCAGGCCTGGCCTACGTGCGCGAACTGCTGGCTGCCAACGCCCCCGTGCGCCGCACGCGTGACCTGGCCATTGCCGAGCCGCAGGCTGCGCTGGCCTGGCTGGACGCACAGAAGGCCGAGACCGCCAAAAAGTCGCGCGGCCTGTTCTCTCCCCTCAAGATCATCGAATGCGTGCAGGCCGCGTTGCAACTGCCGTTTGACGAAGGCATGGCCCGCGAGCGTGCGCTGTTCATGGAGTGCCTGGACAGCCCGCAGCGCGCCGGTCTCATCCACGCTTTTTTTGCCGAACGCGAGGTCGTCAAGGTGCCCGAAGCACAGGCCGCACAGCCGCGCCCAGTGGCCAGCATTGCCGTCATCGGCGGCGGCACCATGGGCGCGGGCATTGCAGTGGCAGCCCTCGATGCCGGCTTGCCGGTGACCATGATCGAGCGCGATGCCGAGTCCATTGCCCGGGGCCGCGCCAATGTCGAAAAGGTCTACAACGCCCTGGTGGCCAAGGGCCGCATGACCGATGCCGCCCAGGCCGCCGTGATGGCGCGCTACACCGGTAGCACCAGCTATGCCGACATCGCCAATGTGGATCTGGTGATCGAAGCCGTGTTTGAAGACATCGAGGTCAAGAAGGCCGTGTTCCGCGAGCTGGACCGCGTGTGCAAGCCCGGTGCCGTGCTGGCCACCAACACGTCCTACCTCGACATCGACGCCATTGCCGCCGCCACCGGCCGCCCGCAGGATGTGATCGGCCTGCACTTCTTCAGCCCCGCCAACATCATGAAGCTGCTGGAGATCGTGGTGCCCGCCAAGGTGGCGCCCGACGTGGTGGCCACGGCGTTCGAGCTGGCCCGCAAGCTGAAAAAGGTGCCTGTGCGCGCGGGCGTGTGCGACGGCTTTATCGGCAACCGCATCCTGGCTGTCTATAAGCAGGCCGCTGACTACCTGCTGGAAGACGGCGCCAGCCCGTATGAAATCGATGCTGCCGTGCGCGGCTTTGGCTTTGCCATGGGCCCGTTTCAGGTGACAGACCTGGCCGGTGGCGACATTGGCTGGGCCACGCGCAAGCGCCGCGCCGCCACGCGCGACCCACGGGCCCGCTACGTGGAGATTGCCGACCGCATCTGCGAACGCGGCTGGTTTGGTCAGAAGACCGGGCGCGGGTTCTACCTGTACCCCGACGGTGCCCGCACCGGCCAGCCCGACCCTGAGGTGCTCGCCATTGTCGATGCCGAGCGCGCCAAGAAAGGCGTCACGCCCCGCCGCTTCAGCGCCGACGAGATCATGCGCCGCTACATGGCCGCCATGGTCAACGAAGGCGCCAAAGTGGTGGCCGAAGGCATTGCCCTGCGCCCGCTGGATGTGGACGTGACCTTTGTCGCGGGCTACGGCTTTCCGCGCCACCGGGGCGGCCCGATGAAGTGGGCCGACATGACGGGGCTGGACAAGGTGCTGGCCGATATCCGCGAGTTCGCCCAGGAAGACCCGCTGTTCTGGCAGCCCGCGCCGCTGCTGGAAAAGCTGGTAGCCGAGGGGTGCAATTTCGACAGCCTGAACAAGGCTGCATAGCGCAGAGTCTGCCTGACCTGCATTGCACGCGAAGCGTTTTCCATCAGTCCCACCGTATTCGAGTCATATTGGCCTCTAGCGCTTTATGAATAAGCGCAAACAGCTATAAAATCAGGAGCAAATTATGCGTGAAGCCGTCATCGTTTCCACCGCCCGCACCCCATTGACCAAGTCTCACCGGGGCGAATTCAATGCCACACCCGGCCCGCAGCTGGCGGCCTTTTCCGTCAAGGCAGCGGTGGAGCGCTCGGGCATCGATCCCGAGTTGATCGAAGACCTGGTGATGGGCTGCGGCTACCCCGAGGGCATCACCGGCAAGAACATTGGCCGCCAGACCGCGCTGCGCGCGGGCCTGCCCCTTTCGGTGGCCGGCATGGTGGCCAGCCGGTTTTGCGCATCGGGTCTGCAGTCGGTGGCGATTGCCGCGGGCCGCATCGTGGCCGAAGGCGTGCCCGCCATGGTGGCGGGCGGGGTGGAAAGCATCTCGGCCATCCGGCCCGGCAACCCGGCAGACATCGACCCCTGGCTGCAAGAGCACAAGCCCGACCTCTACATGGCCATGATCGACACGGCCGACATCGTGGCCCACCGCTATGGCATCAGCCGTGAAGACCAGGACCTGTTCTCGCTGCAAACCCAGCAACGCACCGCCGCCGCACAGCAGGCGGGCGTGTTTGCTGACGAGATCGTGCCCTGCGCCGCACGCATGATGGAAAAGAACAAGGAAACCGGCGAGGTCACCTACCGTGAAGTGACCGCCACGCACGACAACTGCAATCGCGCCAGCACCACGCTGGAAGGTCTTGCCAAGCTGGAGCCGGTGAAAGGTCCGGGCCAGTTCATCACCGCAGGCAACGCCTCGCAGTTGTCCGATGGCTCCAGCGCATGCGTGCTCATGGAAGCGAAAGAAGCCGAGCGCCGTGGCCTGCAGCCCCTGGGCGCGTTCCGTGGCTTTGCGGTGGCCGGTTGCGAGCCCGACGAAATGGGCATTGGCCCCGTGTTTGCCGTGCCCAAGCTCCTGGCGCGCCACGGCCTCACGGTGCAGGACATTGACCTGTGGGAGATGAACGAAGCCTTTGCCTCGCAGGCCCTGTACTGCCAGCGCCGCCTGGGCATTCCGTCCGAGCGGCTGAACGTGAACGGCGGGGCCATCGCCATTGGCCACCCCTTCGGCATGACCGGCGCGCGCTTGGTGGGCCACCTGCTGCTCGAAGGCCGCCGCCGCAAGGCCAAGTACGGCGTGGTGACGATGTGCATTGCAGGCGGCATGGGCGCTGCAGGCCTTTTTGAAATCTTCTGACCCTGCGCCACACCACCGAACTCTGAACTGCAAGCGACCCGATATGGATCTGAATTTCACCCCCGAAGAAGAAGCCTTCCGCGCCGAGGTGCAGGCTTTTCTGAAAGCCAAGCTGCCCGAACGCATCGCCACCAAAGTCAAGGCCGGCCAGCGCCTGTCCAAGGCGGACCAGGATGAGTGGCACGCCATCCTCAACGAGCGCGGCTGGCTGGCCAACCACTGGCCCCAGGAATACGGTGGCCCCGGCTGGGGGGCCGTCGAGAAGTTCATTTTCGACACCGAGTGCGCCCTGGCCGGTGGCCCGCGCATCGTGCCGTTCGGTGTGAACATGCTGGGTCCGGTGCTCATCAAGTTCGGCAACGAGGCGCAGAAAAAATACTGGCTGCCGCGCATCCTGAGCGGCGAGGACTGGTGGTGCCAGGGCTACTCCGAACCCGGCGCGGGCTCGGACCTGGCCTCCGTCAAGACCACGGCGGTACGCCAGGGTGACCACTACATCGTCAACGGCCAGAAGACCTGGACCACCCAGGGCCAGCACGCCAACATGATCTTCTGCCTGGTACGCACCGACCGCGAAGCCAAGGCGCAGTCGGGCATCAGCTTCTTGCTGGTGGACATGAACTCGCCCGGCGTGGAGCTGCGCCCCATCCGCACGCTCGATGGCGACAAGGAAGTCAACGAGGTGTTCTTCACCGATGTGAAGGTGCCCGTGGAAAACCTGGTGGGCGAGGAGAACAAGGGCTGGACCTACGCCAAGTACCTGCTGACCTATGAGCGCACGGGCATTGCAGGCGTGGGCTTTTGCATTGCCGCGCTGGCCAAGCTCCAGGTGATTGCCGCCAAGGTCATCAAAAACGGCAAGCCGCTGGATCAGGACCCACTGTTTGCCGCCCGCATGGCCCAGGTCGAGATTGACCTGGAGAACATGAAGACCACCAACCTGCGCGTGATTGCCGCCGTGGCCGGTGGCGGCGTGCCAGGGGCTGAAAGCTCCATGCTCAAGATTCGCGGCACCGAGATCCGGCAGGAGATCCTCTCGCTCATCCGCCGTGCGGTGGGCCCGTACGCGCTGCCTTTCATCGAAGAAGCGCAGTACGAAGGCTATGCCGATGAACCCGTGGGGCCGAAGGAGGCAGCGACGGCAGCTGCGAATTACTTCAACTACCGCAAGCTGTCGATCTTTGGCGGCTCCAATGAAATCCAGAAGAACATCATTTCAAAAATGATCTTGGGCCTGTGAGGTTGCCGCGATGAACTTTGAACATACCGAAGACCGCCGCATGCTGGCGGACACCCTGAACCGTTTTGTGGCCGAGCAGTACGGGATCGAGACGCGCAACCACATCGCCTATGGCGATACCGGCACGGACCCGGCGCTGTGGGCCCGCTTTGCCGAGCTGGGCGCGATTGGCGCGCTGTTCCCTGAAGCAGACGGTGGCTTTGGCGGCGCAGGCTTTGACGTGGCCGTGGTGTTTGAAGCCCTGGGTGGCGGCCTGGTGGTGGAGCCGTTTGTGGGCGCGCTGGTGGTGGGCCGTGCGCTGGGCCTGGCGGGCAGCGCTGCGCAAAAGGAACACATCGCCAGCCTCATCGACGGCAGCACAGTGGCCACACTGGCGCATGAGGAACCCGGCGCGCACTATGCCCTGAACCGCGTGACTACCCGCGCCGTGCGCAGTGGCGATGGCTGGTTGCTGACGGGCCATAAGGCCGTGGTGCTGCATGGCGACCAGGCGCAGCTACTGCTGGTCAGCGCCCGCACCTCGGGAGCGCAAGAGGACGAAGAAGGCATCTCCCTCTTCCTGGTGCCAGCCGATGCCGCAGGCCTGAAGCGCCGTGGCATGGGGCGCATCGACGGAGGGCGTGTGGCCGATGTCACCTTGCAGAACGTGCAGGTGGGCGCGGGTGCCTTGCTGGGCGCCGAAGGGCAGGGCTTTGCCACCCTGGAGCAGGCCGTGGGCTGGGGCATTCTGGCCGTGTGTGCCGAGGCGCTGGGCGCCATGGATGTGGCCAAGAAGCACACGCTGGAATACCTGCAAACGCGCAAGCAGTTTGGTGTGCCCATTGGCAGCTTCCAGGCCCTGCAGCACCGCATGGCCGACCTGCTGCTGGAGGTGGAGCAGGCACGCTCTGCCGTCATCAATGCGGCAGCAGCCATGGACAGCACCGACCGCGAGCGTGCGCTGTCGGCCGCCAAGGTCACGATGGGCCGCATTGGAGCGCTGGTGGCTGAGGAAAGCATCCAGCTGCACGGCGGCATTGGCATGACGTGGGAGCTGCCCCTGTCGCACTATGCCAAGCGCCTGGTCATGGTGGATCACCAGTTTGGCGATGAAGACCACCACCTGGCGCGCTTCATTGCGCTGGGCCGGAGCTGAAGCCATGGAGCAGCCACAGCCTCTGCTGCAACGCCGCGAGGGCGCGGTGCTCGTGCTCTCCAACAACAACCCCGCTGCGCGCAATGCGCTGTCGCCCGCGTTTTACGCGGCGCTGACCGAGGCCTTGGCGCAGGCCGAGGCTGACCCCACCGTGGGTGCCATCGTGCTCACGGGCGAAGGCGGGCACTTTTGTGCGGGCGGTGACTTGCGCCAATTGGCCAAACGACGTGAGCTGCCCATTGAAGAGCGCCGCGCCAAGCTCGAAGGCCTGCACGACCTGATCCGCACCGTGCGCGATTGCCGCAAGCCGGTGATTGCAGCGGTGGAGGGCGCAGCGGCCGGTGCGGGCCTGTCGCTGGCGCTGGCCTGTGACATGCTGGTGGCTGCGCGCAATGCCGTGTTCTCGGTGGCTTACGTGAAGGTCGGTCTCACGCCCGACGGTGGCGCCACGGCCTTCCTGGCCGAGTTCGTGTCGCGCCAGGTGCTGACCGAGCTGTGCCTCACCGGCGAACGCATCTCTGGCGAGCGACTGCATGCACTCGGCCCGGTCAACCGACTGGCCGAACCGGGTGCGGCGCTGACCCAGGCATTGGCATTGGCCGCGCAGGTGGCCACCGGCCCGGACCTGGCCATGGGCCGCATCAAGGCGCTGTGCCGCAGTGCCTACGTCCAGCCACTGGACGACCAACTGGAGCTGGAAGCTCAGCTCATGGTGCAGTCGCAAGCCACCGAAGAATCCCGCGAAGGCATTGGTGCGTTTCTGGAAAAGCGCCCCGCCGATTTCGCCCGCCTGCGCCAGGTCAATACCGCTGGCGCGGGTACACAAGACACTACGCAATGACCTCCACCACCCCCACACCCGCATTGCCCGAGGGCATGGACTTCCCGCTCGAAGGCGTGCGCGTGCTCGACCTCTCGCGTGTGTTTGCGGGCCCGCTGTGCGGCCAGGTGCTGGCCGACTTTGGTGCGGACGTCATCAAGGTGGAACACCCCGGCCGGGGTGACGACACCCGCGACTGGGGCATGCGCATCGGCAAGACCGAGACCACCTACTACAACAGCATGAACCGCAACAAGCGGTCCATCACGGTGGATTTGCAGACGCCCGAAGGCGTGAAGATCATCCGCGACCTGCTGCCGCAGTGCGACGTGGTGGTCCAGAACTTCAAGACCGGCGGCGCCGAGAAGCTGGGCCTGGGCTACGAGCAGCTCAAGGCCATCAAGCCCGACCTCATCTACTGCTCGGTGGCGGGCTACGACAGCTCCGGCCCCGAGGCCAAGCGCCCCGGTTATGACCTGGTGATCCAGGGCGAGGCGGGTCTGATGGCCATCAACGGTGAGGCCAGCCAGCCCCCGCTGAAGTTCGGCGTGGCCGCGGTGGACATGATGACCGGCATGTATGCGGCGCAGGCCGTGCTGGCCGCGCTGTTCCGGCGGGAGCGCACGGGCAAGGGTCGCCACATCGAGATGGCGCTGTACGACTGCGGTCTGATGATCACCGGCTACTACGGCCTGGACGCCATGCTGCTGGGCCATGACCCGCAGCGCTACGGCAACGCCCACCCGTCCATCGTGCCCTATGGCATGTTCGAGGCGCAGGATGGTCCGCTCATCATCGCCGTGGGCAACAACAGCCAGTTCGACAAGTTCTGCCGTCAGGTGGTGATGCGCCCGGATATCGTGGAAGACCCTCGTTTTGCCACCAATGTCGAGCGTGCCCGCAATCGACTTGCCCTGCTGCCCGAGATGAAGGCGTTGATTGCCAGCTTCCCGCGTGATGTGCTGCTCGAACGCCTGACCGCTGCAGGCATCCCTTGCGGCCGCGTGGCCGGCCTGCATGAGGCGCTGACCAGCGAGCGTACGCGGCGTGGCGGCCTGCTGCAGGAAATGCCCCACCCCGTGGCGGGCACCACGCATGTGTTTGCGCCACCTTACCGGCTGGACGGCCAGCGCCTGCCCATCCGCAACGCACCGCCCACCCTGGGCGACGCCACGCGCGATGTGCTGCAGCAGCTGCTGCAACTGCCAGAGGCCGAGCTTCAGGCCCTGCGCGACAAGGGTGTCCTCACACTGCCCCCGCTTTTATAGCTATAAAAACGATAGCGAAATGCGCTCGCAGAACAAGCGCTATCGACCTTTTCCTATTGCCATCCGGAGACAAACATGAACTTCTTCCGTATTCCCCGCCGCAGGGTCCTGCAGGGCCTGGTCGCCCTCATCAGCACCGGCCTGCTGGGCTCGGCCCTGGCCCAGGCGGGCAAGGACGCCTGGCCTGCCAAGCCTATCAAGCTGATCGTGCCGTACCCGGCCGGTGGCGCCACCGACATCACCGCCCGCGCGCTGGGCGAGAAGCTCTCGGCCCGTCTGGGCCAGCCTGTTCTGGTGGACAACCGCGGCGGAGCCGGCGGGGTGACCGGCACCGACCAGGCGCTCAAGTCGCCAGCCGACGGCTACACCCTGCTGGTGTCCCTGGGCACCACCATGCTCATCAACCAGTTCCTGTACGACCGCCTGCCTTACCAGCCGCAAAAGGACCAGGCCCTCATCACGCAGATCGCGCTGGCGCCGGTGGTGCTGTTGGTCAACCCGCAGCTGCCGGTCAACAACGCAGCGGAGCTGATGGCCTACATCGACCGCAACAAGGGCAAGATCGCCTATGGCTCGTGGGGCATGGGTTCGTACGCCCACTTGGCGGGTGCATGGCTGTCCGACAAGCACAAGGCCGACATGAACCATGTGGCCTACAAGGGCGAGGCCCCCATGCTGCAGGACCTCGTTGGCGGGCAGTTCCAGATGGCGTTTGCCAGCCTGCAGTCGGCCCGGCCGTACATCGAATCGGGCCGCCTCAAGCCACTGGCCGTGACCGGCGCGCAGCGCATGGACGCGCTGCCCAAAGTGGCCACGATGGCTGAGCAGGGTATCAAGGACGAGGTCTTCCAGGTGACGGGCTGGGTGGGCATGAGCGCACCCGCGAAGACGCCGCCCGAAGTCGTAGCGCGGCTTGGCGTTGAGCTGCAGGCCGTGATCGCGATGCCCGAAGTGCGCGACCGCATCCAGCAGATGGGTTTCATCCCCGTGGGCAGCAGTCCCGAGCAGTTCAGCGCCCAGTTCAAGAAGGACGCACCGGTGTGGGAGCGCGTGGTGAAAGTGTCTGGCGCAAAGCTCGATTAACACCCCCCTGAGCCGCAGCGCGGCTTCCCCCCGCTCTCGCATGGCTGCGCCATGCGGGCAGGGGGACGCAGCCAGCGCGGCGGGGCGGCCCTTGCGCGGCTGCCCGCGCCTGGGCCGCGCCGGTTACGTCGGGCGTGGGTCAGCACAAAAGCTGAAAGTAAAAACGGATATCTGATGACGAAACAATCTCTTTTCCCCGCCGCCTTTTCGCGTCGCGCGGTGCTGTCCGCAGCTGCCGCTGTGTCGGCCATCGGCCTGCTGGGCACGGCCCCAGCGCACGCCCAGGCCTGGCCCAACAAGATGATCAAGCTCGTGGTGCCCTTCCCGGCTGGTGGCCCCACCGACACGGCCTCGCGTATCGTCGGCCAGAAGCTGGCCGAGCGGCTGAAGCAGCCCGTGGTGGTGGAGAACCGCGCGGGCGCTTCGGGCTCGATTGCCGCGCAGCAGATCGCCAAGACCCCTGGCGACGGCTACACGCTCATGATGCTGGCCACGCCCACGCTGTTGGCTCCGCACCTGTACAAAAAGGCGGGCTACGACACCACCAAGGATTTCGTGTCCGTGGCTACCGTGTACGACCTGCCCATCGTAGTGGTGGTCAACCCGGCGCAGATGCCTACCGTGACCGATCTGCAAAAGCTCATCACCCACGCCAAGGCGCGGCCAGGTCAGCTCAACTACACCTCCTCGGGCGTGGGCAGCTTTGGCCACCTGAGCATGGAGCTGCTCAAGCAGCTGGGTCAATTCGAGATGGAGCATGTGCCCTACAAGGGCGGTGTGCCCGCCATCACCGACACGCTGGGCGGCCAGGTGCCCATGATGTATGCCGACCTCGTGGCAGCGCTGCCCCATATCCAGACGGGCAAGCTGCGCGCCATTGCCGTGGGCTCGCCGCAGCGCGTGGGCGTGATCCCCAACGTGCCCACCATTGCCGAGCAGGGCTTCAAGGGCTTTGATGCCGTGTCGTGGGGCGGCCTGATGGCCCCGCTCGGTACGCCCAAGGAGGTGGTTGATCGCATCAGCACCGAAGTCAAAGCCATCCTGGCCGACAAGGAAGTGCAGGACAAGCTGCTCAGCGCCGGCGCCATCGCCAACTACCAGGGCCCGGACCAGATGGCCAAGCGCGTGAGTGGCGATTACGCCAAGTGGGGCCAGGTGATCCGCGACAAGGGCATCGTCTTCGAGTAAGTTGGGCCATGACCAACGCAACTGCCTCTGCCCCTTTGCCCCCATTCCGCCGGGTCTCCGATCTGCTGCGTGACAACGCGCAGCAGCGCCCGCAGGCCAGTGCCTTGGCCGATGACGACTCCGCGCTGGATTGGGCTGCGCTCGATGCCCTGGTGGACCGCGTGGCCGCATCGTTGCAGCAGGCGGGCCTGCGGTCGGGCGACGTGGTGGCCGTGTGCGCCGCGTCGTCGGTGCGTTATGCCGCCGTGTACCTGGGCGCCCTGCGTGCGGGTGTGGTGGTGGCACCGCTGGCGCCATCCGTCACGCCCGATGCGATGGCATCGATGCTGGGCGACGCCCAGGCGCGCCTGCTGTTTGCCGATGCGCAGGGTAGGGCGGCGGTGCCGCCGGCAGTGATGAAAGGCGCCGGTGTGCTGCCCCTGGTGGCGCTGGACGATACCGGTGCGGGCATGCCGTGGAGCGCATGGCTCGCTCCAGAAGGCGCCGCACCGCAGCCGGTGGACGTGGGGCCCGAGCACCCGTTCAACATCATTTATTCCTCCGGCACCACCGGCAACCCCAAGGGCATCGTGCAATCGCACGGCATGCGCTGGGCGCATCTGGTGCGCGGCCTGGCGCAGGGCTACGGCCCGGACAGTGTCACGCTGCTGGCAACGCCGCTGTATTCCAACACCACGCTGGTGTCGTTCTTCCCCGGCCTGTGCTGGGGCGGCAGCGTGCGGCTGATGCCAAAATTCGATGCGTTGCGCTACTTACAGACCGCGCAGCAGATCCGCGCCACGCATTCCATGCTGGTGCCGGTGCAATACCAGCGCATCCTGGCGCTGCCGCAGTTTGGCGAGTTCGACCTGTCGTCCTTTCGCGCCAAGTTCTGCACCAGCGCGCCGTTTCGTGCTGAGCTCAAAGCCGACATCCTGGCACGCTGGCCGGGCGCGCTGTACGAGTTCTACGGCATGACCGAAGGGGGGGGCACCTGCATCCTGGCGGCGCACGAGCACCCGGACAAGCTGCACACCGTGGGCCAGCCCGCATCTACCAGCGACATCCGCCTGATCGACGAAGAGGGCCATGAGCTGCCGCCCGGCGCCACCGGCGAGGTGGTGGGCCACTCGCCCGGCATGATGACCGGCTACCACCGGCAGCCCGACAAGACGCGGGAGGCCGAGTGGTTTGATGCCACCGGCAAGCGCTTCATCCGCACAGGCGATGTGGGCCGGTTTGACGCGCAGGGCTTTCTGACCCTGTTGGACCGCCGCAAGGACATGGTCATCAGCGGCGGCTTCAATATCTACCCCAGCGACCTCGAAGCCGAGCTGCGCAAGCACCCCGCCGTGGAGGACGTGGCCGTGACCGGCGTACCCTCCGAACAATGGGGCGAGACGCCTGTGGCCTTTGTGTGCCGCCGACCGGGCGCCACCGAAGACGCCACCCAGATCATGGGCTGGTACAACGCCCGGGCGGGCAAAACGCAGCGGCTGGCTGCGCTGCATTTCATCGACGAGCTGCCGCGCAGCGCGATTGGCAAGGTGCTCAAGCGCGAGCTGCGCGACCTGCACCGCGCGCTGTCGCACTGATCGATTTCCTGTTTTTTCAGAAAGACCCAACTATGAAAGTTCTCGTTCCCGTCAAGCGCGTGGTGGACTACAACGTGAAGGTCCGCGTGAAGTCGGACAACACGGGTGTGGACATCGCCAACGTGAAGATGAGCATGAACCCCTTTGACGAAATCGCCGTTGAAGAGGCCGTGCGCCTGAAAGANGTGAAGTCGGACAACACGGGTGTGGACATCGCCAACGTGAAGATGAGCATGAACCCCTTTGACGAAATCGCCGTTGAAGAGGCCGTGCGCCTGAAAGAAAAAGGCCTGGTGACCGAAGTCATCGCAGTCTCCTGCGGCGTGGCCCAGTGCCAGGAAACCCTGCGCACTGCCATGGCGATTGGCGCCGACCGCGCCATCCTGGTCGAGACCGACGTCGAGCTGCAGCCCCTGGCCGTGGCCAAGATCCTCAAGGCCCTGGTGGACAAAGAGCAGCCCGGTCTCATCATCCTGGGCAAACAAGCCATCGACGACGACGCCAACCAGACCGGCCAGATGCTCGCGGCCCTGGCCGACCTGCCCCAGGCCACGTTCGCCAGCAAGGTCGAACTGACGGCCGACAAAGTCAGCGTGACCCGCGAAGTGGACGGCGGCCTGGAAACCCTGGCCCTGACGCTGCCCGCCGTCATCACCACCGACCTGCGCCTGAACGAGCCCCGCTACGTCACCTTGCCCAACATCATGAAGGCCAAGAARAAGCAGCTCGAYACCGTCAAGCCCGAAGACCTCGGYGTGGACGTGGCTCCGCGCCTGAAGACCCTCAAGGTGACCGAGCCCGCCAAGCGCGGYGCTGGCATCAAGGTGGCSGACGTGGCCGCYCTGGTCGAAAAACTCAAGAACGAAGCGAAGGTGATCTAAATGTCGGTACTCGTTATTGCTGAACACGACAACGCGTCCATCAAGGGCGCCACGCTGAACACCGTCACGGCCGCAGTGGCCTGCGGCGGCGACGTGCACGTGCTGGTGGCCGGCCACAACGCCGGCGCTGCTGCACAAGCCGCCTCCAAAATAGCCGGTGTTGCCAAGGTCATCCACGCCGACGCCCCTGGCCTGGAACATGGCCTGGCAGAAAACGTGGCCGCGCAAGTGCTCGCCATCGCATCCAACTACAGCCACATCCTGTTCCCGGCGACTGCCAGCGGCAAGAACGTGGCCCCCCGCGTGGCGGCCAAGCTCGACGTGGCCCAAATCAGCGACATCACCAAAGTGA
>NZ_LMGP01000011.1:0-1517 GCF_001427445.1 Acidovorax sp. Root568 | reverse complement strand
TTCCAGGTTGGAGGCCGTCTGCTCGGTGCGCGCCGACAGGTCGTGGTTGCCGTTGGCAATCTCCACCGAGGCCGACGAGACCGAGTCCACCCCCTGGCGCACTTCGCTCACCACACCACGCAGCCGTGCCGACATGGCCGACAGCGAACGCAGCATGTGGCCAAACTCGTCCTTGCGGGTGGATTGCAGCTCGCGCGTGAGGTCACCTCCCGCAATGGCATCGATGGTCTCTACCGCTTCGTTCAGCGGCAGGGTGATGGAGCGCACCAGCTTCCAGGCCAGGAACAGGCCCGCCGCCATCAGCACCATGGAGCTGATGATGCCGGTGATGGCGTATTCGATGCGGCGCTGGGTGGCTTCGGCACGGATCACGTCGCGGCGCTTTTCGAGCGTGGCCACAAACTCATCCTGCGCCTTGAGGTACTTGGTGACCAGGGGGGCAAACTCGTCGTCCGCATAGCGTTGGGTGGCGACGGCATCGCCTGCGCCCTTGAGCTCCCAGGTCTTGGCGGTGGCCGCCAGCACAGCCTTGCGCGCCTCCAGCACCTTGTCGAGCGAGGCTTTCTCCTCGGGCGCGGTGGCTGAGGCCACGATGCCTTCCTGCACCTTGTTGATGTTGCCAATGATCTCCTTGACCTTGGCGCCGTACTGCTCGGCCAGCACCGAATCGGTGGTCACCGCGCCGCCCATGACCATGGTGACAGCCGTTTCGGTGGCGCCCCGCCAGCGCACAGCAGCCGAGATGCGGGCCTCGATCTCGACCACGGCGTCCATGGCCGCTGACATCGAAGAGTTGCCCCGGTTCTGCGCAAACGCAGACAGCAGCAACATGGCAATCATGAGCCCCAGAAAGGCGCCCCACAGCTTGCGGGAGACGCGGATATTGTCAAATTGCATGGTTGGTTTTTCCTCGTGGATCGGTGATGTCTCCATGGTCTGCGCATGGCGTGCAAGACACATTCGATTACATCAACAACAGGCCATAGCCTACGCCAGCCCAAGGCACCGGCGGACTCATGCCCCACCGGGAAAAACCCGCATCCAAAATCCGCCAGGAATGCGCGAACGAAGACAGATCGAACAGGCGCTAGAACCCACGGCCTGACGGGGCCAGACCGGTACACAAGTCCCAGCCCGCTACACCCAAGCCTCTGGTCCCAGTATTGCGGGCCCTGACAGGCCTACGCCCCGGAGCCTTCAGGGCACGCAAGGGCCAGGAATCAGAAGCTTTCCCAGTCGTCGTCCCCGCCCTTGGCCGCCGCCTTGGGTGCAGGGGCTGCCGACTGTGTGACTGCGGGTGCAACTGGCGGCGCCAGCCGCGACGGGGCCTTGGGCGCGCTGGCTGCCGCCTTACTGGCGGTGGCAGGCTTGTTGCCCAGTGGGGCCTTGGCCACGGCGGGCCGTGGCGCAGGCGCCGGTGCTGCAGCGCGGGGTGCCGCTGTCGGCGCCCGGGTGGCCACCGCTCCCACGTTGAATACCGACACCACCTGCGCCAGGTGCTGTGCCTGGTCACGCAT